>JAGVPM010000121.1 GCA_020052235.1 Candidatus Goldiibacteriota bacterium
CACGGCCAGGGAAACCGCCCCCCCGGGGCGTCCCACCACATTCACGCCGATCTCTTTGGAAAGATCAGCAATTTCTTTGACCGGGAAACCCATGGCCGCCAGTTGTTCAAAGGTTAGTTTGGTATTAATGGCAAAGTAATCGCCGGGGATTAGGATGGTCGCGGCGATCAGGGCCATCATGCCGACAAACCCTTCGGTGAGCATGGCGCCAAAGCCGATCATTTTTATTTCGCGTTCGTTCATGATCATTTTAGGGGTCGTGCCCGAGGAGATCAGGGAATGAAATCCCGAGATGGCTCCGCAGGCAATGGTGATGAACATGAAGGGGAAAAGTTTGCCGGGGATGATCGGTCCGCCTCCGTGGATAAACGCCGTGAAGGCGGGCATTTGCACTTGGGGAGCCATGAACATGATGCCGACGGCCAAAAGCACGATGGTGCCGATTTTCATATAGGTGGAAAGATAATCGCGCGGGCATAACAGCATCCAAACCGGAAGCACCGAAGCTAAGAGCCCATAGGCGGCCATGGCCGAGATCATTTGATTCCGGGTCAGGGTGAAATACGGTGCCAGAGGAGAACCGGGAATCCAGTGCCCGGCGATTACCGCTGCGGTCAGCAGGACCACGCCGATGAGGCTGACCTCTCCGATCTTGCCCGGACGAAGGTATTTCAAATAGATCCCCATGCAGAAGGCAATGGGAATGGTGACGGCAATGGTGAAGGTGCCCCAGGGGCTTTCGCTCAGCGCATTAACCACAGCCAAACCCAGTCCGGCCAGGGCCACGATAATGATGAAGATGATGGCCAGCGAGGCGGCGAAACCGCCCACGGGCCCGATCTCGGCCTTGGCGATTTGCGCCAAGGATTTTCCGTCGCGTTTGACCGAAGCGGCTAAGATCACAGTGTCGTGCACGGCTCCGGCAAAAGCCGAACCAATCAGAATCCAAAGAAATCCGGGCAGATAACCGAATTGCGCCGCCAGCATGGGGCCGATCAAGGGGCCCGCGCCGGCAATGGCCGCGAAGTGGTGGCCAAACAGAACCCAGCGGTTGGTGGGGTGATAATCAATGCCGTCATTCAGCCGATAGGCCGGGGTAACGCGGTTTTCATCCAAGGATAAAACTTTGGATATGATGAACGCGGCATAAAAACGGTAAGTGATGGCGTAAAAACATGCGGAAGCCGTGATGATCCAAAGCGCGTTGACTTTTTCCGCAGGGTTGAGGATGCCGGTGACCACGGCCATGGCAATACCGCCAATGACGCACACCAGCCCCCAGAGTATTTTTTTAGACAGGCTCATGCGATTTTTCCTTTCGCCGGATATAAAATTGGAAAAGCGTATTGTACCTGGTTTTTAAAAAAGGGTCATCTTCATTTTATTGGAAAAATTTTGCAGGGAACAGGCATGCCTGTTCCCTGCAAAGGCTGCGGGTTAAGCGTTGAAAAAAGTCTCCAACCGCACGAACACATCGTGCGCGGCACCGTGCTGCTGCACGGCGATTACGTCTTGCAATTTTTGGAGCTGCTTGATTAATTGTTCCAAACGGTCATCGTCATTGACCAAAAGCCAAATCCGGCTGGTGTCCGTGTCGGGAACCGGCATGCACAAAATGCCTTCGACATTAAACGCGCGCCGGGAAAAAAGTCCGACCACGTGCGACATCACGCCGGGATGGTTTTTAACCGTGAGTTCCAGCACTGTCCGTTTGAGGTTAAGCGCGGTCATGAGAATCACCTCCCAGCATATCTTTGTTGGCTGCCCCGGGCGGAACCATGGGGAAAACCTTGTCGTGCACATCCATGGGAACATGAATCAAAAACGGGCCCTCGGTCCGCAGGGCTTCTTCTAAAAGAAACTCGGGCTCGGTGGAACCATTCAAAGTCAAGGCGCGCAGGCCAAAACCATGCGCGATCTTGACAAAATCCGTCCGGAATTTAAAGTTGGAAGCAAAGTACCGCTTGCCGAAAAATAAGTCCTGTTGCTGGTGCACCAATCCCAGGGCTTGATTGTCGAAAAGAATGATTTTCACATTCAGGTTCTCTTCCACGGCCGTGGCCAGTTCCTGAATATTCATCAACAAACTGCCGTCCCCGGAAAAACTCACCACGATCCGGTCCGGATTGGCCAGGGCCGCGCCAATGGCCGCAGGCAAGCCAAACCCCATGGTGCCCAATCCAGCGGACGTCAGCCAACAACGCGGTTGGCGGTGCGGGTAGTTTTGCGCGGTCCACATTTGGTGCTGGCCCACATCCGTGGCCACAATGGCATTCTCGGGAAGCAACCGCCCCACGGTGCGGATAAGCCCGGCGGGATCCAAGGCCTCGGCTTCAGGATAAAGCGGATGTTCTTTTTTCAAGGCCTCCACGCGTGTCAACCAAGCTGTCCGGTCCTGCGCTTCGATTTTAGGCAGCAGGGAAGCGAGCGTGTCCCGCAAATCGCCCAGAACCCGGATGTCGGCTTTTTTAATTTTATCCATTTCGCTCGCGTCGATATCCAGGTGAATGATTTTGGCTTGCGGGCAAAATTGGGCCACCTTGCCCGTGGCCCGGTCGCCGAAACGGCTTCCGGCGGCAATGAGGAGATCACACTCTTCCAAGGCCCAGTTGGCATAACGCGCACCGTGCATACCCAGCATACCCAGAGATAATGGATGATGTGCAGGCAAGACCCCCAAGCCCAGCAAGGACATAACACTCGGGATGTGGGCTTTCTCCGCCAAAGCACGCGCGGTTTCCCACGCATTGGCGTGGATTACACCGCCGCCGAGATAGAGGATGGGGCGCTGCGCCTGATTGATGAGTTGGGCGGCCGCGGCAATATCTTTGGGATCGGCGGCCGGGGTTGGCGTTGCCTGGCCCGGTTCAGGCCAAGCTTCAAAGGTCACGGTTTGATTCTGCACGTCCTTAGGCACGTCAATCAGAACCGGACCCGGACGCCCTGACAGGGCAATGCGAAACGCTTCGGGGATCACCGTGAGCAGTTCCGCGGCATTGCGCACCAGGAAATTATGCTTGGTAATGGGGATGGTCATGCCGTAGGTGTCGACTTCCTGGAAAGCATCGGTGCCGATCAAAGGCACGGGCACTTGGCCCGTGATGCAGATGATGGGAATGGAGTCCAGTTTGGCGTCGGCAATGGCGGTTAAAATATTGGTGGCACCCGGTCCGGACGTGGCCAGGCACACGGCCGGTTGGCCCGTGGAACGGGTCATGCCTTGGGCCATGAAACCCGCGCCCTGTTCATGGCGCGCCAACACGTGCTTGATCAGGGTGCTGCGGGAAAAGGCATCATACAGGGGGAGGTTCATGCCTCCGGGAATGCCGGTTACAATCCGGATTCCTTGGCGTTCGAGCAAATGGACAATAATGTTGGCGCCGGTTTCTTGAATCATGGGACGATTTCCTTTTTTAATGCCCGTGCTTATGTGCGGTGGGAAGGGGCGGAAAAAACAAAACCCCTGCCGATTCGCACCGGCAGGGGTTTTGATAACTTACTGTTAAGTATCCCCTTAAGGCGCGAAAATAACTACGACTACGCTTACTACTGCGAGTAAGCGGGGTACGGATACCAATAAGTTAGTCGTGTCTTCGCGCTGCATGGGAATTAACCTCAATCCAAAGAATTGAACACAGTTTAATCGGAAGTTAACGGCTTGTCAAGTTTTTAAGTTTAGATGCGGATTTACCGTGTTTAGCGGCAGAAGGCAACAATTGTACGCGCCAGCAATGCGCCCAGGACGGCAGTGACGGGCAGGGTTAAAATCCAGGCATACAATATCCGCACACCGACGGACCATTTGACGGCTTTCATGCGCTTGGCGCTGCCCACTCCCACGATGCAACCCGTGATGGTATGGGTTGTGGAAACAGGGACTCCCAGAGCGGCGGCGCCTTCCAGGACCAATGAAGCCGAAGCTTCGGCGGAAGCTCCTTCAATGGGCCGCAAATGGGAAAGCCCGCGGCCCAAAGTTTTGATAACGGCGCGTCCGCCCACGGCCGTGCCCAAGGCCATGGATGTGGCGCAGGCCAGCATGACCCATATGGGAACATGCACGTTTTTAAATTCGCCGGGCCCAAAATAGCCGCCGGTAAAGAGCAGCAGGGTTATGACGCCCATGACTTTTTGCGCATCGTTTTGACCGTGCATCAACGACATGAGTGATGACGTGAACACCTGGAGCCCGGCGAAAAGCCGATTGACCTGAAAGGGTTTCATCCAGGAGGCAATGGCATAACTGAATTTTAAAATAATGAAACCGAGCATAAAACCCAGCATGGGTGAAATCAACATGGCGAGGAGTATTTTTAGAACGCCGGAACCAACGACGACTTTAAATCCGTAAAGGGAAACGGCTGCGCCGATCAATCCGCCTATCAGGGCGTGCGAGCCGGAGACAGGCAGTCCCTTGAATACGGTATAGACTTCCCAGGAAATGGCGGCGATCATGGCCGCAAAGATGACGTAACTGCCGTTGACATTGCTGACCACTTCGGGGTGGATGATGCCGCCGCCGATGGTTTTGGCCACTTTGGTGCTCAGCAAAGCACCGGCGAAATTGAGAATTGCGGAAAGCGTAATGGCCGTCAGCGGCCGCATCACCCGGGTGGAAATGGCCGTGGCTACGGCATTGGCCGTGTCGTGCCAACCGTTGGCAAAATCAAACGCCAGAGCGGCCAGGATGACGACCCAGAAGAATAAAGGAATATGCGCAATCGGCTCAAACATAACCGGCCCTCGTTAAGTGTATTTGAAAATAATGGATTCAACGTTCATGGCTGTTTGATTGCACTTGTCCAAAGAACGTTCGATTTCTTCAATGATTTCCTTGAATTTGATCACATCCAGCGGATTTTTATCACCTTTGAAAAGGGAAGCAAGCACGCGGTGGTAAATAGTGTCGCCCTCTTCCTCGTAGTTTTTGATGTTTTTGCAAATGTCCAGGATTTGCCGGTTGAGTTTCGGGCCTGAAATGGCACGAATGGCTTTGGCGGTTTCTTTGCAGGCCAAGCTCAATACGTCGGCCAGTTTCACGATATCGGGCAAAATTTCGGTTACGTTATAGAGGGAAATCCGCGTGGCCGCGGCATCCATAAAATCGACAATATCGTCCAAATCCGAAGCCAGGCGGTGAATGTCCTCGCGGTCAAAGTTGACAATGAATGTGCTCTCCAGCCAGTTCATGGCTTGGTGGGTGTTTACATCGCAGGCATGTTCGAGTTCCTTGATTTGTTTGATCCAATCATCCACTTTTTTGGGATCGAACACGCGGATGAACGCGGCGAATTGCTCGCTTGATTTTTCGATGTTATCAGCATAGCACAACATAAAATGGCCGAACTCGGTTTCGCGCTTGAAAAATTTCGAGAACATAATACGCCTCCTTAGGCTGTCCCTGCACACCGGAAATTTGCGCCGGTGTTCAGGATTCGGTGCCACAACCATGGACCTGACACAGCACGGCTATTCAGCATGTTCAAGGCCGTGTCGGGTATTTAATTTTCCATGGGTTAATTTGAAAGGGCCTATGAAAAAATCACAGGGCGGATTATACCGCGTTTGCATAAACGAGTCAATGGCACAGATGCAAGTAAATGTTAGGATTTTGTTAGAGCGGAATGCAAAGGAGGGGGTTAACGGATTTTTTCTTTTAGAATTTTCAGATCATTGCGGTATTGCAGGCATTGCCGGGAATTTGTTTCCGCCAGATTATGCTGCTCTTGCGGATCGGTTTCCAGGTTGAAAAGTTCCTCGGTGCCGTACCGTTGGTTGAAAATATATTTCCAATACCGGTCGCGCATGCCGAAACGCGGATCATTGAAAACCGTATAAAAACTTGCTGTGACCGGGGATTGGAATTCAAGAAAATCCACGCCGTCGGCTGCGGTATAAGGATATCCCAAGGCATTTAAAATGGCGGGTGTGACGTCAATATGCCGGGTGAGCTCAAGGGAGGTGCCGGGTTTGATCAGGCGCGGGTTGCGGAACAGGCACACGGTGCGGACGTTTTCTTCATAGAGATAAATCGAGTGAAGGTAATTGCCCGGATGCTGTTGAAAGGCCTCGCCGTGATCCGAAAGCATTACCAGCAAGGTATTTTCCTTGAGATGATGCTGATCCAAAACCCGGAGCAGCTCGCCGACCAAATAGTCAGTGAAATGAATCGAATTTTGATACCTTTCGAAAGGCGTATTTCCCGGTGTAACCTTGAATTCCGGTCCGGGAATTGGATACGGGTGATGCGGAAAATAAGGCGCGAGCATGATAAAAAAAGTTTTGTCTTTCACGTTGCGCAAGGTATCGTCAAAAGCGCCTATGAGCACCCGGTCGTCCATGCAATCGTAAAAATCCGCCCATTGGGGATATTGTTTTTTCAGCACCGTGCGGTCGCGAACTTCGTCAAAGCGCCCCTTCAGGAAATCGTTTTGGGAATAGGTACGGCCATTGGCCGAGGTCAAAAAGAATGTGCTGTAACCATGTTGGCGTAGGATTTCCGGGAGCGAGGGATCGGATTGCGCACGGGCAATAAAGTCTTTCCAACGGCGTGTTGAGTAAGAATAGCGTCCGGTTAAAATGGAGTACAAACTTTTCAAAGTGGCCGGTTCCTGGCAGTAATGATTGGGAAAAACGCGTGATTCAGCCGCGAGCCGGGTAAGGTTGGGCAGGTGCGCGCGATAGCCGGGCCGGGTTATCCCGGCATACTCCGGGGTCATGGATTCCAAAAGTAAAATGACCACATTGAGCTTTTGCCTCTCGGCCAGGGGCAAATCGCGCAGTATTCCCGTGCGTTTGGCTTGAGCCGGGGAGGCGGTTTTTTCCCAGGTGCGGGGCGTGGTTGCTGCAGCCGGTTCCGGAAGTACAAAGGTGCGCAGCGCCAAAAGGAAATTTTCATCCAAAGCAAACCAATTCTGCTGGTGCGGTAAATGATGCCCGAAAGGTGCGAAGCCCACTAGGAAAACCAGCAATAATGTATAAACGGTCCGGCGCAATTTGGGTTTGGGAACGGGCGTGGCGGGGAACCGCCGGGCCGCGTATACGGTGAGTGTCCCGCAAGCTGCCAGAATCAATTCGCACGCGAGCATCCAAAAATCAACTTCGGCTAAAATATTCCGCCAGTACGCGGACAGGCGGTCCACCTGGATCCAGAAACTGTAATTAAAAAAAGTTTCGAATAGGGAATAGAATTTAAAGGAAAAACCCAGGTAGGCTAAGAGCAAAGCATAGGCGGCGATAAAGCATAGGCGTAATTGCTTTTGCCGCCTGGGCAGAAGACGGCGGGACAATTGCGGCCATCCCCAGTCCCAAACGATCCCCGCCAAAACGGCCACGCACACGTCGGTCCAGAGGAGCCAGGGCAACTGGGCCCAGATTCCGGACGGCAGAGTGTTGTGCTGATGGATCCAAAATATTTGAAACCCGCGCAACAGGCATTGCAAACTTAGAATCGAAATCGCATACCAAGGAATCAACATGCCTTCACCAAAAAGAAAAATAGCGTACGAAAAATCATTGTACTTTAGTTTGCGCCGCAGGTAAAGCCCGTAGGGGCGCAATTCATTGCGCCCGGCGATTGGAACTTGACGAAAACAAAGAAATCTCTTAATCTGTCTCAATTCTATTCAGTTTCCCGAGGAGTTATTTTCGTTATGGCCATTAATTTTATTCATTCGCGTACGTTGGTGCTGGAACCCCAAAAAGGTTCACCCTGGGCCGATGAGATGGTGTTAAACCCGGCGGTGATTGAAGACCCAAAGACGGGGCGCATTCATATGCTGTTTCGAGCCACGGGTCCCTGGCCGCAAAAACAAATTCCCGGCCGCCCCATGCCCTATCCCATATTTCTGGGATATGCCTGCAGCAAAGATCAAGGGAGAACTTGGACGACTGATTTTTCCCGTCCGGCTTTGGCACCGGCGCTTGCGTATGAGATCAAGGACGTGACCATCCGCAATTGCGACAACGAAACGGTCACCAACCATGCCAATGGCTGCATCGAAGATCCGCGCCTGTTTTTCCTGGAAGGCCAATGCTATGTCATTGTGGCCTGCCGTCTGATGCCCCCGGGGCCTTACTGGATTCATGATGAACCATCCCAGTGCGCGCCCTCGTGGATCAAGACAGCGGAAAATCCTTTTGGCAAAGCCGCTTCGGAAAATGTGACCGTGAACGTGTTGTATAAAGTGGATTTGGAACGCTTGGCCCATGGGGAATATGAAAACGCGTTTCACTACGTGATTCATCTGACTGATCCGCAGTACGGCGAGGACCGCGATGTGGTGCTGTTTCCGGAGAAGCTGGCCATTAACGGGCGCAAGCAATATGTGAGTTTGCATCGGCCGTTTGTACCTGCCAATTATCCCGGAGTATCGGAAAAGCTGCCGTCAATATTTGTTTGTGCTTCGGATAGTTTGAAAACGCTTTGGAATGAAACCAAGAGTCAAACCGTGGTGGCGTCGCCGATGTTTCCCTGGGAAGGCGACCGGATTGGCGCCTCGACTCCGCCGATCCGGATTTCAGATAAAGAATGGCTCCTCTGCTACCACGGCAAGCAGGACGCGGTGGTCGGTTACACCCAGTCGTTCATGATTTTGGAAGAGCAGGCGCAGGGGTTTCCGCGCATCACGCACCGCTGCTCTGAGCGCGTGATGTTTGCGCAAGACCCGTGGGAAATGCCCCACAAATTTAAGACTCCCTGCGTGTTCGCCACCGGGTTGATCCGGCTCGGAGATGATTTGCTGATCAGCTACGGCGCAGCCGATGAACGCGTCGGAGTGGCCCGGATGCGATATCGGGAATTGGTGGATTTCGTGCGGACTTTCGATGCTCAAGGAAGCAAACAATAGAGAGCTTTTAAACTATGGACGCCAATCGCAAGAACATTCGGATTGTGGCCTGGGTGCGCATTTTATTTGCTGCGCTGTTTTGTATTCCGGTTATTACCTTATATTGGAAAAAATTCGGATTGGACTTGCTGGATATTTTTTGGCTGCAGGCGATTTTTTCCGTGTCCGTGCTGGTGTTTGAAATTCCCACGGGTTTTATCGGCGATCGTTTGGGGCGCAAGAAAACCTTGCTGCTGAGCACGGGCATTGCGGCCACGGGCTGGATATTTTATTCATTTGCGCATACGTTCCCGCAGTTTGTGTTTGCTGAAGTCTACCTGGGACTGGCGTTTGGGTTCCTTTCGGGTACGGATACGGCCTTGGTGTATGAGAGCTTGTTGGAATTAAAAGCGGCGGAAAGCTTCACCAAGGTGGAAGGCAAGCAATATGCGGGAAATCATTGGGGTGAAGCCTTTGCCGCGCTCACGGGCGGAGTTTTGGCCGGTTGGTTGCCGCTGGAGCTTACATTTGTCCTCACCGGATTCGCGGCTTTAATTGCATTTGGATTGTGCCTCGGAATTCATGAACCGCCACGGCAAACAGCGGGGCATCCGCGCGGCACGTGGTATGGGTTGTACAAGATTGCGCGTTTTGTATTCATTAAAAGCAAAGTCGTGCGCTGGGTGATTCCACTCATGGCTGCCTGCGGGTTGAGCACCATGTTGGGAGTTTGGCTGTATCAGCCTTGCTGGCAGGAGAAACAGGTGCCCATCTGGCTTTTTGGGGCATTATGGGCGGCGTTGTCATTACCGGCGGGGTTGGCCAGCCATTACGCGCATGTTTGGGAAAAGAAGCTCGGCGCCGCGCGCATCCTCTGGCTGCTGCCTCTGCCCGCAGTGCTGGGATATGTATGCTTGGCTTGGGCGCCGGGATACTGGGCCTTGGCCGGGGCTTACAGCGTGACGCTGCTGCGCGGATTGACGTTTCCCATTCTGGGGAAATATATCCACGAGGAAACATTCAGCGACAAACGCGCCACGGTCATGTCCATCCAGAGCTGGTTGTTCAGGCTTTCTTATTTCATTCTGGGGCCGGGCATAGGCTGGTTGGGGAAGCACTATGGGCTGTCCGCCGCCTTTGCCGCCTCGGCTGTTGTTTCGTTGGCGGGGATCGCCGTGTTTATTCCGGGTGTAGTTCGTTGCCTGGAAGAAAAATGTGCGGAACCGGCGGTGGGTGAATAAGTTAATGAGTTGTATGGTTTGGTTTGCATTCGCGTCTCAGCTTGACAAATATCCGCTGGGTTATTACACTAAAGACCCACCACATACATTTACACCCGCTTGGGAGGCGTTATGTTAAAGAAGTTGATTGCCATAGCTTTGATAAGCGTATTCGGTTTTAGGGCCGGAACTGTTTTGGCCGGCGCCGCTGAGCCGGTCAAACCCAATGACCTGGCGCGGGCCCCAATGATCGGCGAGGATGCACCGGCATTTTCGGCCGATACCACGCAAGGCAAGATCAATTTTCCCCGTGATTATAAAAATAAGTGGGTGGTTTTATTTAGTTATTCCGCGGATTTCACCCCGGTAGCCACCACCGAAGTGCTCACCTTGGCGGCCATGGCGCCTGAGTTTAAGGCCGTCAATTGCGATTGGGTGGGTATTTCCGGGGACAGTTTGACCAGTCATATTTCCTGGATACGTTCCTTACAAGAAAAAATCGTCTATAAGAATATGAAGGGGGTTAATGTCGCGCTCCCCTTGGTCGCGGATCCCAAAATTGAAGTATTGAAAAAATACGGCTTGTTTCCGAGCGTATCCGGCGAGGGGCGGACTTATAGCGCGTTGTTTATCATTGATCCCAAGGGGCGCATCCGCAGCATGCTTTTTTATCCGGCCAATACGGGGCGCAATTTTATGGAAATTAAACGCATGCTCATTGCTTTGCAAACCGCCGATGCGTATTCGGTTTCCACGCCTTCGGATTGGCAGCCGGGTGAGGATGTGATTGTGCCCGTGCCGGCTACGGTCAATGCCGCCAAAGAGCGGCAGGACGGAGCGGGGAAGGATTATTATAATTTGGATTGGTATTTGGGTTTCAGGAAATTGGGCCGCGAAAGCATTCCTCCGGCGCCGGTGAAAAAAGAGCGTTAGCAAAAGATTGATTTAACCGATACTTCATGTGTTTTGGAAAACAATTGTCATTTCGAGCGCAGCGAGAAATCTGATTCACGTTTTTCTTTTAGATTTCTCGTCGTTTCGCTCCTCGAAATGACAGTACACCCGAGGTGCAATACTGGAAACATTCCGTTGGTGGGTTTTAGGTGCGTTTGGAGTAACCGTGATCCTGGAACAATGGTTGGAGCGGTTGAACCACACCTATTTGAAACAACATGGCCTGGAAATACCCGCGGGTTTTGAAAGTGTGGCGGATGCGGGTTTGCTGGCGAAAAGCCGTGAATACACCCTGGCGAAAATGGGGTTTTCAACTTGGATTTCCCTTATTAATGCCGCCGGTTTGTTGTTTTTTTTATATAGCGGTTTATGGGATGTATACAATGGCTGGATTTTTTCCCTGCCGCTTACGTTTGTGCTGCAAGGCTGCGTATATTTTTTAGGCCTGCTCATTATTGCTTCGTTGCTGGGGCTGCCCTTTGGCTGGTATCAAACCTTCCGTTTGGAACAACGTTTTGGATTTAATACTCAGACTCTCAAACTCTGGATTATCGACAATATAAAATCCATTCTCCTTTCCGTGGTGTTCATGGGGTTGCTGCTGAGCGGCGCCTTATGGCTGATTCAGCGGTTTCCCAATACCTGGTGGCTTTGGGTTTGGTCCTTTTTTCTGATCTTCAGTTTGGTATTGATGGTGATTGCACCCTTGGTCATAGAACCCATGTTCAATAAATTCAAACCAGTGGATCAACCGGAATTGCTGGAAGCCATCCGGAGTCTGATGCAAAAGGCCGGGTTACGCGTCAGCCGGGTGTTTGAGAGCGACGCATCCAAACGCAGCCGCCATACCAACGCGTATTTTACCGGCATCGGTCCAGTAAAGCGGATTGTTTTATTTGATACCTTGCTGCAAAAAACCACCATTGGGGAATTACTGGCGGTTCTGGCCCATGAGGCCGGCCATTGGAAAAAGAAACATATTTTAAAACGTTTGCTGGTCACGGAAACCCTGGCATTGGGAGTGTTGTATGCAGTGCATTTGGCGCTGCGGCAAACTTGGATCTCGGGGGCCTTTGGCTTAAACCACGGGGCGTTCTTTTCCGATGTGTTTGGGTTGCTGTTTGTTGGGTCGATCCCGGCTTTTTTCATGGAGCCCATCAGCAGTTATTTCAGCCGGAAGCAGGAACGGGAAGCGGATGCGTATGCCGTGGCATTGACCGGACAAGCATCCGCGTTGGCAGATGCCTTGATCGGATTGTTTAAGGATAATTTGAGCAATTTGCATCCGCATCCTTGGTATGCGGCCTTTCATTATTCACATCCGCCGATCGTGGAACGGGTTCGATATTTACGGCAGTCGGCAACGACTCAGAAGGGATAAAAGATGCCGAATATTGATTTAAAGATAGAGGTTTTGACGCCGGCTTCGTTGTCGGAATTTATAAAATTAACCAAGTCGTATTTCAAGGAACTGGATATTATTCCTGAGTTTTATGCCTTGGACCAGGATGTCACGCACCCGTTGAATACCTACGCCCCGCCGC
>JAGVPM010000165.1 GCA_020052235.1 Candidatus Goldiibacteriota bacterium
ACGTTGGCTGAATAACCGGCCAATGAAATGCTTGAAGTTCTTAACTCCTGCGGAAGCTTTCCGTCAGGGTGTTGCACTTCGTGGTTGAATCTGGGATTAATCAAAAGCAAATGGCAGATGAGCAAAAGTTAAGAGGTATATTGGCCGGGGATTTGAAGACGCGTTATAACCTTAATACAACGGTGGGGGAGAATCAAAAATCAGGATCGTTCTTCGAAAATGCAGCTGCACGGTGGTCAGGCATGGCTCCTGCCATGGCGCGTATGCTGGTAGGTACTTCGTTGTTGGTGGGCACGCCGGGCGTAAGCATGGCAAATACCCTGGCGATCCGCAGCGGGGCCGGGATATTGCAGACGGATGCAGCGAAAACCGGCTTGGAAGTCAAGCCTTTGGTTGAGACGGCTGCCCGCGGCGCAACGGAGGTACGGACCGAGGCTTCGTCTGGAACACTGCTTGAGCAATGGAAGCAGAAAATGGACGGCAGCCGGAATTCGGACAAAGCTGTGGAAACCTTGAAAGAACTTTTGGACGAACGCGGAATCGGATTGTTCGTGGGGAATCAGGCTGCAAGCTATGCTCACATGCATTTGGTGGCCACTATGGTATCGTTGCTGGAACAAGGATTGAAGAACAGCACGGTGTCTTTAACCGATGTATTCAAGTCCATCAATGTGGCGGACGCGCAACAGGTCAGGGACAACAGCCTGGTCATACCTAAAGACGCGGCCGGATTCTTTGCGACCAACCGGTTTATCCGTGCGTTTATGAATCAGGTAAGCTTATCAGCAGCAACCGAGATCGCCAAGCGTACGCCCGGTTTGCTTGAAGAGATTGAAGCCCTGAGGGAGTTGCCTTTGCTGCAGACCGAGGAACTGCAAAAGAATCCCGAGTTGTTGTTGGCGGTTTGCATTCAGAATTTTATGCTCAAAGGTGAAGTGTTGAAGTCTCAGATTCAAGGGCGGCCGGGTCAAGACCAGGCGAAGCTGGAAGCGGCGTATAAAGCGTTGCAAGCGGCCTTTGGAGGCAAAGAATACGGCGAAGCGGACTTGAATGACCTTTCGGCCGCCATTTTGAACATGGAAAAAGACGGTGGACTTCAAATGGCTCAAGCGTTGGAAAAGATCGGCAGCATTAAAGATAAAGCTGATATAACTCAGGCCGAGCAGGAGTTCCAGCTGCGCTTTGGTTCAACATTGGCTGAATACCGAAAAGTAATCGACAAGCCGTTGGGATTGAAAATAATGGAGCAGGGCTTGTTCAAAGGATTTGTCCAAGCAGAAAGGTTGAAGAGCGAACCGTTTAAGGTTACAGACCGGGCGAGCTTCAAGTTTGCGGCTACTGGAGCGGCTATGGGTATATTGACCGTGGGCGTGGCCTTTGTGGCCTAGCCCATAGCGTTGGTGTTGGGCGGGTTGGCAGCCGGGAGCTTGGCCGTTGCCGGGTTGCTGATCGCGCAGCGCAATGATATTGCCTGGAAAACCAATCCTACAGCCAGTGTGATGGACCAGCTGGAGCAGGCTAAGATTTCCAACGAGGTTAAGCAGGCGCTTATGCATGACGACAGGTTCATGCTGGCCGTGGGCGGCCTGCTGGTTCCGGGAACCCGGCAGATGGTATCGGAAGAAAATTATAATAATGCGGTCTGTGCGGCCATGGACGTGTTTAGCGGTCAAATCCGTGGCGAGGGTAATGTTGGGAAACAAACAATCCTGGCGCATGAAATGGTAAACGTGCTCAAGGCGCTGCGGTTTAGAATTAATATTGAATCGGAAATAAAGACCACGGCGAATACACTGAACATCCAATTAACGCCAACATCGCAACCTGCGCAGACGCTTATGTTGAACAACAGGTTTATTCGATCCATACAACAGTTGAATCAACTGGGCGTGAACTTAAACATCCCGGTGCAATGGCAGCCGGATAAGCCCATGAAGCTGAAGACTTCGGACGGCGCTGCGTAAGGCAAGAAATTTTCGAAAGGAAAAAAGCCCGGTTGGGGTAACCTGACCGGGCTTTTTTTGTATAAAAATCAGTTTTTACTCAAAAACCCTTTTAAAATAAGCGTAAAAAAGTGTGCGTGCAATTTTCAAACAATTGCTTTCGATTTGACCGTATGCTATACTTTTATTACTAGTCGGAGAGTCTGCGATTCGTTTTGGTTTCTTAAAAATACTTTTAGGAAACACAAGAGACTCTTTGTCTTATTTTTTGGCAGGTTATTTTTTTGGCTCTTCATACTATATAAATATAGTGTGGGGGTTTACATTTAGTTCATTTCGAAGGGAGTGTTTCCCTATGTTTTTTTGGGAATCAAAAGCCGATAAATATAGGTACAAACTTCTTGGAGGCATTATGAACTGGCGTTCTCCATTTTGGCGGGTCTGGTGCAAGAGCATAGCTATTTTGGTCATGGTATCGTTTATTTTTCCCTACCTGGCCTTTGCCTTCGAACCTTCCAATTACCCGGCCAATCCGGCCAAACTGCAAACTCAGATTGCTTTTAAAACCAGCGGCACCGTGGTCAATGTTGCACCCGAACTTGGCCGTGTGGTCAGCAGTTTTGAAGGCAAATCCGGCAAGTTGATCGTGTACATACACGACCTGCATTGCAATTATGAAGTCCAAAGCAACATTGCGACATTGTTGGAGAATTTGGCCAAACAAAATGGTTTGCAGCTGGTGGGGGTGGAAGGCGAGAGCAAACCGGTTAATGTTTCCAAATTGGGTTCATTCCCCATCGAAACGGTTAAAACCAACGTAGGACAATATTTTTTAAAGCGCGGGCGCATCACGGGGGCTGAATATTTGGCTGCCACCGGGCAAAAGACCCTGGCATTGGAAGGCATTGAAAACCAGGCCCTCTACGATCAAAACAAAGAAACCCTGCTTAAATTTTTGCGCGAAGAAAGCCAAGGGTATTGTGAAGACCTGAAAACGTTGCTGGAAAAATTAAAAGTTCCCTTGTATTCCACCGAGCTGGCAAAATTGGATCACTTCCGCGAACAATACGACACGGAAGCCATAACCCTGGAAACCTACAGCAATTTTTTATTGGAGCAAGCCAAGCAACAGGGAATTTCTTTAGGGGCGTTTCCGGTTTTAAACCTGTATGCTTCGCAACACCGGCTGCCGGTAAGCACGGATTCCGATTACGATAAATTGCTCAACGACGGCGAGGATTTGGACCGCGCGATCCGCGAACGCCTGTATACCTCCCAGGACCAGCGCCTGCTGGACCATTATTTATTCGTGCTGAAAATTATTTCCAACATGCTCGTTATCAGCGCCACGGCCAAGGATTTGGAATATTACCGGGCGCATAAGGATGAATTTTCCATCACCAAATTGGTGGGCTTCGTAGACAACCTTTGCTACCGCAACGCCGTTTCCTCGGATCTGGATCAAGGGGTTATTAAGCTGGACGAATACATTAATTTAGCCGCGAATTTTTATGAAGTGGCGGATAAACGTTCGGATGCATTTGTGCAAAATATTTTAAAACAAATGGATCAGCATGGGCAGAAAATGGCCGTTCTGATTACCGGCGGGTTTCACAACCTCGGAGTGGAAAGCTCATTTAAAAAACGCAGAATTTCTTTTGTCACCATTAAGCCGCGCATCACGCGTACCTATGACGAGAATCCGTACTTTTCTTTGTTGCGCAACCGCCGCGCGCCGGTGGAACAATTGTTGGCGCAAAACGAAAATATTTTCGCCCCCAATTCCGCCTTTAACGACACGATATTTGTTAAATACCTCAAATCGGTTTTGAATATTGAATTGGTCCGCGAATTAATGGACAAGAGCCACGACTCCCAGGCATTTCAAAGCGCCTATTTGGATGCGCTTAAAAAAATGGGCGACACCAATCCCATGTTCGATTTCGGCCAAATGCAATCCAATTTGCAAAAACGGATTTATGCTTTTCC
>JAGVPM010000047.1 GCA_020052235.1 Candidatus Goldiibacteriota bacterium
AGACGCAGGCAAAGTGTTGAAGGCCATGAAGCCCGAAGACGCGGGCAAGATCCTGACGGCCATGAAGCCTGAAGATGCGGGCAAAGTAGTGGCGACGCTTAAGGTGGAAGACGCCAACAAAATGCTGAGCACGATGAAAGTGCAGGATGCGGACAAAGTGACGGCCGCGAGCAAAGTGGTGCAGGGCAGTTCGGTGACGGACGGGACCATGCTGGCGGAAAACGGCGGGAAAAAGGCGGCCAAGACGACGGTGGTAGGGCTGGACGGGGAAACCGCCACAACGCGCATGCGCTCAACCGCGACGAGTTTGGGGCAGACGAATCCAAACGGCAATGCGACCGTAAAGCCGACAGGGACAATGAATTGGAACGGAAGCTTCAACCCGCAATTGGAGCAGCGTTTTATACGGCCGCAAGTAGCGACTGTTGTGTATGTGAAAGACGTGAGTTACGTTCGCACCACGCAGCCGACCATGAAAGCGGCGGCAAACTTGGTGGCCACAACCGTATTGGACAATCCATTATCGGACAATGCGCTGGATTCCGGGTCTTCGAATTGGGCGCGGGCATATGAAGCAGCCACGGGCCGCGGTCCGACAACGACGGGCCCTCCGTCCCTGACGCAAGTGGTGCAGGATACGGCCGTAAGGGTGCAAGGCACACAGACAACGCAAGCGCCGCCGCGGCCGGAAGTAACGACGCACGGGACGTCGCAGACGTGGAGCCAGCCGACGAACACGGATCCTGGCGGGCGGAATTTAGGCGGACAGCACGAACACAAAAGGCAAAAATCCGAAAAACCGAAAGAACCGAGCGGATGCGCGAAATTCTTTGCGTCCCCCATAGGCAAAATTTTGATGTTTGTGGTGTCGGTAATTCTGACGGTGATAACAGTTGGAACCGCGGCGCCGTTGTTGCTGGCACTGTGCATCATGCTGCTCTTCATCACAACGTTTGTGCCCCTGCCCAAAGGCTGGGCCATGGCGCTGTCGATCTTGACCGCGGCACTGGGCGGTTGGGCGTCGGCAATACAAGCGGCGGGCACCACTATAGCCTTCACGGCCATCTCGGCTCTGATTAAGACTCTGTCGAGCTCGGCGGTATGGACCAGTATCCTCAAGGCCGTCATTCGTGAAGCCATTATTCTGTATTTCATGGATAAATTCCAAGATGCCAGTCCGATCTTCTTTGTATTGGTGTCCTTGTGCGCAAGCGTGGTAGCCGGCGCGTTGGCCAATGGAATTGTGGGTTTGTTTGCAGATACCAAATCCATGTGGGATGGGTTGAAAGACTCGTTGCGGGACTTGGTCGGGATGAAAGACGGTGTAAGTTATACGATATTCAGGGCCGTGGCATCGCCATTGGCGATTTCCTTAGGATCCGTTTTGATTCAAGTAGGTGTTTCAGCCATTCTTGAAAAAAACACGGACATGAACCAAGCAGACCGGACGATGGTCAGTTCCATGGCCGGAACGCTCGTCATGGGCGCGGCGGCATTTGGCGCCAGCGCCATGTCCCCAGTGGATACAATGGCGGGATCCTCAGCCTTGAAGAGCACAGGGCAGTTGTTTATGTCGTATGTCGTCAGGCCTATGATTCAAACCGCAGCTTCAACGGCTTTTTCAGTTTACGTAGCACCGGCGTTTCAGCAGCAGGGGTACGCGTCGGTGCAATATCAGCAGATGGCGCAAAGCCTCGGACAGTTTGCTTCCGGATTGATGCCTGCCTCAATGACGGGCGATCCGTCGATATTAACACAGTTCTCGCAATCAATAAAAGCGCTTGACGGCACCAACGGACAAACGGGCAATGGCAATGGAACGGGCAATGGCAATGGAACAGGCAATGGAACAGGCAACGGCACAGGGACAGGGACGGGGCCGAATTTAAACGGCGTTACAGTGACAGAAAATCCGATCCCGGGATTAAACGCGGGGGTGAGCGAAGGCACGACTGACAAAGGCACTGGTACCACGGGAGCGGGCTTGGGTAAAGGCTCGGTACCGGTCGGAAGCGTGTCTACAGCGGAAAATGCGATTGTACCGGCAGAGTCGTTGGCCAACAATGGCGTGTCTGATTCCAGCGGCGCCATGAACAGGGCGAAAACGGAGATGGCATCCAGCACGGCCGGCGGGGCATCGTCATCATCGTCACAGCAGCCCAGCAATACTGAAAAGAAATTGCCGGAAAACATGAAGACCAATAATCCGGTGAACAAACCGGTGGATACTCCGCAGAATACTCCGCAAAATAACCCAGTGCAAAATCAGGCGCAAACACCGGAAACCACTGGTTTGAATTCCGCACAACAAGTGAAAAATGAACCCAATAGGGAAATGTCTCCGCAAAATGTAGAACCAGTGGAAATGAAGGTTGCCAAAGATAATAGTGAGCCGGCAAAAATTGTCGACTTGAACGGCGCCAAAGATGCGTCGGCTAATAACAAAACCAACCCGAGTCCCTTGCGGCGGAATGATGAAACCAAAACCGTGGTGGGTAATGTCACGACAGGCGGCGGGACAGGTGGGAACGGGACAGGCGGAAATGGAACAGGCGGCAGTGGAACCAGCGGCAGTGGAACCAGCGGCAGTGGAACCAGCGGTTCGGGGGTTGATCTCCAGAACGTACAAGCCCTGTCCGACGCGGTTGCACCTAGGGATGGTTCGCAAGCGCCTGTAACTAAAGTGAATAGTTCGGGTTTGGCCAATGGCAGCAGTGCCAACAATACGCAGTTCAAGCAATTACAGCAGCAGATGGATAAAAACGGAACACTGCCCAGCGGAAATTTTGACGTGCAAGTGTCCACGTACCAAAATGCGGCAGGACAAAATGTAACCCTGATGGCGGCAACTGATGCACAAGGCAATCAAGTGATCAGCGCGCAAATCAGCGGCGGAGGAAAGCCTGCAGTTAATTTGGTGATGTCACAAACCGGCAGCGGCAATACTGCGGCGCTTAAAGTTGCGGAATTTGCCGGCGACAATACAACCCCGGTCAAAGATCAGACCTTCAGCAAGGCCGCGGGTCCCAATGGTGTTAATGGCGGTGGCGTGAACGGCGGCGGCGCGAGCGGTTCCAGCTCACCTGGGGAACGTCTTAATGGAGATAAAACACCGGCGCAGAATTTGAAGGCATTGCTGTCGGGCATGGCTCCGGGAGAAAACGTGGTGCCGAATTCGGCCAAGGGCAGCGGAGATGCGAACAACGGCGGAGCCAACAACGGTGGGGGCAAGGGCAGCGGGTCGGATAATGGCGGGACGAAAAACGCTTCCAATAATGCAGGAGAACCCTTAAAAATTGATGGTCTTGATTCAAAAATCAAACCTGAAGGCCACGGCCTGTTGGGGGCGGCATATCGAGGCATATTTGGCGGCGAACCGAGCGGAGGACCGAGCAATAATGCCACCGCATCGTTTAATGCCAATGGGACAAAGGTTGATTTGGACTACCAGATTCCTGTGAATAGCAACAATAGGTCCATCACGGCCAAGGGCAGTGATGGCAATAACTATCAGCTGCAATTAAACCAAAACGGCACGGTCAAAGCGGTTTTGGGGCGCGAGACCACGGTTGGAAACGGATTGTCCAATTTCTTCTCTACGGAAAATCATACGGGTTTCCAGGCCGCGGGATCCAAAGATATTAGTGTTCAAACTTCGCACGGCGAACAAGTATACCGCTCGGATGGTAAAGGCGGCTCCAAATTGGTTGCCGACACACAAAGTATGCAAATACCAGGCCCCAATGGACAGACACAGACATTGACAGGGTTAGTGCCGGAAGGTACTCCCGCCAACTTGAAGGAAGCCACTATATTGGCCAACCAGTCGCCCAATGCATTGGCGCAGAATCAGAGCGTATTGCGCGAAGCTTACGACAAAGGCATTAAAGAAGGATCGGCGGATTTCCAGAAGCTCGTTATGGACAAGTACCAAGCGGTTGCCAAGGACGTGCCTGAACAGATTTACTCCAAGGTCGGGCAGAATAACTCACCTCAGGCCAATGGTTTGCTGGCCAAGGCTGATCAGATGATCATTGCGCGTGAAGGCAGCACCAATCCGGCAAATCTTCAAAAGTTTGTCGACCATGCTGTTGCCAGCGGCAATCCCGCGCTCATGCAGCAGGCATCAGTTATGAAGATGAGCCTGGGCGACGTGTCCGGGGCGCAGAAAACCGCTTTGGCGGCTTACAATGCAGGTATCAAAATGCCGGAAATATCCCGGACTGATTTGGCCCTGCAAACGTTGGATGTTTTAAATAAAACAGGAATGAGTCCAAAATCTCCGGAATATGAGGCCGTGGCGAAAACGGCAATTGAAGGCGTGCGCAGCGATATCGCTACCAATAAATTGAGCACGGAAAATTTTGCCCGTGCCTTGGAATTGAACGGTGTCATGGGCAAGGATGTGCTTAATTTAAGCAACATGTCGACGGAAATCACCCAGCGAGTTATTGCTGAGGGAGATAAACTGACGCCGGGAAAGACAGTCAACGTTGAAGGTATTGGGACCGTGGTCAAGGCGGCGGACGGTTCCTTGCATTTGCAGCAGCAAGCGGGCGACCGGCTGATTACTATGGATTTCGTCAAGGGCAAGGATAATGCAGTTAGCTTGACGCGTGTTACGGTGACCGATGGACGTGAAAAACCGGTTGCGGTTTATTCCACCAATGGCGGAGCAACGCTTACATTGATGGAAACGCGGCATAGTGTGTCGGTCACAATTGATGGTAAAACTTCAGTTCAGGACGTTATGATAATTAAGGGGCAGACATCCGGCGAGATCATAGTGGGTGGAAAAATTTATGAAGTTGCCATTGATCCCGTGACGCATCAGGTGGGGTCTGTGGATATTTCTCGGCAGCCTCAGTTTGTTGACCTGAGCGCCATTCGGGAACCTGGTAAATTGGTGTTTGAAAATGGACAGCCTATAGTGATCATGCCGGATGGTACCAAGGTGTCGGCACCTAAATTGGATGGTGCCGCTTTAGAAACCAGCGTGGTCGCCTCACTTGTGGCCAAAGGGATGTCGCCGGATCAGGCAAAAATTCAGGCTGATCGCATGATCGCGGGTTTGAAACTGGAGCCGGGTGCTCAAATTTATCAAGCAGGTTCCAGGTTGTTTATCGGGAAACCCGAGGACTTCGTTGCCGGCAATTATCGTACAGCGGAAGTGAATAGATTCTCAACCAAAGCCGATGCCCAGATGACGATTTGTATTGCTGAATACAAAGATGGAAAAATTGCGGTAGCATATTTGGGCGCTGAGTACAAAGACGGAAAACTCGTGGCACCGGCCAAGGTTATTATGCCGCAGAGCTATAATGCCAATGGTTCCGTTAAGGATTTTGTAGCAACCCAGCGCGACTCTGTCACTAATCGTGAATATGTTTCACAGTATAAAGACGGAAAACTTGTAACCGGCGAGTTGCGTATGAAAAATTTTGGCCCTGTGGTTTTGCAATTTGATCCTAAGGGTGATCTTACACCCGAGTGTAGAGCGTATTTGAAGGCTAACAGCGGCCATGGTTATACCTTCACCGACATTCAAGGCGGCTTTGAGTTGACCGGTTTGGCCGGTGAAAAAGCGGCATTCACAAACAGCGGGCGTGTAATAAACCGTTCTGCGGATGGAGTCAATGCCAATGCTTCGGCCAACAGCGAATCCGGCCCATACATGCAGAGCACGACTATTGAATTTGATACTCAGCAAAACGTCACCTATAATTTTGCCAAGTACAATAGTCAAGAAGGCGAAAGTATTACACTGGTGAACAGCACCAAGCAAACCATGTCAATTCAGCATACGGCCGAGGGCGGCTTAATTCGAACCACAACGACTTCAACCGTCTTTGGCGTTTGGGCCAAGACACAAACTGATTATTTAACCAATCATACGGTGCGCGATGCCACCACGGGCATTGAAGTTAAACATTTTGCCGGCGAGACCGTGGTTTCCACTCCCGCGGGAAGTAAAATTACACGCGGGTATGAAGTAAGCACATTCACCCGGGATCATGAAACCCTTGATGCCACGACCGGCGTGAAAGTGAATCATTACGCCGGTGAACAAGTGGAAAGTTCCAGCAAAGGCAGTAAGATCATTGCAGGGACAGAGATTACAACCTTTACCGTTGAGTACTCGACCACTGATTCTGTCAGCGGTGTTAAAGTAACTCATTCTGCTGGCGAGACCGTGGAAAGCACCAAGGACGGAAGCCATATAACTAATGGCAAGGAGACTACGGTTTTTACCAAGAATTATACGACAACCGATTCCGCGACGGGTGTTAAAGTTGATCACATTGCGGGTGAAACATTAGAAAGCACCAAAGATGGAAGCAAAATTACCGCAGGGCGTGAAGTTACCACGTTTACCAAGAATTATACGGTGACGGATGACAAGACCGGGGTTAAGGTTGATCACATCGCGGGTGAGACGGTGGAAAGCACCAAAGATGGAAGCAAGATCACCGCGGGAAGTGAAATTACCACGTTTACCAAAGACTACAAAGTGACGGATGATAAAACCGGTGTCGTTGTAGAGCATTATGCCGGCGAAACACTGGAAAGCAAACCAGAGGGTACGAAAATCACCGCAGGCAAAGAAAAAACTTCGTTTACACTGGATTATAGCGTGACGGATGAAAAAACAGGCGTAGTGGTAAAACATTTTGCCGGGGAACAACTTGTCAGCACCAAGGACAGCACTAAGATAGTTGATGGAAAAGAAACCGCAACTTTTACGCAAGACTATACCAATTTGGACGCAGCAACAGGAATTGAAAGTAAGCATTATGCAGGAGAAGTCGTGCAAAGTGACGCAAAAGGTTCGCGTATTACCACGGGCCATGAAACAACGACATTCACACGGAAATATTCCCAAACCGATGGCAAAACTGGGGCGATAATTACCCATTCCAAAGGCGAAGTGGTGGAGAGCAATGCCAAAGGAAGCAAAATTATTTCGGGATATGAGTCCACGTATTTCACGCGCGACTATACTTCCAATGAAGCTCACGGAGTTCAAGTCACACACTACAAAGGTGAAACGCTGGTTACGGATGCATCCGGAAGCCGTATTACGGCCGGATATGAGGATACCAAGTTCACGCAAGAGTATACGGCGCCGATTGATAAAGCAACCGGCGTGCAGATTACGCATCGGGCCGGTGAAGTGATCCGCAGCGACAAGAGCGGAGGCAAAATTATTGCAGGCAGTGAAGAATCCTTGTTTACCCGGGAGTATTCCGTGACGGATAAAACTTCGGGCGCGGTAATTAAACATGAAGTCGGAGAAGTGGTTGCTTCCACCGGCGACGGGAGCAAGATAATTAAGGGCCGCGAAACCATGACTTATAGCAAGCAATATACCGCGTTGGATGAAAAAACTGGTGTGCAGGTAACTCATTTCGCCGGAGAAGTGGTTGCTTCCACCAGCGAAGGGAGCAAGGTAATTAAGGGCCGCGAAACCACGACTTATACCAAGCAATATACCACGCTGGATGTAAAAACCGGCATGCGGGTAACTCATTTTGCCGGTGAAATCATTACCACTACGCCTGAAGGCAGCAAGCTTACCGCAGGTCGTGAGAAGATAGAATTTACCCGTAATTATGAAACAACAGACAGTAAAACCGGTATTAAGATTACTCACTTTGCCGGTGAAACCGTGGAGGCAAGTACTACTGGAAGTAAGATAATCGCCGGCCGCGAGACCACAACCTTTACTCGGGATTATGCGGTTTCGGATGATAAAACCGGGGTCAAGATCACGCATAAAGCCGGGGAAGTGGTGGAAAGCAGTTCGGCGGGGACAAAAATTATTGCGGGTATGGAGTATACCAATTTTACCCGGGACTATGAAACTACTGACGCTGCCACGGGTGTTAAGGTGAAGCATTTTGCAGGCGAAATGATTATGGCCAACTCAAAGGGCAGCGAGATCGTGGGTGGACATGAAGTCACGACCTTTACCAAGGACTATACGGTTATGGATGAAAAAACCGGGGTTCGGGTGGTGCATTCTGCCGGACAAAAAATTGACAGCAGCAGTGCGGGACAGAAGATTATCGAAGGAAAACAAGCGACCACCTTTACCCGCGATTACACAGTGACCGGGGAAGATGGCAAACCCGTTGTCCATAAGGCGGGCAAGACGATTACCACGGAAATTATGAATTTGGAAGGCGGCAAGGCGGAAGTCACCAATGTCAGCCAAGGCGGCAATAATGCCGTGTTTATCAATGGCAAGCAAATTAGTATGGGCAATCAAGTCAATGTTTCGGTGCATGATGGAAAAATAGTGCTTCTGGATGAACGCGGGGTTGAAAAGACGTTCAATGGCAAAGGACAAGATGTTACCGGTTTCTGGCAGGATAAAGCCAACAGTTGGCACGGGTTTACCGATACCTTCGTCAAAGCCGCAGATGCGTTCTGGACGAACGTGATCGGTAATTTCAGCGAGTCGTGGAATTCTTTTGACGGTTGGGCGCGCGTTGGCATGTTGGTTTTGAGCACCGTCGCGGTCATCGGCGAATTTGTTATTTACGGAGTGAAGACTATTGTAGGTGCCGCGGTGATGGTGTTGGATATGGTCGGTTCGACAGTGGGGACGGCCTTGGAATGGTATATTGATTTGAGCACGCCGGGGGCCTTGGAGAAGCGCTTGACTACCGGAGAATCGGTGGGGCGAGAGGCTATCGGCGAAATTCGTGAAGGACTCAAAGTGGTTTCCGAAGTCATGGAAAAAGGATTTAAATGGGTTGGTGATAAGTTTCAGTGGGTCGCGGACCAATACATCAAAATGGCGGAAGCGTCCTTTAACGCGGGCGGTTTCTGGGGAACGGCCGGAGGGTTGCTGTGTACGCTGTTGGCTACGACATATCAGTCCATTGGCCAGAATCTGCAGATCATCGTAATCACAGTTTTGGTCATAGCTTTCCCGTGTGTGGGAGGAATAATCGCGACCGCAATGATGGCCAAAGACGCGGTTATTAATGGGTTGGGCAGTATGTTCAAATCGTTCTTTGTGGATCCATTCGTCAAATTAGGGAATGGGTTCGCACAAATGGGAAACTTGATCATGGGGAATGTGGAAGCGGGTGCATCGAAAGTGCGCGCATTCGTGAATGCTACGTCGGAAATTATCGGCGCGGCGGTGGGCATTTATTTTGCGTGGCAAATGGTTAAAGCAGCCGTGGGCGAGGCGAAGGCGGCCCGGGGTGAAGTGTTGCTGGAAGGTGCCTTGGAGCGGATTCAATCGGGCCTGCGCGACGGTTCGATCCGGCCCGAGGAATTGGCCACGAAGACGGTAGGCGAAGTATTGGGTTTAAAAACCGCTCCGTCTTTAATGGACCGGGTAGGGCAGATATTCGGCAAGGAAAAAGCAGATTGGGCCGGGCAATCGTTCGGGGATGTATTGCTCAAAACGGAAAATGGCATGATTAAAGTCAGTGAACTGCTGGGTAAGGAAAATGGGGCAGCCATGCTGAAGGAGATGTTGACCTCCGAAGGGTTTAAAATGGGTGATTTGAACCTGGAGGTCAAAGCGCCTAAGGATGGAATGATCAAAAAGCAATTCGACAAATGGCTGGACCGGCCCGGGGGCTCGGCGATGGTGCCGAGGCGGATAACGGAAATGGTCAAACCCGCGCAAGTGGGACGGGGAATGAGTACGGTAGGAACAGGGGTAGGGCTGACCACGTTCGTAAAAACATTCGCATTGCACCAGGTGGAGCAATTCACCAACATATATAAAATCCTGGAATCGAAGTTTGGGCGTCAGGAAGTGGGACAAGCGCGTTCAGCGGACGGACTCTTGGCCGAGACGAAGTTGACGGCCGCGGAAGTGGAGACTAAGATCGCGGACGTGGACGCAGCCAAGGCGGCTTTGGAAGGTAGGGCGCAGGAATTAAAGGGCGGATTGTCCGAGAAGAGCAGTACGCAAACGCCGCAAGAACGTGTGAGTGCACAAAAGAAATTGCAAAATACGCAGCGTGCCATTGAGGCGAAAGTGGCGGAGCGTGGGCAACTGGAACAGTTGAAGAACACGGTATCGGAACTGAAGCAAGCGCGAAGCACGGCGGCTAATCCGGAGTTGACGGCGCAAGCCCGGGCGGAAGCGGCGACGCGTGCCGCTACGTTGGATGTGGAAGCAAAGCTGTGTGAAACAAAAGCCAACGCGTTGAATGTGGAAGCCAAGATAGCGGATTTGAACGCAAAAGCAGTGGACGGGAAGGTCGACTCGCAGGCGAGGTCGGAATTGGCAAAGCAAGCGGATGCCATGCAGCGGCAAGCCAAGAATCTGGAAGCCATTCAAGCCGCAAGTGAACGGCTCAGCGCCTCAGAAACACAATTGAGTTCGGCCAAGGAAGAATTGGCCAAGTCCAAGGAAGCGCAAAGCGAAAAAACCAAAACGCAGGAAGCGCAAAGCGAGAAGTCCATGACCAAGTTGGAAGCTGAAGTGAAGCGGGCTGAATCCGAAGTCCGCAAGGCGTCCACGGAATTGACGGAAAAGACAGTGGATCAGGCCATGGAAAAGGCCGCGTCCTCGAAAGCGTTGGGGGACTTGATGAAGTTAAAGTCCGAGGTGCAGGCGCAGGCGGCCCGGGCGGAATTTGCGGAGCGGCAGACGCAGGAAAAGTTTGATAAAGCCCTGGCAAAAGAAGCGGAAGCTAAGATTAAGGATTTAGTGACTAAGGCCAAAGTGGAGGGAATGACGGAAGGGCAAGTTAGATCCGCGATAGAAAAAATCTCGAATGAACCGGGTATGAGCCAGGGTGAAAAAATGGCATTGCAAAAAGCTCTGGCCGAAAGTACAAATGGAAAAATTACAAATGAGTCCTTGAAACAATTCCAAGGTGATAAAGGGCTAACCCGGTTGCAAGGTATGGTGGAAAACGGATTTGGAAAACAGGCTCGGGAAATATTGAAGTTGCTATGTAAGGCTGAGGGTATCAAGGATAGTCAAGTCAGAGCCGCCATAGAAAAACGGCTGGGGATGGATTCAAGAGTTAACACGGAGAATGTGAACACGGCGAAGCTGGATCAGGCCATGAGCCAAGTGTTTGGCGGAGAAGGCAGTCATTCATTGGCTCTGACCCGGAGTATGGCGCAAGCGCAAAACGGTGAAATCCGTCAAGCGCTGAAAGATTTCTATAATGAACTTGGAAATAAGGATGCAACCGTGGAATCCGCGTTGCGTAAGAATAAGGGAGTCAATGAGGCCCTTAATAAATTGGAAAAAGTTGAAGGCAAAGAAACAGTACAGGAACTGGCGCGTAATTTAAAGCCTGACCAACTGCAGGCACTATTGGGCGCGGCGGATCCTATGGCGGCGTTGTTGAATATGAAGAAATCGCAGGCCGGCCGTTCCTTGGCGGAAGTTAGAGCCGGGGAACAGAGGACGGAAGGTATAGAGAAAGTGGCGGAAAAGGGCATGGCTGAGACCAAGACCAGTGAAATGGCGAGGGTCGAAGGTAAAACACCCAGTGTGGAAACTGGCGCCCAGGAACATGGGACGACTGTAGCTGAACGCAAGACCGGGCAGATGGAAAATCCCCTGGCGCGCGAAACCGTGAAAAGCACGGAGCGCGGTCAAGGAACGCAGGTTGAAGGCAGTGGGAAGACCCTGATGCAAGAAAAGGTAAAAGGTTCTTCCGTGGCTGAAGGACTTGAGGCCGCCAGTAGTGCTGGGGAACAGGTTAAAGCAGCTCAGAAAGGGAGCATTACTGAAATGATGAGCGAGGGAACGGCTCCTGAATCCTTACTCAAACGCAGTCTTCAGGTTCAAAAAGCTGCCAATGAACTCAATATGCGCATTGCGGAACGCAACCAAGCCACTACGGCCGAAGCGCGTCAATTGGCAGAGCAGCACATTACCAGCGCGGAAAACCGGTTGCAGAAAGCGCAGGAATTGGCACGGATCAAGCCCGACGCAGGCTATGTATTCCGCCCAGGTGAATTGAAGGCGCGTTTTGAATCCGGGAGATCTGGAATGGGAACCAACCCGGCCATGATGATTGACGTGAAAATGGCGCTTGAAGGGCTATCGCCGGAACAGGCTAAAGTACTGCGTCCAAAGTTGGAGGCGTGGAACCGGCAGCAGGAAACCATAGCCGCGGGCTCTGATTTGTCGGGCACCACGGGATGGCAGCGCCTGGTTACTAGATTGATATCGCCTTTCCAGGGTGAAGGCAGTGTTATGGGACGGGTGCGCAACATGTTTCTGACCGAGGCTGGTATGCAGCGTGCTGTGGAAGCACGGAAGCAGACGATCATGGAAATTCGCGAATCGGGTGGAGGAGATCAATTGTTGCGGGCGGCGAAACTGGAAGGCATGACCGATTTCCGGCCCGAAGCAATTGAAAAAATCGGTTCAACCATGCAGACACTCATGGAAGGCATGCGCGCGGAATTGGGTGGAAAGGTTCAATTATCTGAAAAACAGATGTCCCAGATGAAGGAAATGCTGGTTGAAAAAATCAGCGCGGAAATGCCTGAATTAAATGCGCAAAGCGTCAAGATCATGGGTGAATTGATGGTGCGGTTCCAGATGGATGGGAAGTACAATGGGTTTACGCTGGATCCGCCTATGTTGAGCTTTTTATTCCGTCAGGCAGAGTTGCATTACCTTAACATGGAACTGAAGGGCAAAAATCCGGTGGCGAAGATGTTGATCGGTGAAGCCCTGCAACTGGCTATGGGCGGCGGCAAGTCGTGCTCGCCGTTGGCTTTGGAAGTGGCGCGGGAATTGTTCAAGGCCAACAATCCCGGCAAACCGGTGCCGGCGCAATTGTACATGACCAACGTCGGCTTGGTGGATCCGATCTTAGGAGAAGGTCCGTTTAAAAAGATGGTAAGTGAGGGCAGAGGTGACTTGGTGGTTTTGACCAAGGAAACTGCCCAAGAAGTAATTAAAAATGGGTTTGCGGAAAACAAAGTATATGTAATGGATAATGAGACCCTGAAGCACGCGGTATTGGAAATGCGCAGCCAGGGTAAGAGTGATGCTCAGATTTCGCGGACTTTGCAGGGACGTTTGGGTACCGTAGCCTGGGACGAATTTCACGCTGCGTTCCACACGACGGATACCATTATTGGAGCTTCGGGCGTGTTTACACATTTGAGCGATGTGGCCAAAATGCAATTGTCCACCATGGCCGTGGATCATGTGGCAACATATGCCAAAGTGAGGGAATGGTTCATGGATCAGGTAAAAGATCCGGTTACCGGAACCATTGACAAAGGCAAGTTTATTAAATTGTTTGAAAATATAGAGCGGGGTCCGGCGCAAGAGGTCCGCAATCAACTGCAATTTACCAGTGAAGCGTGCGAAGCGATCAAGCAGGCTACGGGCTTGGATTTCCGTAAAGCCGGCGATGCGATGATCCTGGAGAAAATGGCACGGGTGTTGACCACTAAGAACGGGCGCGAATGGACTGGGTCGTTGGATACACGCGATGGCAGCACTCATTATGGCACGGCCGAGGGCGGTGTGGGCAAACCGAATACCATTTTCGGCGACCAGCTGCAGGCGGCATTCACGAATGCGGAGATTTTCCTGTCCGAAACCGGCACGAAGGCGTCGCAGATCCACGGCCGCGAATTTGCCAGGCGGAATCCAAAGTTTGTGGAATCAGTGGTGGAAGCATTGGTGCATACCACCACGGAGCGAGTGACCATGATGGAAGCTATGAATTTATTAGGCGCGCAGAATGTCGTCGGATTTTCAGGAACGTTTGAAGGTATGAAAGGTGCTTTAGGATCGTGGGGCAAACAAGTGGTGGCCATCAACAGGGAACCCGTGATTGACATGCATCAAATTATGGATGGCGAAGCGTATTTCAAAATTAAAGTCGGCGAAGATGTCGTGATGGTGAAACGTTCAGCCGAAGGTAAGCTGATCATGGAATGGGCGCCGGAAGGGTTTAATGAGCAAGCCTTTTTTGTCAAGTATGCCCAGGAATTAATGGGCAGTCCAAGTGCGGTTAAAGGCCGGACAGTAACTCAGCAGATTTTTACGCACAACGATAATCCTGTTTTAGCTGAGACCCGTCAGCGCATGCAAGAAGCTTTGGGTAAGGAACGCACGGAAATGGTGACAATCAGCACGGACACTGTGGAAACGTTCATCAAAGAATCCGGCATGAAAGTGGAGCGCATTGACGGCAAATTAAGCGATGTTTCGTCGAAGACGGTAATTAAAGAATTGTTACGGGTTCAAGGCGAAGGCAAGACCCAATTGATTTTGATTGATGGTATGTCTCCGGATTTATGGAGCTCGGCTATGCAAGTGCTGAAGGGCGAAATTCAGGCTTCGGGCGGATGGCAGCAACAACGCATGATTTTTGCTCCCAAGATCGGCGAAGGGCTAAATACCTTGGAAATCAAGGGCAGCGAAATGGTGAATATGGGCGCGGCTTTGCACCAAATGGATATGCGCCCCTTGGATGTATACCGGCAGACCATGAAACGCTTGAATGTAACTGATGCTGTATTGGAGGGCGGATACAAGCGCGCCAAAGGTTTGACGGGTATGAGTTTGGATTTTAATGACATCAATAATGTGACGCGGGGTGAAGCGCGTGAGTTTGCCCAACTAATCTCGCGTGTGAAAGAAACCATGCAGGCCCAAGGAACGCGCACAATCGAGGTGGATTTGTCCGAAGGTACACGTTTGGACGGTTCTAAAGGCTTGGTCATGGCAGACACACAGTCGGCGAAATATTTCCGGGAATTCAATGACATGCTGGTGGGCGAAGGACGGAAAATTGGTGAGGGTGCTCAAGTTGAAGTCGTGGGTATAGCGAAGCGGATCTTGAACGAAGTGGATGCTCAAAAAATCAGCAGTTCGCTGCAGACGCAAGCAGGGATCAAGACCGAGGAAACAGTGAGGGTGTCGGTGGAAAAAGGTTCGGCAGAATATATGCCGGAATTGGCCCGGACCATTGAACGCAACATGCCGGAGTTGATGAGGAAATACCAAGGCGTTTCGGACTTGGTGGCGCGCACGGAAGTAGGGCGTTCACAGATGGTGGATACACCATGGTTTAATCCTGGCGGACTGAAGAATGGAGTCACGTTGCCTGCACTGGTCGGATCGATAGGCAACTACATTGATCAAAGGAAGGATGCGATCAAGGTATCGGGTTCTAAGATCGCATTGACCAGGGCATATGCAGAATCGTGGCAGAATCCCACGTGGCTGCAAAATAATTCTGCACATGTGGCCGAATACCAGGCGAAGTATGGCGAAGCATGGTTTGAACCCGCTATGCGCGATCGTTTTGGCGCGGATTGGAAGATGTACTCCGGCCTGGGCCAGGCAGGGAACGTGGTGAGCCAGATGTTCACCCTGTCTCGGCAGCAGAGCCGGATCGAGACGGAATATGGGAAGCTGAACCAGAGTGCGGCTGAATTGGGTCAGCTGGTACAAAGTGGACAAGAGACAGTGGTATTCCAAGGGAAGTCCATGACAGTTCCGCAGGCGGAAAAGTTGATGACTAACCTGCAATACGCGGCGGCAGACCTGGGACAGCGCTACAACATCACCGGGGAACGGACGGGTATCCTGGCGACCATCCAACATCCGATCCAGCAAATGGGCCAAGCCATCAATACTTTGCGCCAGCAACCGTTGTCTGAGTTGCTGCAAAAACCCGTTGCGGCAGTAGCTGGTGTGGCGGCAGCTGTGGCGATTACATTGGGCGGTTTCTCAGGTGTTTCAGCAGGGGCATTGTCCTCGAATTGGAGTGCTTCCATTATGGCGCGGCTGAGCGGACAGTCGGCGGTTGTAGAAACGCTTACACCGGAAACCGAAGCAGCGGCTGTGGTTGCCGGTACGTCCAAGGCAAAGGAAAGCGCGGATCCAACCCAGCCGGGACTTGCAGTGTCGACCCCGGGGCTTGCAACTGTGCACACGGCCAAAGTCAATGGCAGCTTGGTCGAAGCCTGGAAACAGCAAGTGGGAGAAAATCGCGACGGTCAACAAGCGGTGTCGAGCCTGTCGGAGTTGTTGAACGAGCGCGGGATAACGCTGAAGACCGGAACCGAAGCGCGGTATTACGGGCATATGCACTTATTGGCCTCGGCGCTGTCGTTGCTGGAAAAAGGACCGGTATCATTGCAGGAATTGTTCCGCACCATCAGCGTGGCGGATGCATCCCAAGCCAATAACGGGCTCTTTGTGCCGAAAACCGCGGCCGGGTTCTTTGCCAGCCAGAGGTATGTAAACGTAGTTATGAACCAAGCTGCGTTGAAGATCGCGGATGAGATTGCCAAGAGCACGCCTGAAGCTGATGCGGCAGTAAGAAAGTTAGGCTTCATGGGCATGTTTAAGGATTATCAAATCGGCCAGCATCCGGATGTTTGGATGGCGGAATTCGTGAAGAATTATATTCTAAACGGCGACGAATTGCGGGCGGATATGAAGGCGTGGCCGAACGGTGAACAAAAAGTTTTGATTCAGGAAGCCTATACCGCCATTCAGAAAGCGTTCAAGAATGTGGAATATGGCGAAAAGGATCTGGCGGAAATGGCCAAAGCCGTGCAGAGCATGGAAAAAGACGCCGGTGCTTTGATGGCCAATGCGGAACGTTCCATCCAAAGTGATTTGGCCAAGGCTGATGCAGGCGACCGTACGGCCTTGAAAATCGCCAAGGACGAGGAATTTGAAATGCGGTTTGGCATTACCCGGACGGATTACCAGCAGATGTCCCGGATGCCATTGGGCCTGAGGATGGCGCAATGGTTGTCGGATGAAACGGCTTTGCGGGCAAATCCCATCCGGGAATCGAATATATCGGGGCTGAAGTTGGCCGGGTTGGGAGTTGCGGTTGCCGCATTGGGCGTATTTGCCGTGGCTGGGGCGGCGACTATAGCTGCAGTTGGAGCGTTTGCCATGGCTGCAGGGCTGGCCATGGGCGGGTTGTTTATCATGGCGCAGGCGGATCAGATCGCCTGGAGCATGAACCCGGGTGATTATATTATGACCCGGTTGAATAAGGGGGCCTACAAAGAATTTGGTGCAGGTTTGTTGGCGGACAATGAATTTAAGCAAGCCGTTGGTGGTCTGAGGGTTCCCGGCACGCAGCGGGTGGTTTCGGAAGAAAACCGCACGCGGGCCATCCGGATAGTATTGGATCATCTGCTAAAGACAGCGCAAGCCAATTCCGCGAACGATGCGAAGTTGGAGCCGCAAATCCGCAGCGCAGCTGGTGTGCTGCAGATGCTGCAGTTCAACGTGGCTACGGAAATATCCAAATCCGGTGCCGCCAACGGGCAGTTGTCGGTTCAAATGACGCCGACAGTTCAACCGTCCAAAGCCTTGATGATGGACGATAAATTCAAACGGGTGGTTGAACAAATTAATTTCTTGGGCATCATTAACATCAATCTTCCCGCGCGTTGGGAACAGCAGAAGCCCATGAAGTTGAAGACCTCGGACAGCGCCGCCTAAACGAAAGAAATCCGTGAAAACGCCCGGTCGGGAAACCGATCGGGCGTTTTTTTTATTATAATTCCCATAAAAAAGTTTATAATACCATTCAAGTTAAGTTTAATCATCCAAGGATGTGAACCGAACCATGACGGTTGAATCCACATTCCCGAACGCGTCAAGCGAGCCAAACCCTGAGGAGCATAAATTTAATCATATAATTTCCACTACCACCCGGGATTTGGACTCCCAGGAACCAACTCCTTTGCAACAAATTATTCAAACGCTTGCTGCCGATGAAAACAAATTAAAACCAAATGCCGAGCGTATGACTGAAGGTGTGATCATTGTTTCTGGTTCAACGGTTGAGTGGATGAATAATGCGGCTGCGATTATTTTTGATTTTTCGCGGGGGGAATTACCGGGTCAACCCTTGGAGGCTTTTTTCTCACCGGAGGATGCGGAAATTTTTTTAGGACAATTAAAAAAAATAAAAAGTGAAAAGGCCCGGTTTCGGCAGATCGAATTTGGAATTCGGCGCCCCAATGGGCAGCATAGATATTTTGATGTCAGCACCTCTTCGATCGCAGGCGCGGGTGATGAGAAGCAGGCGATAATTTTTCGCGATGTCACGGATCGCCGCCGGTCTGAAGAAGAAAATAAAAAAATGGAATTAAAGGTCCAGCAGGCACAGAAACTTGAAAGCCTAGGTGTTTTAGCCGGCGGGATTGCCCATGATTTCAATAATTTGTTAATGACCATTTTAGGCAATGCCAGTTTGGCGCTGTTGGAATTGCCCTCGGATTCATCGGCGCGGCAAAGCATTGAACAAATTGAAACCGCCGCCATTCGCGCCGCCAATTTAACCAATCAATTATTGACTTATTCGGAAAAAAATCGCTTTGTTATGCAGCCGACGCAATTATCCCGTTTGGTCGAAGAAATGGTTCAGCTATTGCAAGTTTCCATATCAAAAAAAGTAGTGCTGCAATTTAAACTGGAAAAGGATATTCCTACCGTTGAAGTGGAACCCACCCAGATTCGGCAGGTTATTATGAATCTCATCACCAATGCGTCCGAGGCCATTGGTGATGAGGAAGGATTGATAATTCTGAGTACGGGTATGGTTGAAGCCGACCGAGCTTATTTGGATGAATGTTATTTGGGAGAAGAATTGCCGACGGGGCGTTTTATTTTTGTGGAGGTTTCGGATACCGGTTGTGGAATGGATGCGGGCACACAGGCGAAAATTTTCGATCCGTTTTTTACCACCAAATTTACCGGCCGGGGTTTGGGGTTGGCTGCTGTTCTGGGAATTATGCGGGCGCACAAAGGTTCCATTCGCGTTACCAGCCTTCCCGGTCAGCAAACTGTTTTTCGGATATTAATTCCGTATTCAGCAGTTTTAACGCCGGTTGCCGAAGCGCCGAAACAGGCTTTGATTAATTGGCGCGGCCAGGGGCTGGTATTGGTGGTGGATGACGAAGAGGGTGTGCGGAAAGTAGTGAAAATGATTCTGGAAGAATACGGGTTCAGTATTCTTACGGCCACGGACGGATGTGCCGCCATCGAGGCATTCAAAGAGCATACCTCGCAGGTCGTGGCTGTGATATTGGATTTGACCATGCCCCGTCTGGATGGACTAAAAACGTTTCAGGAACTTCGCCGAATGCGGCATGATGTTAAAGTGATCCTTTCCAGCGGTTACAGTGAAGAAGAGGCCGTAAGCCGGTTTGTCGGCGAGGGATTGGCCGGATTTATCCAAAAGCCGTATAATGCCATTGGTTTGCTCGAAAAAATGCAGCGAATTTTAGGAAAAATTTAGGCGCTATACAGTGGGAGGCCCGGGCGATCACAAGGATCGCCCCTACAAAAGCCAATAAATCATCGGAATTTATGGGGTAGAAGCTTTTTTTTCGTGGGGGCAGCATGAAAGCTAAAAAAAATACACGTCAGTGGTTGTGGTGCGCCGCACTTACATGGCTTGCCGTCGCACTGTTTTATTTTACCGGTCCTTTGATCCACTTGGAATGGTTGGCTACGGATCGTTTGGAACAATGGCAAGCTAAAAATTCGCCGCTGTGTCAGGATCTGCAGTTCGTGGTGTTGGATCAGCGCAGTTTGGAAGCCGGAGCCAAGGAGTATGGGCTTTCGTGGCCTTGGCCGCGGGAAGCCTATGCGCAAATATTGGATTACTTAAAGCGTGCAGGCGCCCGGTTGGTTATCTTGGATTTTTTATTCACCGAATCCTATTCAAATGCCTACGGCCCCGAGGACGATGCCCAATTGGTGGCCGCGCTGCAGAATCAGGGCAAAGTTTATATTCCGTTTATAACCAAAAAAAAGGGTGCTCCCCATGAGGCTGAACGTTTATTTGAAGTTCGTCCGGATTTGGGGATTGAATTTATTGGCTCCAATTGGGCGCAAGATGCCCAACAGGGCGTAAGCGTTTCATTGCCATCCATTTTGACGGCGTTGCCCGGCGTATCCGGCCATTTTGGCTTTTGGATAAACATTTGGTTCCCAGCCTGGGATTTGCGCCTTTGGTTGGTCCGGGGGCGCATCGGGTTTGGGCAGAGGGAAACTGGCTGCATTTGGATTCACAAAAATGGCCCATGGACAGTGAAGGCAACATTTTGCTCCGCTATCGCGCTTGGAGGGTGTGAATAAATTTTATGAGACTTCGATTTTAATAAGCCAAGAGACGCATGCGGCCTTGGGAGCGCGTTTGGTGACCCGGGAATTGGATTACATCCGCGTGAAGGGAAAACAGGATCCCACACGGATCTATGAAGTGATGGCTGAACCCGGGGAATTAACCGATGCGCAAAAGGCATTTTTGGGGCATTATCAAGCCGGGCTGGAAGCGTTTTGGCAGCGCGCATTCGGCAAAGCCCGCAAGCAATTGATGCAAGCGTTGCGCCATAGGCCCGCTGATTTCCCGGCCCGTATGTTTTTAGAGCGGTGTGACCGGTATATCAAACGGGCGCCGGGGCCCCGGTGGGACGGCGTGACTATTTTAAAATCCAAGTGAGGTGGATGCCATGAAAAGGATCGTGGTTTGCTTTATTCTAATGCTCCTGCCACTTAGCCTTTGGGCTGAAGTGCGTCATGTTCAGGTGGAAAAAACACGGTTGCTTAAAAAACCTACGTCATTTAGTCCGGTTGCAGCCACCTTGAATTACCGCACGGCCGTGGAGGTGGTAAGCAAACAAGGCGGTTTTTATTGCGTGCAAACCAAACAAGGCCGGGGGTACATTTCAGAAGCCTCGTTGACGGTCAAGCAACCTAAATTTTCTTCAAAACTTTCAGGCGAATATGTCTCCTCCGAGGAAGTGGCTACGGCCACCAAAGGCTTTAATGCGCAAGTGGAATCCGAATACCGGAAAAGCAATCCGAATTTACAATATGCGGTTGTGGACCAGATTGAATCGCATACCCACTATGCTAATCCGCAAACTGCTTTTTCCGCCTTTAGAAAACAAGGGAAATTGGGCGAGTTTCAAGGCGGGGGTGAATAAATATGAAAATCATGCGCGCTGTTTTGGGTGTTTGCCTATTCATCAGCCTTGGCCTGACCGGGTGTGCTACCTTGGGAAAAGCAGTCAAGGTTGGGGGGCAATTAGCCGGGTATCAGGAATTGGAAAGCATGGGCGATAGTATGGAAAAATCAGACCGGGAGTTTACCGAGGAAGAAAAATATTATATTGGACGTACGGTCGGAGCCAGCTTGTTGGCTGACGCCCCTTGGAAAAACGAAGCGCAGTTGACGTTATACCTCAATGAAGTGGGAAATACTTTGGCCATGGCTTCTTCACGCCCGGAAATGTATCATGGATATCATTTTGCTGCTTTGGTGGAAAAAAATGCCAATGCCTTTGCCTGTCCGGGCGGATTTTTATTTATTTCTACCGGATTGCTGGGGATTTGCCAAACGGAAGACGAGTTAGCGGCGGTTTTAGCCCATGAAATAGCCCATATTATTATGGAACATCCCATGGAAGCTATTCAAGCCAGCCATCAGCGGGAAGCAGCGGCCTCATTGGTTAAATTTGGGTTACGCAAAGCCGGGGAATCCCAAGGGGAATTGCAGCAATTATCCGGGTTGTTTGATAATGTGGTTAAAGATGTGGTGAAAGCAGTGGCTCAGGGTTATTCCAGGGAAAAAGAGCAAGATGCGGATCTTTTAGCTGTGGAGATTCTGTGCCAAGCCGGATACTCGCCTAAAGCCTTGGCGGATGTTTTGGGGCGTATGGAAGGACACTCGGGATATCATGGGGACCCCAAAGTTCGTGCCAAAAAAATTCTGGAGACCATAGAAACAAAGGGTAAGACACCTGCTGTTTATGCTCAACGGGATAAAAGGTTCAAGCAAGTTTCCGGCCATTAAATAAAAACATTATTTTTTTATTGACATCCAGGCATCATTTGTAATAATATTCCGTTTCTTTGTATCCTCGATTTTAAAATACATAAATATATGATTTCCCCTATTTAGAACTTAGGGCCAGGAGGAGATTGCATGCCCAAATCGTTTTTTGATCCGCGAAATCGCCGTAGTTACAACAAGCTTCAAGAAATCATGGAAATTCCGAACTTGATGGAAATTCAGAAGAAGTCGTACAACGACTTCATTCAGAAGGCCATCTTGCCGGAAAATCGCAAAAACCAAGGTCTGCAAGCGGTTTTTCAAAGCGTATTTCCCATTTACGACTTCAACAACAATTCAAGCTTGGAATTTGCGGGCTTCAGCTTTGGAGAACCCAAGTATTCCGTGGAGGAATGCCGGGAACGGGACATGAGTTTTTCCGCCCCGCTCAAGGTGACCTTGCGGCTGGTAGTCCGGGAAAGCGATCCGGAAACCAAGGTCAAACGCATTAAGGATATCAAAGAACAAGAAGTATTCTTTTGCGAATTGCCCTTGATGACCAGCAAAGGGACTTTCATTATTAATGGCGCCGAGCGCGTCATTGTGTCCCAGTTGCATCGTTCTCCCGGTGTTTCGTTCGACGAAGACGAAAGCAAAGGGCAAACCATGGGACGCCGTTACTTGGTGGCCCGGATCATTCCTTATTGGGGTTCGTGGTTGGAGTTTGAATACGATACCAACAATATTGTGTACATCCGTATTGACCGGAAACGCAAGATTTTGGCCACGACTCTTTTGAAGGCCATTGGATTTTCAACGCAGCAAAAAATCCTGAGCTTGTTTCATGAAACCGAAAATGTTGCGACCAATGATTCAGCCGTGGATCGCGTGCTTATGGATGACGTGGCGGATGCCGGTACCGGGGAAGTAATTGCCGAATGCAATACCTTGTTAACCTCGGAAATCATTCAAAAAATCAGGGCTGCCAAAATTAATAAAATACCCGTGGCCGTGGCCGGAGTGGACGAATTACTGTCACTGCATTATACCTTGGCTAAGGATAATACGCGTTCCAAGAACGAAGCCATGATCGAAATCTACCGGAAGATGCGTCCCGGCGATCCGCCCACGGTGGAAAGCGCCGCGGCATTGTTGGAGGGTTTATTTTTCAACCCCAAACGGTATAACCTGTCCAAGGTGGGACGCTACAAGCTGAATAAACGCTTGGGGCTGACCATCCCCATGGACCATACGACATTGAAAAAAGAAGACGTGGTTGAGGTTATGAAGTATTTGGTGAAACTCAACAATGAGCAGGGCGAAAAGGATGACATTGACCATTTGGGCAACCGCCGCATCCGTTCCTCGGGTGAACTTTTGGAAAATCAATTCCGCATCGGATTGGCCCGCATTGAACGTGCCGTGAAGGAACGCATGTCCATTTTGGACATTGACACGGCCATGCCTTCGAATCTCATTAATGCCAAACCGGTGGCGGCTGCGGTCAAGGAATTTTTCGGTTCCTCGCAGTTGTCCCAGTTCATGGATCAAACCAATCCCTTGGCGGAGTTGACGCACAAGCGCCGCTTGTCCGCGCTCGGCCCCGGCGGTTTGAATCGTGAACGCGCGGGTTTTGAAGTGCGCGACGTGCATCACACGCACTACGGGCGTATTTGCCCCATTGAAACACCGGAAGGCCCGAACATCGGTTTGATTTCTTCGCTGGCCACTTTTGCGCGTGTCAATGACTATGGGTTCATTGAGACCCCGTATTTAAAAGTGGAAAACGGCAAAGTTACGGATGAAATCCGTTACTTGGTGGCGGATGAAGAAGATGAGTACGTTATTGCCCAGGCCAATGCCCCGGTGGATAAAAACAGCCATTTGGTGGGTCCGGTCATTTCAGCCCGTTTGCGCGGTGATTTTCCCTTGGTCAATCCCAAGGAAGTTCACTTCATGGACGTGTCGCCGAAACAATTGGTGTCCATTGCCACGGCCTTGATTCCGTTCTTGGAGCACGATGACGCGAACCGCGCCTTGATGGGTTCCAACATGCAGCGCCAGGCCGTGCCCTTGCTGCGCACCGAAGCGCCCCTGGTGGGAACCGGGATTGAAGGCAAATGCGCCTATGACTCCGGAGTTATGATTTTGGCCAAGCACGATGGTATTGTTGAGAAGGTAGGCTCGGATCAGATCGTGGTTTCCTGGGAAGATAAAAAAGACGGCAAAGTCCGCCTGGATGTTTATAATCTGACCAAGTACCAGCGCTCAAATCAAGATACCTGCATCAATCAAAAACCGGTTGTACGCAAAGGGGAGCATGTCCGTAAAGGACAAGTTCTGGCCGACGGTCCGTCGACCTCCGGCGGTGAGTTGGCGTTGGGTCAAAATATCCTGATGGCATTCTTGCCCTGGCAAGGTTACAACTTCGAGGACGCGATTATCGTTTCCGAGCGTTTGCTGAAGGAAGACCGTTTCACCTCGGTGCATATCGAGGAGTTCGAATTGGAAGCCCGTGATACCAAACTGGGCAAGGAAGAAATTACGCGCGATATTCCCAATGTCGGGGAAGATGCTTTGAAAGATTTGGATGAGACCGGCATTATCCGCATGGGCGCGGAGGTTGGCCCGGGGGACATTTTGGTGGGCAAAGTAACGCCCAAAGGTGAAACCGAGCTGAGCCCGGAAGAAAAATTGTTGCGCGCCATTTTCGGCGAAAAATCCGGCGATGTGCGCGATGCCTCGCTGAAGGTTCCGCCCGGGATCGAAGGCAAGGTGATTGACGTCAAGGTCTTCTCGCGGCGTGAACGTGATGAAAAAATCCGCGCGCGCGATTTGGACCGGATCAAGAAATTGGAAAAAGAACGCATGCGTTTGGAAGCTCGCTTGGATCAGAATCGTGCCGCTCAAATTGCGGACATAGAGAAAAAATTAGTCGAAGACCTGGCTGAATTGAAAAAAGGCGGCAAGGGCGATGCCGCGGAACTGAAAGAAACGGCCGTGTCCGAAATTAATAAGACCGAGCAAATCAGCGAGGAAATGAAAGATAAGCTGAATAATGACTACGAGCGGATGATCCTTAAGATTCGCAAAGGCGATGAGTTGCCGCCGGGAGTCATCAAGCTGGTCAAAGTTTACGTGGCGAAAAAACGTAAATTGTCCGTAGGCGATAAGATGGCCGGACGTCACGGTAACAAGGGTGTGGTTTCCCGCGTGGTGCCGGAAGAAGATATGCCGTATTTGGCCGATGGCACCCCGGTGGATATTATTTTGAATCCCCTGGGCGTTCCTTCCCGCATGAACGTGGGTCAGATTTTGGAAACCCACTTGGGGTGGGCCGCGCATCATTTGAACATTCACGTGGCTACTCCGGTTTTTGCCGGTGCCACGGAAGGTGAAATTAAATCAGCTTTGCAGGAAGCAGGCTTGCCGGAAACCGGCACGATTGCACTGCACGACGGCCGGACCGGGGAAACATTTGATAACCCCGTGACCGTGGGCTTCATGTACATGCTGAAACTGGCGCACTTGGTGGACGATAAGATCCATGCTCGTTCCATCGGCCCCTACTCGCTTATCACGCAACAGCCGTTGGGCGGTAAGGCGCAGTTCGGCGGTCAGCGTTTCGGGGAAATGGAAGTGTGGGCCCTGGAAGCGTATGGCGCGGCCAATACCCTGCAAGAGTTGTTGACGGTCAAATCCGATGATGCGGCCGGGCGCACCAAAATTTATGAAGCTATCGTAAAGGGTAAAAACGCTCCGGATTCCTGCATTCCGGAATCCTTTAATGTCTTGGTTAAAGAATTGCAAAGTTTATGTTTGAACATTGAACTGTTGCGCAATTCCAAAGAAACGGCGGAGAAATTGGCCGCGGCCGAAGCGGCGGGCAAACCCGCCGAAAAGGAAAAGGAAAAAGCAGCAGCGAAACCTAAGAAGCGCAAGCAAGCCAAGGAGGACGCATGAGAATGGATGGCGGCTTAACTGAAAAAATGACGTTGCTCCAACGGGAGCGCGAGAAAGAACGCGAATACCACGAATCGCGCGTGGCGGGCATGTTTGACGCCATTCGCATTTCATTGGCTTCGCCCGAAGTCATTCGTAATTGGTCCAAAGGGGAAGTGAAAAAACCCGAGACCATTAATTATCGTACGTTTAAACCTGAACGCGAAGGTTTGTTCGATGAACGTATTTTCGGTCCCACCAAGGATTGGGAGTGCGCGTGCGGCAAATATAAGCGTATCCGCTACAAAGGCGTGGTCTGCGACCGTTGCGGAGTGGAAATTACCCAGGCTAAAGTCCGGCGCGAACGTTTGGGGCATATTGAATTGGTTTCCCCGGTCACGCATATTTGGTATTTCAAAGGCGTGCCTTCACGGATTGCGTACCTGCTGAACGTCGGTACCCGTATTTTGGAAAAGATTATCTATTATGAAAATTACATTGTCACCGATCCCGGGGACACCCCGCTGGCTAAAAAACAGATTTTGACCGAGGAAGATTACCGGGGTTTCCGCGAACAATACGGCAATGCCTTCACGGCCAAGATGGGCGCTGAATCCATCCGTGATTTGTTGCGCGAGTTGAATTTGGAAGAAATGTCCGAGAAGTTGCATAAGGACATGGAAACTGCTTCCGTGCAAAAACGCAAGGAAATCGTGAAGCGTTTGAAAGTGGTGGAGGCTTTTCGTAAATCGGGCAACAAACCCGAGTGGATGGTGCTGGAAGTTGTTCCTGTTCTTCCGCCCGAGTTGCGCCCCCTGGTGCCGTTGGACGGCGGGCGTTTTGCCACCTCGGATTTGAATGATTTGTACCGCCGGGTCATCAACCGCAACAACCGGTTGAAAAAATTGATTGATCTCAAAGCGCCGGATGTTATTGTGCGCAATGAAAAGCGCATGCTGCAGGAAGCGGTGGATGCCTTGTTCGACAATGGCCGCCGCGGCCATGCGGTCAAGGGTCCGGGCAACCGCCCCTTGAAGTCGCTTTCCGACATGCTCAAGGGCAAGCAAGGCCGTTTCCGCCAAAACTTGCTCGGCAAGCGCGTGGACTATTCCGGACGTTCGGTCATCGTGGTGGGTCCGGAATTGAAATTGTGGCAGTGCGGTTTGCCCAAGAAAATGGCGTTGGAATTATTCAAGCCCTTTATTATTAAAAAGCTTGAAGACAGAGGATATGTCCATACCATCAAGAGCGCAAAAAAAATGGTGGAAAAGGTTAAACCCGAAGTTTGGGATATTTTGGAAGAAGTTTTGGAAGACCATCCGATTCTGCTCAACCGCGCCCCCACTCTGCACCGCCAGGGGATTCAGGCATTCTTGCCGGTGTTGGTTGAAGGCAAAGCTTTGCGTATTCACCCTTTGGTCTGCGCTGCGTTTAACGCTGACTTTGACGGTGATCAGATGGCGGTACATATTCCGCTTTCATCCGAAGCGCAATTGGAAGCGCGTGTGTTGATGATGTCTACAGCAAACATTATATCGACCGCCAGCGGCAAACCGATTATTTCACCTTCGCAGGATATTGTTTTGGGGAATTATTACCTCACCAAAGAACGGGCCAGCGAAGGCAAGGAACGGCATGTGTTTTCTTCGCCGCAGGAAGTAATGATTGCCTTGGATGCCAACGAAATTTCCTACCACGCGTTGGTGAAGGTTCGCATGCATGGGAAATTGGTGGAGACGACACCAGGACGCGCTTGCTTTAACGAACAAGTGTTGCCGGAAAAGATGCGTTATGTCAACAAAGTGCTCAACAAGAAAGAATTGACCAACTTGGTGGCGCGTTGCCATAAAGAATTAGGCACCTATGAAACCGTATTGATGCTGGACCGCATGAAGGAAGTGGGTTTCTTTTTTGCGACCAAGGCCGGATTTACGGTTGCAATTAATGATATGCGTATCCCGGAAAATAAATGGGTTATGATTGAAGCGGCCAAAAAGGAAGTAACGGCCATTGAAAAACAATATCAGCAAGGCGTCATTACCGATGGCGAACGTTACAACAAAGTCATTGATATTTGGACGCATACCACTGATTCCATTGCCGAATTCATGATGGACGATTTGAGCCAGGATCGTGAAGGCTTCAATCCCATCTTCATGATGGCGGACTCCGGCGCCCGCGGTTCTAAAATGCAGATCCGTCAGTTGGCCGGTATGCGCGGTTTGATGGCCAAACCGCAGCAGAAAATTACCGGTGCTACCGGTGAAATTATTGAACAGCCCATTATCGCCAACTTCCGCGAGGGTTTGACCGTGTTGGAGTACTTTATTTCCACTCACGGTGCGCGTAAAGGTTTGGCCGATACAGCCTTGAAAACCGCCGACGCAGGTTACTTAACGCGCCGTTTGGTGGACGTGGCGCAGGAAGTGATTATTTCCGAGGAAGATTGCGGAACCTTGAACGGTATTTCCATCGGTGCCATTCGCGAAGGCTCGGAAGTCATCGAACCTTTGAAGGAACGTATCCTGGGCCGCGTGGCTTTGGACAACGTGGTTGACTTGTTGACCGATGAAGTGCTGGTGCGTTCGGGCCAGATGATCAACGAGGAAATTGCCGAGAAGATTGAAAATGCGGTGGTGGAAAAAATCCGCATCCGCTCCGTGTTGACCTGCGAAAGCCGCCGCGGTGTTTGCGCCCAGTGCTATGGACGCAATTTGTCGACGGGACGCAAAGTTGACATCGGCGAGGCGGTCGGCATCATTGCCGCCCAGTCCATCGGCGAACCCGGTACCCAGTTGACGCTGCGTACCTTCCACATCGGCGGTACGGCCAGCCGCGTGTTGGAAGTTTCGAAAATCGAAATCAAGAATGATGGTATAGCCCGTTATCAGAATTTGCGCTCCATTCAAAATTCTTCGGGTGATTGGATTGTTTTGAACCGCAACGCGGAATTGGGCGTATACGACAACCGCGGTGCGGAACGTGAATTGTACCCCGTGCCGTATGGAACTGTATTAAAAGTGAAAGACGGCTCGCCGGTTAAAAAAGGCGAGGTAGTGGCTTTGTGGGATTTGTACAACGTTCCGATCTTTACGGAAGTCGCCGGCCGGGTCCACCTGGAAGATATTATTGACGGTGTGACCATGAAGGAACAGACCGATGAATCAACTGGGTTGATCGGGCGTGTGATCATCGAACACCGCGAAGAGAATTTGCATCCGCAGATTGTTATTCGCGACAAGGAAGAACACGTTTTAGCCACCTATGCCATCCCCACGGGCGCTTATTTCACCGTGGAAGACAACATGGACGTGAAAGCCGGAGATATTATCTCCAAGATACCGCGTGAAATATCCAAGACCCGCGACATCACCGGCGGCCTGCCGCGCGTGGCGGAATTGTTCGAAGCGCGCAAACCCAAGAGTGCGGCTGCGATTTCTGAAATCGACGGTACCGTGCATTTTGAGGGCATGGTGCGCGGTATGCGGAAAGTGATCGTGCGCCACGAAACAGGCACTGAGAAGGAATACTTAATTCCGGGCGGTAAGCATTTGAATGTCCGCGACGGTGACCGCGTGCAAGCCGGCGAACCGTTGACTGACGGCCCGATCAATCCGCACGATATTCTTGAGATCAAGGGTGAGAATGAAGTTCAGGAATACCTGGTAAACAAAGTTCAGGAAGTTTACCGTCTGCAGGGTGTTACCATCAACGACAAGCACATTGAAGTTATTGTGCGCCAGTTGTTGCGCAAGGTTGTGATTGAAGACGCCGGCGACACGGAGTTCCTGGTCGGCACGCAAGTGGACCGCTTTGCATTCCGCGATGAAAATGAGCGGGCCATCAAGATGGGCGGCAAGCCGGCAACGGCGCGTCCGATTCTGTTGGGTATTACCAAGGCCAGCTTGGGCACGGACAGCTTCATCTCGGCGGCATCCTTCCAGGAAACAACCAGGGTGCTGACAGAAGCGGCCGTAGCGGGAAAAGTGGATGATCTGCGCGGCTTGAAAGAGAACGTAATTATGGGACATTTGATTTCAGCCGGCACGGGTATGCCTCACTTGGTCAAGATCCGCAAGGATTCTGTCAAGAAGGAAGAGGTGGCGTTGGCGGCTGAACAAATAGAAGTAAAAAATTAATAAAAAAATATTGACATAGGAAAGATGTTTTTATATAATTTCGACTCCTTTCACGGCAAGCCATTGTGCATGTGACCATGGCAAGACGCGAAAGGAAAGTACGTCCGGTTGTACCAGGGAGCTCACGGCTTTAGGCCACGGCGATTATCCGTGCAGCTGTGAGGAGAAGAAACCACGCTTCGCAGAAGTACATTGGAGCGCAGGTCTTCCTGCAGTACATTTTTGTGTAGGCATTTGGTTCTAGTGATCCGCGAGGATCATTTTACCATTCACAAAAAAGACGGATGTTATCCGTCTTTTTTGTTTTGTAAAGGCAGTAGAGAAAATCATCTCTACGCAAATTTCACAGGGAGGCCAGTTCATGCCGACCATTAGTCAATTGGTTCGTAAAGGCCGCGAAATGATGCGGAGCAAGACTTCGTCCCCGGCGCTGAAAGGTTGCCCTCAGCGCCGGGGTGTTTGTGTGCGCGTTTATACCGTCACGCCGAAAAAACCAAACTCCGCGTTGCGTAAGGTTGCGCGCGTGCGTTTGACCAACGGGATGGAAGTTACTTGCTACATTCCGGGTGAAGGGCATAACCTGCAGGAACACTCGATTGTTTTGATCCGTGGTGGCCGTGTCAAGGATCTTCCGGGCGTGCGCTACCACATTGTTCGCGGAACATTGGATACAGCCGGTGTTCAAAATCGTAAACAGAGCCGTTCGAAGTACGGCCTGAAGCGTCCCAAAAAGTAGGGAAGGGTTTCAAACCCTTCCCTTTGGATTCAGGAGGATGTAAAGCATGCCTAGAAAAAAGATGAATTGCCTGCGCGAAGTTGGGCCGGATTACCGGTATCACAGTCCGTTGGTTTCGAAGTTTATTAATTCAATCATGGACCAGGGCAAGAAGAGCACGGCTGAACAAATAGTTTATGGCGCCCTGGAAATTATCAAGAAAAAGAACGGCGATCCCACGTTGAACACCTTCAAGCAAGCGGTGGAAAACGTAAAGCCGTCCTTGGAAGTCAAGTCGCGCCGTGTTGGGGGAGCCAACTATCAGGTGCCGATTGAAGTCCGCCCTGAGCGTAAGTTGTCGCTGGCGTTCCGTTGGATTCGTGAAGCGGCCCGGGCACGCAAGGGATTGAGCATGCAGGAACGCCTGGCGGCTGAGTTGCTCGAAGCTTCCGCCAACCAAGGCGCGGCCGTGAAAAAGCGTGAAGATACGCATAAAATGGCCGAAGCCAATAAAGCATTTGCGCATTACAAGTTTTAACCCCGGCAAGCCCGTATGGCGGGTTGCTTAGAAATCTTTGTTTAAGAGGGTAAGAAGTTGTCACAGACATTGGATCTCAACAAATACCGGAACATCGGCATCATGGCGCACATTGATGCCGGAAAAACCACGTTGACCGAACGGGTTTTGTTTTATACGGGCAAACTGTATAAAATCGGTGAAGTGCATGATGGGACTGCTACCATGGACTGGATGGTCCAGGAGCAGGAACGCGGCATTACCATTACCTCGGCCGCGACGACTTGTTTCTGGAAACATCAGCGTATCAATATTATTGATACGCCCGGTCACGTGGATTTCACGGTGGAAGTGGAACGTTCTTTGCGCGTGCTGGACGGCGCCGTGGCAGTGTTTGACGGTGTGGCCGGCGTGCAACCCCAGTCGGAGACTGTATGGCGCCAAGCGGATAAATATCATGTTCCGCGTTTGGCCTTTATCAATAAGATGGACCGCGTGGGTGCTAATTTTATGCATGCGGTCGGCACGATCCGCGACCGTTTGGGCGCGCGCGCAGTTCCGATTCAATTACCGGTGGGCTCGGAATCCGGCTTTAAAGGCGTCGTGGATTTAATTGAAATGAAACAGTATGTCTGGAACACCGAAGGCATGGGTGATGACTATGATACTGTTGATATTGATGAAGAATTATTTTTGACTGCCCGTTCCAAACGCGAAAAATTAATTGAAGCGTTGGCTGATTTTGATGACGCCATCATGGAGAAATTTATTGGCGGTAATACGGATGTTTCAGCCATGGACATCAAAGTTGCGCTCCGCAAAGCTACGTTGACCGGTAAATTGGTGCCTGTGCTCTTGGGCACGGCTTTTAAAAATAAAGGCATTCAACCCTTGTTGGATGCCGTGACCTTGTACTTGCCCTCGCCGCTGGATAAACCGCCGATGGAAGGCGTTTTGCCGGATAGCGACACAAAAGAAGTTCGTCTGGCTGATGTGAAGGCACCTTTCTCGGCTTTGGCTTTTAAAATCATGAGCGACCCGCACGTTGGCCGTTTAACTTACTTCCGCATTTATTCGGGGTCTTTGTCCACTGGTTCCTATATTTATAATTCAACCCGCGGCAAACGTGAACGTCTGGGACGCTTGCTGGAAATGCACGCCAATAAACGTGAAGAAATTGACAATGCTTCGGCCGGGGATATTGTGGCTGCGGTGGGCTTGAAATACACCTATACCGGAGATACGCTTTGCTCCGAAGAGCAACCAATTATTTTGGAATCCATGACCTTCCCGGAACCGGTTATCTCGGTTGCCATTGAACCGAAGACCAAGGTGGATCAGGAAAAGATGGGCCAGGCGTTGCAACGCTTGTCTGAAGAAGATCCCACGTTCCGCATCCGTACCGATGAGGAAACCGGCCAGACCTTGATTTGGGGCATGGGCGAGTTGCATTTGGAAATCATCGTGGACCGCATGATGCGTGAATTCAAAGTGGAAGCCAATGTCGGCAAGCCGCAGGTGGCTTACCGTGAAACCATCCGCAAAGCGGTTGAGCAAGAAGGCAAGTTTATCCGCCAAAGCGGCGGCCGCGGCCAGTATGGCCATGTTTGGATTAAGCTGGAACCGCAGGAACCCGGCAAAGGTTATGAATTTGAAAATAAAACTGTTGGTGGTTCCATTCCAAAAGAATATGTTGAACCCGTCAATAAGGGCATTCAAGAAGCCATGCAATCCGGTGTTTTGGCCGGGTATCCTGTGGTTGATTTTAAAGTTGTGCTGTTTGATGGTTCGTATCACGATGTCGATTCCTCGGAAATGGCCTTTAAAATTGCCGGTTCCATGGCATTTAAGGAAGGCTGCCATAAAGCGCAACCCGTGTTGCTGGAACCGGTTTTCTCCATTGAAGTGGTCACACCGGAAGATTATATGGGCGATGTGATGGGTAATTTGAATTCGCGCCGCGGACGCATTGAAGGCATGGAAAAACAAGGAAATACCCAAATGATTCATGGACATGTCCCTCTGGGTGAAATGTTTGGATATGCCACGGACCTGCGTTCCATGACTCAAGGCCGTGCAACGTTTACAATGCAGTTTTCGCACTACGCTGAAGTACCCCGGAGCATTTCCGAGGCGGTTGTAGCTAAGGTGCAGGGTAAATAATTTTGTACGGGCGGGGATGAAACCCGTCCCTACGGTAAACCTCATGGGAGGACGAACTAATGGCGAAGCAGAAGTTTGAACGCAATAAGCCGCACGTAAACATCGGCACGATCGGCCACGTTGACCACGGCAAGACCACGTTGACGGCGACGATCACGATGTATCTGTCGAGCAAGGGCATGGCGTCGGTGAAGAAATACGACGAAATCGACAATGCGCCGGAAGAAAAAGCACGCGGAATAACGATCAACACGGCACACGTTGAGTACGAGACCACGAAGCGCCACTATGCGCACGTGGACTGCCCCGGGCACGCGGACTATATTAAGAACATGATCACTGGAGCCGCGCAGATGGACGGCGCGATCTTGTTGGTCTCGGCGACTGACGGCCCCATGCCGCAGACGCGCGAACACATTTTGTTGGCCCGCCAGGTGGGTGTGCCGCAGATGGTTGTGTTCATGAACAAAGTGGACCAGGTAGATGATCCGGAATTGCTGGACCTGGTAGAAATGGAAATTCGCGAGTTGCTGACGAAGTATGAATTTCAGGGAGACAAGACCCCGATCATTCGCGGCAGCGCTTTGAAAGCCATGGAAAAAGGTTTGACCGGCGTGTTCACGGGCCCGGAATGGGAACCGATCCAGAAGTTGATGGATGCGGTGGACGAATACATCCCGACCCCGACGCGCGACGTAGACAAACCGTTCTTGATGGCCGTAGAAGACGTATTTTCGATCACGGGCCGGGGAACAGTGGCCACGGGCCGTGTGGAACGCGGTAAGGTGAAAGTGGGAGACGAAGTTGAATTGGTCGGCATCATGGACACGAAGAAGAGCGTGGTGACCGGGGTGGAAATGTTCCGCAAG
>JAGVPM010000127.1 GCA_020052235.1 Candidatus Goldiibacteriota bacterium
AGCGGTTTTAGACGAGATGATTCACCGGTTAACCCCGCAAAATCGTTTATTACTGTTTTTTAATTACGATTCGGTATTAAACACATCTTCCGCCGGCGGTTCCATGCCGTTGGATTTACCCATGCGTGAACAATTGCGTGAACTGTCGGAATTAAATATCCTGACTTTAATCCTGGTGAGTGATTTTTCCCTGGCGGTCTTAAAAAAAGCCATTGGATTTTCGGGCATATATTTGATTGCCAACAATGGCATGGAAATTTTTGGGCCGGATTTAAATGTTGTGCATGCGGAAGGCAAAAGGATCCGGCAAGTTTTGAAGGACGTCATGAAGGCCTTGGACGGCAAGCGGCATGAATTGCCGGATGTGGTGTTTGACAACCGGGATTTGTCAATGGTCGTGGATTTCAGCCAAGCCAAACCTTTAATTCAAAGACGGACACGCATTGTGCTGGAACAGACGTGGACCCCGCTGATGGATTCATTTACCCTGCACGAAAAGAACAATACGTTGGTCCTGCGCCCGCGCTTGGGCTGGGGCAAGGGGCGCGCGGTCATGTTTCTATGGAATAAATTTGCCACGCCCCGGCGCCGGCCTTTGGTCATGGCCATAGGCGCGTATGAAAGCGAAGAGGAAATTTTCGGATTTATGGGGCGTGAAGGCATGGGCGTGGTGGTCGGCAATGAAACCCGGCTGGCGAATTCCAAGGCAAATTATTTCCTCAAAAACCGCAGTGAAGTTACGAAGCTGATTTCCTGGCTCTTGCAAAACCTTCCTCATCCAAATCATTCAGGGGCGCGTTGAGGAAAAAACTAACAACCAGCCCCGTGAACCTCTGGCGGTCAATTTTTAAAATTTAAAAATACTTCGCTACTATTTTAGTAATGTGTTGTCATAAACAATAGGCCTGGAATAATCACCGCCCCCGGGGCGTTATAGCGAGACGCAACTCACCGTAAAAGCAGTTTCCACCGAGCGGCTGGAAAATTTATCGCCCTAAAATAGAGGTTTAACTGATCAAGATGAGCGTATTGAACTTGCGAATGGTAAAAACAAGTTTGCACTTGCTGTCAGCAGCAGTATTTCTTTTGGTTTTATCAGTTAATCATGCCTGGGCCTCAGAATCCTGGAATCCGGATCAGTTTAGGGTAATAGATGCCCCCTGGGTGGACAACCAACAATTTTCCCTGTATTTGAGCGGTGGCGGCAATTTTAACATGCACGATGATCAACATGGAAACCAACCGGTTCTTAACACCTATGATGACCGGGTTCATACCACGGAAAATCAAAGCAATATAAACGTTTATCCGAATTTTAACTACCAGTACCAAACTTTAGCCTGGGAATTGGGCGTGAAGCTTCCCTTTTCGGTTTCTTTTTCGCTCAATGAATCTATTGATGACAGATCGCCTGTTTATTCGTTCGGAACACCAAGTTGGCAAAGAGAGATTGCGGAAAATACCCAACTGGGAGCCGATCCGCAAATCGCTCTTACGTATTATTATGAATCGTGGTTTATTAATCCGGTTTTTTCGGCTAATGGGGATGAATCTTTTAATCATGCTAAAATTCAAAAACGAAATTTTTCGAACGGCAGTTGGCAGCCCGAAGTTGTGACTTTCGTAGTTACTGAAAATTACTCGTTTCAGGCGAACCAAGTTTTCCGAATGGGGTGGGGCAGAATTTACGAGGGGAACCACGCTTTTCAAGCCTTACAACTTTTGGAAGAACTATCCGAAGAGGGACAATTACAACATTCTGCGTGCGCCGGAGATATTCGCGATTTGAGCGGAATTATCATGCACGCCCGCCGGGCGGATATCAAGGACACGCGTTTGAAAATTAAAGCGGCTCTAAAAAATATCCTGCTTTTTTTAGAAAAACGGGGATTGGTTTTACCCGGCAATACGGATGCATTTTTAACCGTGGATGATGTATATCGGAATATAACTGAGGATAACAGGCCGTTTGGGTTTTCAGTCAACAGCCGTTTGGGAGCAGGCCTATTCGTGAAAAATCATGAACAAAACACGCTTGATCAAAACGGAGCTTGGACGGACTATCGCAAAGATGAATCAGTGCCGCAGCAGGCGTTTGCCGGTGCCGAATTCCGTTATGAAGTGCCGCTTTCCAGGCAGTGGCAGGTTGGAACCTCAGCCAACTTGGACTGTACTTTTATTAGTTTTGGTTTTTCTGACATGAGGTATACGCCCTATCAAATAATTGCCGAAGGAAACGTGTATGCTGATTATTATTTCAACACACGCTGGAAAATCGGCGCTTCTGCCAAAGTGGATTTTCAATGTGACACGGAGCCTAAGCAGGATGCTATCGAGGTCAACGATCAATCGGTGCTCCTGCATTTTCAAAGAGAATATGCGAAAATTGATGCATCCATTCACGCGCAAAATCAATTGGCACCGGACTTCTATCTTACTGCATCTTTGGGCGGCTTTTTTGAAAATCAAAGGTATAAAGAATTGTTTTTAACCGGAGAATACCACCCCGCAGCTTATCAGCCGACTTTGGAAGAAATCAATACAGCTAATCAAACAGCTCCGAAGATATTTGAGATGAATTGGTATTTTACTGTGAGTATCAATTACCGGCTGATGTAAAAAGGCGGGGAAAATGTTGAAAAATTCATTTGGGTTGAACAGATTAAGCCTATGTTTGCTGGTTATTGCTGTCATGATCGCGGTAGCAACAAGGGCTTGGACTATGGATTTTTCCGGCGAAGGCAACTCCGGCACAGTTCAGGCGGATGTGTCTATCAGCCCGGTTTATTCCATATTCTCAAATGACCGGGTTATTCCTTACAAACCCGTGCATAACTCTGGCTATGTTGATTTAGGCGGAAAAATCCAATCCCTTGTGGGAAAGTTGTCTTTTTTCAGTGCCGTGCACGGCGGCTGGATCATCAACCGGCATGTTTATCTCGGTTTGGGCGCGTATGCGCTCCATGCACCCAAAGATCAATTAAATCCAAGCGGGTATATGTGGTACGACCAAAGTTCCATGTTTTACGGAGGCGTTGAAGGCGGTTATCGGTTTCCTCTCAACGAAAGAATTAATCTCAGGGCGCAGCTTTTGCTGGGCATTATCAGCACAAATTTTTTCAGTCAGCTAAATGCGCAGAATGGGCATATGAATGTTTTCAGCAATGACTCCATGCTGATTGAGCCGGGCGTATATGCGGATATGAAAATTTGGCGCGAGTTTGGAATTTCTCTGGGTGTTCACTATCACTTCACGCAAGGCGCCGAAGGCCCGGAGGGAATGAATCAAAGCGGGCTCAATCAGCCAGGCTTGGAGCTGACCGTGAAGTGGGCCGGCGATTGACATAGCTGTCCAAATTCGGACAAATTCAATTATGGTTTTAATACGTTAATCCATGAATAATTGCTTTTCAAGATAAGGAATTAAGATTAGAATTCACACATCACTTTATTTGGATGAACTCTGATGAGATGGTTAAAATGGTTTGCCTTTATAAATATGGCGCTCTTAACCGTGGCGCCTTCCACTTTCGCGGAAATTCCTGCGGAACAAATGTTTCGCCTGGCGTATGGCCTTTATCAAAATCATAATTTTGAGTTGGCCAGGACCCAGTGGAGCAAATTTGTTCAGTCGTATCCGCAGCACCCCCGGGCGGGTGATGCCCAGTATTTATGGGCTGAGAGTTGGTACCAAGAAGGGGTGTATACGCGCGCTGAAGAAGGGTTCAGGCGGGTTTTGCAGCAATATCCCTTGAGCCAATATTTGCCCGAGTCACGCTACCGTTTGGCGCGCTGCCTGTTTCATACGGAACAATTTGCCGAAGCCGGCCGTGAATTCCGTTCGTTTCTCCGTGGTTATCCGGATAATTATCTATTTCCCGAAGCTTGGTTTTGGCTTGGGGAGTGCGAATACCGCCAGGCGGAATATGCCCACGCCGCAGAAGAATATGCCTGGTTTATCCAACATTATCCCAAGCATGAATTGGTTTCCTATGCGCTTTATTCGGAAAGCAGAACCTATTACGATTGGGCGCGGGCGGATGCTAAAGTAACCTCAATTACGGGAAACAGCCAAATTTTATTTCAACAGGCAGACGAATGTTTTGGGAAATTTCAGAATGATTTTCCCGAGGCGCCCTTGTATCCGGATTCATTATATTACCGCGCCGAAACCTTGGTGGTGCTGGAAAAATATGATTTGGCGTTGAGCCAATACACACAGTTGCAGGAAAAATTTTCCGAACATCCTTTGGCGCCATATGCGGGCTATGGCCGGGGGATCGTTGGATTGCTTAAAGACGAACCGGTGAATGCCGAGAAGGAGTTTCGGGCTTTGTTGGAGAAGTATCCGGGGCATGCCATGAATCCTCTGGTGCGTTTGCGCCTGGGGCAGGCATTGGCGCGTCAGGAAAAATTTGAAGAGGCGGTTCAGGAATTAATGGCCGTGGCGCTCAAGTATCCCTCCAGCCCATTTGTGGCGCGTGCGTTGTATACGGCAGGCTGGTGTTGCCTGCGGGAAAATAAGGAAAATGAAGCCATCAATTTGTTTCAGCGGCTGCTGGATTCTGACCCTTCGCAGGATCTGGCCGCCCAGGCCCTGTTTTTGGTGGGAAATGCTTTTTATCGCCTGCAACGGTATGATTCGGCAGGCAAGGCTTACCGTGATCTTTACAGTGATTACCCGGAATCATCCTGGACCCCCGCGGCCATGTATTGGACCGGCTGGTGCGAGTTTCAGTTGGGTAAACCGGATGCGGCTTTGCCGGAATTTGAACGATTGTTGAAAAATTATCCCACGCATGCCCTGGCGGCTGAAGCGCGGCTGCGTTTGGGCGATGCCCGGTTCCGCATGGAAAAAATGGAGGATGCCCGCCGGGAATACCAAACCGTGTTGGACCAATTTCCCCTGGCACGCGAAGCGGCATTGGCGCAATCGGGGATTGCGTGGACTTATTTTAAAACCAACAACTTTGAATCGGCGGAGACCGGGTTTAAACGCATCTTGCTGCTTTATCCGGTTGGGCCGGTTCAAGCCGATGCTTTATTGCGCCTGGGGGATATTGCCTACAACCGCAAGGACTATACGGCGGCGGATGAAAATTACAGCCGGGTTATTTCCCAATACCCGAATACGCAGGAATATTTTGAGGGGTTGTTTCAAAGCGGGTGGTGTGCTTACCGGAATGAGGATTTTGCCCGCGCCATCGCCCGTTGGAACCGGCTGGTGGCGGAGCAACCCAAACACGCCCTGGCCGGTGAAGCCTTGTATTGGATTGCGTGGGCGAAATTCCGCCAAGGCCAATATGCGGATGCCCGGCAGGTATTTAAACAGATGTCCGAAGCCTATGCGGCCAGCCACCTGGCAGTGGATGCGCAACTGCGCGTAGGCATGTGTTACTACAATGCCAAACAATACGGCGACGCCATTGCGTCCTATCAGAAGTTTGTGGAACGGCATTCCGATCACACCTTGGTGCCGGATGCACTGTATGGGATTCAATGGTCGTATTATCAAATGGGTAAATTCAAAGAGGCGGTTGAAGCTTCGAAACGCTTTGTGAAAACGTACCCGCAAAGTCCCTTGTCGGCGGATGTGCAATACCGCATCGGGGAGCATTATTATCAGCATCAGCAGTTCGAACGGGCGCGCAAGGAATTTCAGGAATTAATTGTAAAGTATCCGAAAAGTCCCTTGGTGGCCGAGGCTTTGTATTGGTCGGGATGGTGTGATTTAAAGGAACGGAAATTTGCCGATGCCTTGGGGAAGTTCCGGAAAGTCATGACCGATTATCCCGACCGCGACGCGGTCGGCCAGTCCGCTTTTTGGATTGGGACCACGTATTACCAGATGCACGAATACGATCAAGCCATCAACACGTTCAATAAATTTGTGGAAGATCATCCGGATCACAAATTGGCCGCCGATGCCCGGTTCAACAAAGCCATGGCGTTTAAGCGGTTGGATTTGGATGCGGAGGCCAAGCAGGCATATGAAGAAGTCATAGATCATTATCCGCAAACCGAGCTGGCGTTCCGCGCGCATATGCATATCGGGTACATGCTCCAGGATGCCCATCATTGGCCTGAAGCCATTGAAGCGTTTAACCAAGTCGTGGCCAATGCGCCCACCGATATGGCGGCTGAAGCGCAGTTTTGGATTGCGGATATCTATGAAAGCCAGCAGCAGTCGAAAATGGCGGCGCGTGAATACTTGAAGGTGGCGGATAAATTTACCGCGTCCAACCGCTGGGCCGTCACGGCCTTGGCGCGTGTGGCCGAACTAAATGAAAAAGACGGTGAGTTTGAAGCCGCCATCAGCATTTATCAGCGCATTGCCCGCACCAGCCCGGATAAGCGGGCTAAAAAATCAGCCAAGGATAGAATCAAATTGATACAGGAAAAATTGGCGGCCATCAATGTGCCGCCCCCAGCTCCGGAAAAACCCGCCGGAGGTGAGAAACATGAATAAACGCGCCGCAATATTCCCCTCCCCAGGATTTGGTGGGAGGGGACAAAAGGGAGGGGGTAAAAGTTTTGCATTTAAAGATTTATCCCCTCACCTTCATCCTCTCCCACAAGGGGAGAGGAATTTAATAAATAAAAAATGTTTTTTCTGCAATCAGAGCTATCTAGGGTTACTAGTCGTATGCTTGTTACTCGGGTTAGGTATGATCCCGTATCCGGTTTTTGCAGCCGAGGATAGGACCGGTGAATTGTCCGGGATTGTGGAAACCGTAAAACCCGAGCAGGCAGCACCGGGGATTAAAGAACCCGAAGCCACCCTGCCGTCGAAAAATGAAGCCAGCCGGCCTGCTTTGAAAATGCCTGAGGTGGTAGTCAAGGGGGAACGTCAATTTCGGGTAACTGCCGAGCGGCGCGAACTGTTGATGCTGGATCCCATGTCGGGGACTAAAGAGATTCCTTCGGATTTGGCCGCAGTGGCCATTCCCGGCCTGGATACCCATAAAGGCGCTCCGGTTTTGCAAACCCTCACGGCCAAAAATTACCTCATGTCATTTGAAGCCGGTGTTGGTACCTCGCGGCTGACCGAAAGCCGTTTGGCTTTAGGGCAGGAATTTACCGGATTTAATTATTTGTTCCGAAGCGAATATGCCGCCGGTCAGGAACCGGAAGCATTCGGATTTACTCCCTATGGGCAAGGAGTAGACGCCGGTTTGGATCTGCGGGCTAATTTAACTCAGGATCTAAATATCATGTTCACGTTAACCGGCCGCGGAGAAACGCAAAGCCAACCAAATCAAGCCTTGGCCTGGGGAGAGTGGCTGGAGCGGGGACATGTTGGAGCCGCGTTGCAGGCAGAGCAAGTTTTTGGCGCACTGGCGGATTTAAAATGCAGCGGGAAGTTTCAGTCGTTCGTGCAGCGCGGGACACCTGCGGAGCAGCCGGCATTGAATGCCCAGGTTTATGGCGGCAAAGCGGAATATGAGCAAAAGATCGGCCATGTGTTAAATGACGGATTGAGTTTTTGGGCTCAGTTTGACGTCCAGGGCCAAAAAACGCGGACTTCAAATTTTGCTCCTCAAGATCAGGAAGTTTCCGAACAATTAAAAACCACTTCACTCCTTGGCCGTTTTCGGTTTGCAACGCTTTTGCTTCTGGACTTGGGTGTGGAATTAGGCGATTATCAGGGCGAGGTGACCCGCAACACGGCCAACATTATCGGGAGCTTGTCGTTAGTTTTTCCCACGGGAAGTTTTTTATACACCCAATCTCATCCCGGGTTGCGGTGGAAACCGATGAGCGATTGGGCCTATGAACAACCGCATCCTGGCCGGGCGTTTTTACCCAAACCCGAAGTTATGCAGTCTAATTATCGCGCGGGCTGGCGCCAAAGTTGGCTGGGGATGGTTTCCAGTGATTTGGCTTGGTTCCGGCAAAAGAGCGGCGATACCTTGGTTTGGCTGGACATGAATCAAGACGGATTGTTCGAATTTCAAAACTTGGAAAACACGTACGTGGATGGCGCTGAAGCCGGAGTGGAGATTCACTATTCGCCCAGCGTGTCTCAGAGTGTTATTTATACCTATCGTTACGCAACAGCCGGATCGGATTTTTTTTGGCCCTACGTTCCCAAGCATCAAATTCAAACCGAATTGCGCGTCACCCGGCTTCCTTGGGAAGTCAGCGTCCAATATAAATATGCAGGGGAACGTTATGCGGCAACGGATGAAAATGCCAGCCAATTGAACCCTGCGCATCTGTTGGGTGCGAAAATAGATTATGAATTAAGACCTGGCTGGACGGTGTTTATGCGTTTGGAGAATTTGCTTAATGCAAATTGGGAAGAATGGGCGGGCTATCCGGCCCGGTCACTGTCGGCCTTGGCCGGATTGCGGGTCGGTTTTTAGGTTAAATCATACATTGCCAAATTAAGCAATATCTCACCGCAGAGGCGCAGAGGACAGGGTTTCTCTGCGTCTCTGCGGTGAATGAGATTAAATCAAAATTGATATCCTTGAGGAGGAACTAAAAGCATGTTCGCAAATATGACGTTGTGGCAGTTGTTGGCAAAGGGCGGTTGGACCATGATTATCCTGCTGGGATTTTCAGGGGTCTCCTGGTTTATTATTTTTGAGCGCATTATTCGCTATCACCAGGCAAAATTGGATGTGGACGGATTTATGGCTAAAATTAAAAAACTGGTGCAAACCAATCATATGGTAGAAGCCGCGGATTTGTGCCAGGAAACGCCTGGGCCCGTGGCCGCGACCCTCAAGGCGGGATTGCGGCATTTTGACAAAGGCGTGGTTTCGGCGCGTGAAGCCATGGAGCGGGTCAGTGCCATGGAACTGCTCCGCTTGGAGCATATGCTTTCCACCCTGGCCACGGTGGGTTCGGTTTCTCCATTTGTGGGGTTGTTCGGAACCGTGCTGGGGATTATCAGCGCCTTTACCGCGTTGGCGGGCAATGCAGGCGCGGGTCCCACGGTTGTTGCCAATGGCATTGCCGAAGCCTTGGTGGCCACGGCCGCTGGTTTGTTTACGGCCGTACCGGCCGTGGTTTTATATAACTATTTCGTCCGGCGCGTTACCCGGTTCGATACCGAGATGGCAACAACCGCTTCGGATTTATTGGATGCCATGTACACCAAAAGTGAGCCGGAAGATAATTCAGCACCCGCCACGCCCACGCATTTGCGCCCGGGGAGGGGTTAACCATGCGCCGACCTGCGCAACGCAACCGGGTCATGGGGGAGATTAATATTACCCCGTTGACCGATGTTATGTTGGTGTTGTTGGTGATTTTTATGGTTACCACGCCTTTGATTTTAAAGGCGGGAATTGACATTAATCTGCCCAAAGCCCATGTTAAACCGGCTTCGCCGATCCAGCGGCTTACCATTTCACTGAGTGCGGACGGAAAAGTTATGCTGGATAATGAAGCGATTGCTTTGGACCAATTGGGCCCGCGCTTGAGCACGATGTTTAAACAAGGCGCGGATCCCAGTGTGACGGTTTCAGCCGACGAACAGGTTCCCTACGGAGATGCGGTCCGGGTTTTGGATATTGCGCGGCAAGCCGGAGCCGCCAAACTTGTTTTGGCCGCGGAACCGGTTTCTTTGCCCCTAATGTCTCAGGAGATGATGAAAAAGTGACCTTGGATCGAACCACGGGTTTTTCAATAACCTTGGCTTGTGTCCTGCATGGCTTGCTGGCTTTGGGACTGGGTTCTTTGGCCTTGTCCAGCAAGCCGGTTTCACAAGTTCCCATGCTGATCGAAGTGACACTGCTGGGTACCGGTGCGCCGCAATCCATGTCCGAAGGCATAAAAGACACGGGTGAAGTGGTCGCCCCCAAGGGGGATGAAGCCGGGAAGGCACCGGCCATAACGCCTGAGCAAATCAAAGCTTGGCAAACGGAGCGCCGGAAACAAATGATCCGTGAATTGGCGCAATCGCGGAATAACGTTAAAATCGGCGTTTCGGCCAAGGAATTGCGGCAGCAAAGCGCGGGTTTGGCAGAAGGCCGGGGAGCCGGTGAATACGGGCAGCCCGGGTCGCCGAACGGCACCCTGAGTTTATCCGGCGCCATTGCCACCCGCGGATATAAAGAACCGGATTTTTCGGTTTTGAAGTCTTTGATTACCGAAGAAACCCAGTTGCGCCTGAATTTAATTGTGTCTCCCGGCGGCGAGGTCAGGCAGGCGACCCTGTTTGAGACCTCGGGGTACCCGTTTGTGGATCAAAAGGCGATTGAAATGGCCCGCAAGATTACGTTTGATCCGCTTCCGACCGATTGGAAACAAGTGGAACAATCGGGTATTTTAACCATTAAATTGAAGTTGTAGCATGGACTTCTCACTGGAACGGATCCTCGCTGATTTAAATACCAACCAACAAGCCGCGGTATTGCATCGAACCGGGCCTCAATTGGTGATTGCCGGAGCCGGCACTGGGAAAACCACGGTCATCACCAAGCGCATTGCCTATCTGGTGGCGGAAAAAATTTGTTCAGCCAAGGAAATTCTGGCATTAACCTTTACGGATAAAGCCGCCGAAGAAATGGAAAGCCGCGTTGATCTGTTGGTCCCCTATGGGTATACCGACAGCACCATTTGCACCTTTCATGCCTTTGGCGAGAGGGTATTGCGGGAACAGGGATTTTTGTTGGGGCTTACCCCGGATTACCGGGTTTTATCCCAAGCCGAGCAATTGGTTTTTTTGCGGGAACGCCTGTTTGATTTGCCCTTGGCCAAGCTGCGGCCTTTGGGAGACCCGACCCGGCATTTGGGAATCATCCTTTCCACCATATCCCGCGCCAAAGATGAGGATGTTTCCCCGGCGCGCTATCTGGAATTTTGCACTCAACAATGGGAAACGGCCCGCACGGCCGGAGACGAAGCGCAGAGTGCATATTGGGAAAAACAGTCGGAACTGGCGGCTATTTATACCCAGTATCAAACTTGGATGATGGCAACCGGTTTTGTGGATTTTGGCGATTTGATCACCTTGACCTTGGAATTGTTCCGCAAACATCCGGATATCTTGGAGGAATTCCGGCAACGATACCAATATATTTTAGTGGATGAGTTCCAGGACACCAATGTCGCACAATTTGAGTTAATCAAATTGCTGGCCGGGGATAAGGCCAATTTAACCGTGGTCGGGGATGATGATCAAAGCATTTACAAATTCCGCGGCGCCGCCATTTCCAATATCCTGCAATTTACCCACCTGTATCCCCAGACGCAAATCCGGGTTTTAAATGAAAATTACCGGTCGGCGCAAGGCATCTTGGATTCGGCCAACAGGCTGATCCATCACAATGATCCGGACCGCTTGGAATGCAAGCATGGTTTGAATAAGCGGTTGATTTCGCAGCGCGGCGAGGGCTTGCCGGTTTCGTTTCACCCATTTGACGGGGTTTCGGGGGAAGCGGACTGGGTGGCGCAGCAAATTCTGCAACGCCAAGCCCAGGGCCGTCCTTGGACGGATTTTTGCATTTTGGTCCGCTCCAACCAACAGGCCGATCCGTTTATCCGGGCCTTGAATCTGCGGGGGATTCCGTTCCGTTTTTCGGGCAGTCAGGGACTTTACAAACGTCCCGAAGTTAAATTGTGCCTGGCATTTTTAAGGGCCGTGGCTGATCCCAATCATTCCTTGTCCTGGCACGAATTGGCCGCTTCCGAATTATATAATGTTCCGGCTCAGGATTTGGCGGTCTTGACCGCGCAATGCCAGCGCAGTCATAAGCCGTTGAGTCAAGGCATATATTGGGCGCTGCATTTGGAAGAAAATCCGGTGCTCACGGACGAAGGGAAGCCGGCCTGCGCGAAATTGGTTGAGGACATCCACAAATATACTGAACTGGCCCGGCGCCTGCCTACGGGCCAGGTGTTGTACCGGTTTTTATCCGAGAGCGGCTTGCTGAGCCAGTATACCCAGGCCAATACCGTGGAAGCGGATTTTGCCATTAAAAATTTGGCCAAGTTTTTCAATCTGGTTCAAAGGTACGAACGGCTTGCCCCCCTGGACCGGGTGCTTTATTTTGTGCGGCATTTGGATATGCTGCAGGATGCAGGGGACGATCCGGCCTTGGCTGAACCTGACGAAGATTTGGATGCGGTTACCATCTATACGGTTCACCGGTCCAAGGGTTTGGAATTTCCCGTGGTGTTTATGGTGGGCATGGCAGCCAACCGTTTCCCGCCGGTTTCACGTCAGGCTTCCATGGGATTTCCGGTTGAACTTGCCAAGGAAGAAGGCGTCCTGCAGGATCCGTTTTTGGCTGAAGAACGCCGGTTGTGTTATGTGGGCATGACCCGGGCCAAGGAAGAATTGATGCTTACGGCAGCCAGGGACTATGGCGGGAAACGCATGTATAAGATCTCGCGGTTTGTTCTGGAAGCCTTGGAATTGCCCCCGGCGTTTGCGCAGACACAAAAAATAATTTCGACGGGCATGGAACAAATCCACGCGCATGCGCCAGTGCCGGAAGAGAAGCTGTTGCCTTTGAATCCCTTGCCGGAAAATGCGCCATTGGCACTTTCGTATTACCAGATTAATGATTTTTTAACGTGTCCTTTGAAGTACAAATATATCCATCTTTTGCACATTCCGGTATTGCCGCATCATGCACTCATCTATGGCAATGCCTTGCATACCGCGATTCAGGCATTTTATCGCCAGCGCCTGCGGGATAATACCCTCATGTTGGAAGAAGAAGTCCGGGCTGTCTTTGAGAAGGCCTGGGTAAATGAAGGCTTTATTTCGCGCGAACATGAGGAAATGCGGTTTCAAACCGGTTTGAAAGTAATTCAGAGAATACTGAATAAGGAACGCGTAACTCCTTCAAATCCAAGATTTATTGAAAAGTCTTTCAACTATACTTTAGGCCCTAATAAAATTGTGGGACGCATTGACCGGGTTGATATCTTGGCAGATTCCAAAGCCGTGATTATTGATTATAAAAGCACCGAAGTGCATAGTCAGGAAGATGCTGATTTGAAGGCCAAAGAGAGCATGCAGTTAAAGATTTATGCGGCTGCCTGGCTGCGTACCGAAGGCGCGCTTCCGGACCGGTTGGAACTCCATTTTCTGGATTCGGACCGGATCGGCGGGGTGGTTTTTAGTGAAGCTGATATAGACGCGGTAGAGGCAAAAATCGTGGAAGTGGCGGACGAAATCCGCAAACAAAAGTTTCCTTCCAAAGCCGGTGCCTGGACTTGCAGCTATTGTCCTTACCGGGTTATTTGCCCGGATGCCGAGAATTGAAGAGTGTGATAGTATGATGCGGCGGAAGTTTAATTACAGAAAGGAATTGAATATGTTTAGAACGTCGATCATTGCTTTGACGCTGGGCATGATGCTGATAAGTGCTTGTGCCACGACGCATGCCAAGCGCAAAGGTGCGTTTTATCCCGCGCGTATTCCGGCTTCTTCGGAAACTCAGCGTTTGGCCAATGTCCGGGTGGCGTTGTTCCAATCCATCCCGCGCCTGCGGGTTGCGTCGAAAGAACCGGTGAAAATTTATGACATGAACACCCGGTCGATGATGGCGGATTCGGTTTTAAAAGAAGAGAGCCAATTGACTCCCCGGAATCAGCATTTTATGCTGAACGGGCAAACCCTGCTGGCGCAAAAAATTCGTTTGGTTCCGGCGGAAAAAGATTTTATTAAATGCAATGGGCAGCGTTTTCGGGGGCAAATTGAGGTGAGTTGCAATGCCCGAGGGGGATTGCTGGTAGTGAATTTTGTGCCGCTTGAAGAATACGTAAAAGGCGTGGTGCCCAATGAAGTCCAGGGCAATTGGCCCTTGGAAGCATTGAAAGCGCAAGCCGTGGCCGCGCGCACATTCACCTTGTCGCGCATGGGTTCATCCGCGAATGCGGAATTCGACGTTGAGGCCAATACCAACAGCCAGGTTTACCGGGGAATGGATTCGGAACGGGAGGCCACCAACCAGGCCGTCGAGGGTACGGCCCATTTGGCCGCAACCTATCAGGGCCGGTTTATTTCAGCTTTTTACCATTCCAATTGCGGGGGGCATACGGCGGACGTAAGGAACGTTTGGGGCAATGATATTGTTTACCTTAAGGGCGTTGCTTGCGGTTTTTGCGATGACAGTCCGCATTACAACTGGTCTTTAACACTTTCCTTAAAGGAGATCACCAATTTACTTTCGCAGCGCAATATTGAATTCATCCGCAGCATTGAAGTCATGGGCCGCTTGCCCGACAACCGGGTTTTAAGCCTGGAGATTGTGCACGGAGGCGGCAAAGAGATTATGAAAGCCCCAGCGTTCCGGATGCTGCTCGGTCCCGAACGGTTGAAAAGCACGAATTTTGAAATTACACCCAATGCCAAGTCGCTGGTATTCAAAGGCAAAGGCTGGGGGCACGGCGTGGGTTTATGCCAGGAAGGCGCTTATGGCATGGCGCGCGCCGGATATGGATTCAGTGAGATTTTAGAATATTATTATCCTGGGATTGAAATTAAGTTTTTGGAATGAGCGCGCCTATGTTGGCCAAAGATTTTTCCTTTCAGTTGCCGCCTGAATTAATCGCGCAAATTCCGCGGCGACGGGGATTTTCCCGCTTGTTGGTCGTGCCTCAAGAAAAACAGCAGCCCCTGGTCCATACCATGATCCGTTCCTTGCCCGGACAGTTGGAGCCCGGGGATTGCCTGGTGGTGAACAATTCCAAAGTCATTCCCGCCCGCTTGCGGGCCATCAAGCAGCCCACCGGTGCGCGCATGGAAATATTGCTTCATCGCGAACTCTCACCCGGGACGTGGGAAGCGTTGGTGCGTCCTTACCGGCGGGTAAAATCCGGCATGGTATTGCGGGTGGGAAGCGGCGATATCCGCGTGGCCGGGCTTTGCGGCGAAGGCCGGATTGTGGTGGATTTCGGATCGCGCCGGATCGCCCAGCGGATTATGCGCCAGCATGGCGAACCGCCCTTGCCGCCCTATATCCGCCGGAGCGGCCGGACCGATTGGCAAGCCGACCGCCGGCGGTACCAAACGCTATTTGCCCATCCGCCGGGATCGGTTGCGGCGCCTACGGCAGGGCTGCATTTTTCAGCAGGGCTTTTAAAGCAGTTGCAGGCACGCGGAGTGAACATAGTAACCATCACTCTCCATGTCGGTTGGGGCACGTTTTCACCGCTCCCCGAAGGGGATCTGACCGGCCGCTCCCTGCATCCGGAGCGGTATTTTATTCCCAAGGAAACTGTGGCTGCGATTGCCCGCTGCCATGCAGAGCAAAAACGCGTCATCGCATGCGGCACTACCGTGACACGCGCTTTGGAAGCGGCGGCACTGAGTCCGGGGAACCTGCATGCCGGAGAGGGCGAAACCGGGATTTTCATTCAGCCCGGCTATCGCTGGAAAATCATCGATGGATTGCTGACCAATTTTCACCTGCCGGAATCGTCCTTATTTATGCTGGTGTGCGCCCGGGGAGGGAAACAACGCATTTTGCAGGCCTATCAGGAAGCGATCAGCCAAAAATATCATTTTTATAGTTACGGAGATGCGATGCTTTTGTTATGATACCAAGAGTACTGAAAAAATAAGGTGAAAAGGTATTGGTCCATACCAAACCATGAGCCCTAAACTATTGTTAACCTTTTTCAACACCATTGAAACGCAGCGGGCCTCTCTATTGGAAGTATTATCTCAAACCCCGGAACGCACCGGGGCGCTGTCGGCCCGCAAAAAAAACTATCTGAATAATTTTAAAAAGCATGCGCAGGTCATTTTTGAAGTTTTTTTCCCCCCGCAATGCGACTTGAGCCGGAAAGGCTGGAATGAATCCGCCCGCCGCAGGCAAATTCTGAACATTCAAAAAATCACCGATACGTCACTGGGATTTGAAGTGCTCTGGGACATCATGCGCGAGGTCCGCAGCCTGATTCACGGCCATATCGAAATCCGCAGCCTGATTCACGGGCATGTTGAAAATGAGGCTGCGAAATCCCAGCGGGTTACGCTGCATGAAGCCTGGGAAACACTGTGGCTTCAGGGTGTGGCGGAAGCCGTCAAGGCTTATTTGCAGAAACGCGACAAGGCCTTGCGGGAAAAAAGCATGGAAAGTTCGATTCTGTTTCATACGCTGCAAAGCCTTTCGGCAGAGCCGGATTTGGACACCCTGTTGCACAAAGTTGTGGCGCAGGCGGCCGCACTTATGCATGCCAAACAAGTGTATCTGTTTTGGGCCGAGGAATTTGTAAACGGGACCGTGAAACAACACCGGTTGCAATTGAAAGCGACCAATCATTCGGGAACGGCCTACGGAGAATACCTGATCGGTTTTGGGGATGGGCCGATCGGGAAAGCGGCGGAAACGCGCCAGCCCTTGATCGTGGATGATTATCAAGGCGTTTCTGAAAAGATACCTTTTTTATCCGATGTGGATCAAATGCTGATCGTGCCGATTGTTTATTCGGAAGATGTGTTGGGGGTTTTGGTTACGGCCGATACCCGGAAACGCCGCCGGTTTGTTGCCTCGGACCAGGAATTGTTGATGATTTTTATGAATCAGATTGCCGCGATGCTGAAAACGGTCATACTGTATCAACGGCAGGCGGATATTGCCGCGGTGATGGAAGAAAAAAACCGTATTCTTGAATCCCAGGCGGATGTGATTTTGCGCAAAAAAGCGCAATTGGAAGTTATGAATGAAGTGGGCCAACAGATTAATTCCTCCCTGGATCTGCCCGAGGTATTGTCGCTTTTAACCCGGCATGCGGCGGAAAGCATTGGCGTGAACCGCAGCGTGGTTTGGCTGATGAATGAAAAGAAAACAGGCTTGGACGCGGTCGCGGCGTATGGTTTCCCTCAAGGGCTGCTCAGCCAGGTTTCGCTGTTTCTGCCGGATATGCGCAAGACGAGATTTTTTCAGGCTTTGTTTGAACGCCATGCGGTTGAAATTTCCGAAGGCCAGGATACGGAATTTTTCCAGAAAAAATTGCAGGCGTTAACCAATATCCAGTCATTGCTGGTGGTGCCCTTGCTTTTGAAACAGCATGCGGTGGGGTTGCTCTCGGTGGATGATACCCGCGAAAAACACGAGTTTTTGGAGGATGAAGTCACCTTGGTTTCGGCCGTTGCCAATCAGGCGATTTTGGCCATAGAAAACGCCCGCCTGCATCAACAGGTTAAGGAACAAGCCATTACGGATGTGATGACCGGTTTGTTTAATCACCGCTACTTTCAGCTGCGGTTTACGGAGGAATTTTCGAATTCCAAACGGTACGGCAACGCGCTTTCCGTTATCATGATGGACATCGATCATTTTAAGCACTACAACGACACCTATGGCCATATTGCCGGTGATTTGGCCCTGAAAGAAATCGCGCAGTTAACCAAAGTGTCGATGCGCGAGAATGATATTTTAGCCCGGTACGGCGGGGAAGAGTTCGTTATTATTTTACCCATGACCAATTTGGAAGGCGCTCAGGTAGTCGCCGAACGCATCCGCAGCGGGGTGCAGGAATGCAAATTTTTGGGTGATTTCAATCTTCCGCAAGTCAGCATTACCGTCTCGTTGGGCGTTTCCACGTATTCCGCCTCGCATAATAAAAGTGAAATACTCCTGCGTGAAGCCGATACGGCCCTTTATCAAGCCAAAGAAGGCGGCAGGAATCGGGTAGTTATTTATAACCCCGGCATGCCTGAGGAATCACAAGTGTAGTGTCCACACGGGCCGTCATTCCTTACATAATATTTTTTTGAAATCTTGAGGTATCAATGAAAAAATGGCTGGGCATAATATTGTTGCTGGGTTTGCCCTTGATAAGTTGGGCCGATGTAAATAACTATGGCGCGGAATCCGATTTGCGGCAAGGCGCAGGGGCGCGAGCCGGCGGGATGGGCGGGGCTTTCATCGCCTTGGCGGACGATGCTACTGCCGGATATTGGAATCCTGCCGGTTTATCCCAAATGGAATTAGAAATTTATCAAGCCGCTTTTCAGCATGGTCTTTTAACCAATAATGCCAGCACGAGTTTTTTAAGTTATGCTTTTTTATGGCCGAATGTTGGGGAGTTTTCAATTTCCTGGTTTAATTTTTATATTGGCAATATTGAAACTCGGGATGAAAACGGAAATATTCTTGGGCAAGTTAGCGTTGCCGAAAACGCATTTTTAATCAGTTATGGACGCAAAGCGTATGAGTTATATGAGGGACTAAGCCTAGGCGCAAGTTTAAAAGTAATTCAGCAAAGCAGTGGTGATTTTTCAGCGTTGGGGCCCGGGTTGGATTTGGGGATTTTATGGCAACCTATACTTTATTGGGACCATACCGTGGGTTTAACCGCGCAAAATCTTTTCCAAGGGTTATATTGGAATAGTGGAACATATGATTCATCCGCCGTTTCGGTTAATGTGGGCGCGGCTTTTAAATTTTTTCGCTCTAAAGAAGAACTCTATTTCAATCACCTTATTCAAACTATAGACTTAAATATTTTCGAATATTCCCGTTTAGAATTTCGGGCTGGGGTTGAATGTTGGCTTACACGGAATTTTGGCTTGCGCGCGGGATACAATAGCCAGGAAGTTACAGCCGGGGCGTCGTACCGGCCTGAAAATTTTGAAATTGATTATGCGTTTCATTATGGTTTGACGGAATTGTCCAACAATCAGCACCGGATTTCGCTGCTGTTGCGTTTCAAATCCGCCCCACTACCGCCCGCTGAGCGCGCGGGGATGCCGGAACTAAAGGAAACCTTGGAGCCGGAAGTCGCCGTGTATGAGGATTCCACGCCGCATGATGATGCCAATGCACCTAAAATTGCAGCCAAAGTCTTGGAAATCCAGCGCGTTGGGGGAAAAGCTTATAAAGTTATTTTGAACGTGGGCGCCAACCAGGGGATTAAACGGGGTTACCAAGGTTCGCTGGTGGATGCCGGAGGCCAGACTATGGCGGGTATTATCGTACAGCAAGTTGATCCGAAATTGTGTTTGGCTGAAATTGCCGGGGTGGCGAAAGATGTTCCGAATGACGCGACGGCGATTATTCGATTGCCGGTAAGAAAATAGAAAGACTGGTTTGTTATTGGATAACCTCAGGCTGTTGTAGTGAATTTATTGAGTAAGGATTTAGATAAAAGCACGGAAGCCAGGATATAAAAACTGTTCGAGACTGAATCGTCATTTGTATGGAATTTAAGCGGGATGGTAACGTCATGAAATTGATTAAATTCGGGATTGTGATCTGTAGCCTGCTAACATTAAGCCAATGGAGCTGGGGTGACTGGATTCAGGATGGCGGGAGTATTAGTAATAATACAAACCCCGCATTGTATTACCCGAGCATTGCTTCTAACAACAATATACCCTATGTCTCTTGGCAGGAACCTGACGGGGCATACCAAATATATGTAAAACATTTTTCCGGAAATACATGGGTACAAGATGCCGGTAGTTTAAATATTAATACAACCTCAAACGGAGGTGGCCCCAAAATTGCGTTTGTCGGAACGACGCCTTATGTTGCTTGGACGGAGTATGCTTCAGTTTGGCGAATTTATGTAAAACATTATAATGGCTCAAATTGGTTGAGTGACGGAAGCGGAAGTTTGAATATTAATGATAATTATTACGGTATTGATCCTTCAATTGCAATTCTTGGCAGCGTCCCTTATGTTACCTGGAGCGAGCGCAATGCGTCGGGAAAATTTCAGATCTATGTAAAACATCTATCCGGAACCACATGGATTCAAGATGGGTTAGAGTTGAATATCGATACGGCCCAAGAGGCCAGGGCACCCGATATTTCCTGTTCGGCAACGGCCCCCTATGTTGCTTGGTATGAAACCAAAGCTGGAACCAACCAAATTAATGTAAAACATTTTAATGGAGCAGCTTGGATTGCGGACGGAGCGAGCCTGAATAATAATGCTCTGAAGAGCGCCCAATATCCAAGCTTGATGATGTCTGCTAATATTCCATATGTTGCGTTTCAAGAACAAAATTTATCGGATGTGTGGCAAGTTTACGTAAAATGTTTTAATGGGACGTCGTGGATTCAGTTAGGGAATGCTTTAAACAACCTTACGGCACAAAATGCCCAATATCCAAGGATTGCATTTGCGGGTGCAATTCCCTATGTTACCTGGATTGAGAGCGTGGGGAACACTGTTGATATAGTATATGTAAAGCATTTTGATGCCGGATCGAATCAATGGGTGGCGGACGGTGATTCTTTAAATTTAGATTCCACAAAAAATGCCCAAACACCTCGAATTGCAATAAATAATCAAACGCCTTATGTTGTCTGGCAAGAAACAAATGTTTCGGGTGGCGAACAATTCTATGTAAAGCACATTGCGGACTCAACTCCTTCGGTTTTTTCTTGTTATCCGAAAAACGCAGTAAAAGATAACGTCCTCCCGAATGTACTCATTGAAGGATATAATTTAAATGCCCCCGTGGCAGTGAAGTTAATCCGTACGGATAATGCGGCGAGTATCGTTAACGGCTTTAACATTGTGAGAAAAAAGGGGACGGTTCTTAGTTGCGGATTTGACCTTACTAATGCCGCACCGGGTTTTTATAATGTCCAAGTCGAAAGTGGTACGTTGAAAGGTGTTTTAAAACGTGGTTTTTTAATTCAAGAACGAGGGGTTTTACCTGCTCAATGGGCGATAACCGATATTGGCAATGTAACGAAATCAGCAGCGGCCGGATCATTGTGCGGTATTTCAGTGGAAGATGGGGATAATGATGGCGTGCAGGAGCTTTTCTTAGCCAATCGAAATCCGACTTTGTTCCGGGCAAAAAAAATGGCTGGTGGTTGGAGTATATCAGCCGTGGGGCAAGAAACTGTGGGGGAATTGTACCTTGATACCTTGATTTGTGATCCTGCCAATAACGGTATGCTTAAAGTCTATGGAACGACATCAAATAGTTATCTTTACCAATACAGCGGAATAACACTGGATAAATCGAATTTTGGAACTTCAGTTAGTCCAGGGTATCGTTTGTGTATTGGCGATGGATTTAATGACGGTTGGTTTAAAATTTTTATGGCTGCGGGGAATGGCCATATTTATCAATTTCCTCAAAATGGCAACCAGAATAAGGATGATCTTTTGGCGGGCGTAGGCACTATGAATCCAATGAATAGCGTTGCAGTGGGGGATGGGAATTTAGATGGCGGTTTTGAAGTTTATGGTGCTTCATCGGATCACAGTATTTACCAATTTGTTTTCAATGGAACGGCTTGGGATAAAACGGTAGTTGGTGCTGGAGGTGGTGAAATGTACGCTGTTACTTTGGCGGACATTGACAACGATGGAGGCATGGAAGTGTATGGCGCAAATGAAGATGGCGCTATTTATCAGTTTAAATGGGGCTTTTCCGCATGGCAAAAGAATCAAGTTGGAACGTGTGGCGGAAAACTATTTGATCTGACCATAAACGACGGAGATAATACCGGCGCGGTGGGAATATATGCCGCTTGCGCAGATGGACATGTTTATCAATTTAAACCTTCGGGTACTCAATGGATAAAAATGGATTTAAGCGGAACTTCGACACCCTTATATAAAATTGCCGCCGGAGATGGCGATAATGATAATTTGGTTGAAATATACGCCATTGGCGATAATGGGCATGTTTTTCAATTTAAAATGGCGGCGATTTTGAATCCCACCCCAACGCCAATTCCTGATTTCCGTGGTCAGATTATTTCTGCCAATTATGTTTTTTGCGCCCCCAATCCTGCTCGTGGATCGTTCGCGAATCTGAATATTTTCACTCAGCAACCTGCGCATATTGATGTGAAAATATTCACTCCCGGCAGCCAATTGGTTTTTTCCTTTACGCGTGATTACGCGGATATTGGAAAACATATAGAACGGATTGATCTCCATGACTTGGCCAATGGAGTTTATTTTATCTTAGTAAAAGCAAGAAATGAACAAGGTGCGGAAGAAAAAGTTACCTACAAAATGATATGGATAAAATGAATATAAGATACAGTACTGGGAGCTATAATTGGGAAACGATAAATTAAGCCCATATAAAGGATATATTAATGCCGGTTTTATAGCGGCCGCAGCGATATTTTTCTTTTTTAAAGGTGATTATTTTACGGGGATTTTGGCCGGTATAATTGCTTGGTTTAGTTGGCAATCGAGGTTTTATTTTAATCGGGAAAATACCTGGATTGAATGCGTGGTTTTAACTGGAATGGTTGTTGTGTTTTTAGGAGTGGCTGCAAACATTCCAGGTGCCTTAAAACCAACAATTTTAATTTCGAATTTATCCGTTCCTTTTCTTCTAATAGCAAGCATATTATGGTTTTATCCACGGATTTATTCACAGTTCCGGCAGGGAAATGTTCAGCAAACCTTGCTGCCCATTAAACAGCGGGAATTGTATAGCGATGGGCTGGTAGTTTTGATATTTGTTTTTCTGATTTTGAAAAGTGCTTGGGTGGTTGATGATGCGTTTATCACATTTAGAACAATTGATAATTTTATTCATGGACTAGGTTTGGTGTGGAACACGGGTGACCGTGTGCAAGCTTATACGCACCCATTGTGGCTTTTTGTTATAGCGGTTGCTTATTTCGTTACTCACGAAGCATATTATACATGCATTGTTTTCGGCTTGGTTTGCACCGTGATAGCCGTGATTTTAGCTAAACGGATATCGGAAACGGCTGGGACCGGTCATTATTCTTGGCTGCTGGGTATTTCACTTCTGAGTTTTTCTAAAGCTTTTATTGATTATTCGACTTCGGGGCTGGAAAATCCGCTAATCTATTTTTTAATGGCAATGTTTTTCTTTTTCTATTTCCGTCCTGTCCAAACGTCTAAAACGATATTTTTACTTTCCGTAATAACTGCATTGGGAACATTAACGCGGATGGATGCGTTCTTGTTTTTTGCCATACCCCTTTGCCATGCGATGTGGACTGCCTATGCCGCCGAAGGACGAAAAGTATTTGGACTATTTTTGAAGGGATTTATTCCTTTTTTTGTGTGGGAGGCATTTTCGGTATTTTATTATGGGTTCCCATTTCCGAATACCGCATATGCCAAATTAAACACTGGAATATCCACGTTACTTTTAATCCAGCAAGGCATGAAATATTTGGTCCATTCTTTGCGGATTGATCCGGTCACCCTAACGATGATAACCGCTGGTTTAATCATTGCATTTATTCAGCGCAAACCGAAACCTCGTATGCTCGCGTTGGGCGTGCTTTGTTATTTGCTTTATGTGATCTCAATCGGCGGGGATTCGATGAGCGGTCGTTTTTTAGCGGCGCCTTTTTTCGGTATGGTGTTGGTAATGATGTATTCCATTACATTAACACCTCGTTCAAGTGCTTGGATGATTATTCCCATGCTGGGTTTAATGCTGATATCGCCCGCCAATCCTTGGCGCGCCGATGCGTTTTATGATCGAACCCGTACGGCGATTGATGCGGTGAATGATATTGATGACACTCGTGGCGGGTATTATCAGTCCACGGGTTTGTTTAGGGCCTCGGCAACGCAAAATCATGTCGGTATAGCCCGGGGGCAAGAGCTTAAAGAACAGGATGTGCCGGTATTCGTATATTCGATTATTGGGTATTTGGGGTATTACGCGGGACCGCGCGTATATATTGTGGATATTTGGGCTTTGGCCGATCCCCTATTAGCACGGTTGCCATGCGCTGCTTGGGGCTGGCGAATTGGCCATTTCATGCGCGCGCTGCCAACTGGGTATATTGAAACGATTCAAAATCATAGGCTGGAATTTAAAGATGAAAATCTTGCGCTGTATTATGAAAAATTAAAAATAATCACCCAAGGTGAATTGTTTGGTTTTGAACGGCTTAAAACTATTGTGCTTATGAATTTGGGCTTTTACGAAAAATATATTGATCAAAAATTTTATAAAAATAGCGTGCCGGAGCAAGCAGTGCGTAATCTTGTCCCGGCCGTGGAATTTTTAATTCCGGCAAAAGACCGGTGCCCATATGCCGACTTAGTCAACCAAGGAATGGTTGCTGCGCAACTGGATGATTGGAATCGAGCTACGGGTTTATGGCAAAACGCCAAACAATTAAATCCGGCTAGAGTGGAAGCAGTTGCCAATTTGGGTGTTTATTATGAGAGAATTGGAAATAGTGATGCGGCCTTGGAGGCATATAAGGTTGTTGCGGAAAAAATAGGATTACCGTGGAGCCAATATTGTGAACAATTAAAAGTGAATTTGATTTCGGAAAATAATTTGCCCACGCCAGTGATTCCAAAGAAAAACAGTGCGCCTCAATCAGAAACGAAAAGAATATTGGCAATGGCGCAAGATAAGAGCGCGTATGCAGAGTTGAATAATTTGGGGGTTAAAGCCTTGATGCAACGCCAGGTGGAGGATGCAAGGCGAATTTGGTCTCAGGCAGAAGCACTCGATCCTTCGCGGCCGGAAGCTAAAGCGAATCTTGGGGTTTGGAATGAGCATGCTGGAAATTTTCCGTTGGCGTTAGAGGAATATAAATTTGCCGCACGGAAACTGGGCGAACCTTGGGATCGATATTATAATCAAGTGAAAGAACGAATTAAACGAAATGGGCCAAACAATCATTGAAAAATTTCATTATAGTTTGAAAAAAGTATAAAGTTAAAGGAATGATGTATTTTTTTACGGTGTGTGATTTAGAATTGAACTTACTTGCTGAAATGAGCAAGTAGGCAGAGTAAAAGGCTTGCTGAGGGATTTAAGCCAGTGTTATAATGATACGTTTTATACCCCATTTTCGAGCGAGGTGGCAGCCTTGACAACACCGAGACTTAAAACCGGCGTAACCGGTTTGGATGAATTATTGCTGGGTGGTTTTTTGGAAGGGGAAAGTATTTTGGTGGAAGGCTTGCCGGGCACGGGGAAAACCACCTTGGGCCTGCATTTTATTCTTCAAGGCATCGCCGATGGGCAGCCTGGAATTGTAATCACCTTTGAGGAATTTCCCGCGCAATATTACCGCGATGCGCTCAATTTTGGCTGGGATTTAAGGCAGTTGGAAAAAGACGGGCGCTTGCGCATCATTATGACCTCGCCGGAGGTTCTGCGCGGTGAAATGGAACGGCCGGGAGGCATGTTTGACCGTTTGACGCATGAATTGGGCGCCCGCCGGGTTCTGGTGGATTCAATCAACTTCCTGCATAAAATTAAAGATGAAGCCGGCACGCAGCGGGAACTGATTAATCATTTCATCAGCGGCTTCAAGCGCCAGGGGATCACCAGCTTTTTAATCAAAGACATCGAAGGCGAGCACATCTCCCATTGGGGCATGTATTCCGTGGATTGCTATATCCGCCTGACGTTTGAATTGTTCCGCGATTACCAGCGGCGCCGGCTGATTGAAGTGTTTAAGGCGCGCGGTCAAAAACACATTTATGGCCAGCATCCGTTTGAAATAACCGAAGAAGGGGTTGAGATTTATCCCACCTCGCTGCCGACGCCCATTTCAGTGGCCACCAAAGATACGGGCCAGGAAATACGCCGGATCAACAGCGGGGTTGCGGGACTGGATGAAATGCTGGGTGGCGGTTTTTTCAGCGGGCAAACCATCCTGGTGGCGGGAACCTCCGGAACCGGAAAAACCAATCTGGCGCTGCACTTTTTGGCCCGCGGGCTGGAAAACGGCGAAACGTGCCTGTATTTTTCCCTGGAGGAGCAAGGCGGGAATTTATTGCGCCATGCCCGTTCCTTAGGTCTGGATTTATCCGGGTCGGTTCAGGATGAAAGATTGGTGGTGTTGAATGTTCCCGGAGCGGGCATCAGCGAAGGTGAATTTTTACACCTGTTGCGGCGTTACATCAATGAAGTGCGCCCGCAGCGTTTGGTGATTGATCCCATTTCATTTTTGAACAATATCGCAGCTTCGCCGGGAACGGCGCATATTACCTTCCAGACCATGGTCCGGATATTGCGCAACGCGGGAGTAACGACGCTATGCACTTCCGAAATTCCTGAAATGGTGTGGGAATTCAAACTGAGCGATTCCAATTTGTCCTACTTGGTGGATACGGTCATTTTATTGCGTTTGGTGGAAATTGAAACCACCATCCGCAAAGCCATCATGATTATCAAGCAACGCGGTTCCAGCCATGACCGCAATTTGCGTGAATTGCTGATTGACAACCAAGGCGTCCGCATCGGCGAACCGTTTTTAAGCCATGAGGGGATTTTGACCGGCATGACCCGCCGCCGTTCTGGCAGGGAGCCGAATAAAATTTTAATCGTCGATGACGATCCCCGCATGGTGGAACTGATTAAAGCCAGTTTTCGGGATGAACGTTTTGTATTGGTGGATTGCGGCGACGGTGAATCCGCTCTGCGCATGAGTGTGATGGAAGAACCGGATTTAATCATTTTGGATTTGATGCTGCCGAAGTTAAACGGGTTTGAAGTTTGCCAAAAATTGAAAGCGGAACCGGGGACCGCCGATATTCCCGTCATTATGCTTTCCGCAAAAGGAGAAACGGAATCCAAAGTCCAAAGCATGAATTTAGGGGCGGATGACTATATGACCAAACCGTTTTCTCCCTTGGAACTGGTGGCGCGCGTAAAAATGATTCTCAGGCGGTCGTACGGCAAGAGGAAACATGAATGATGCGCCTGCCTGAGTTGGTTTTAAAGGTTTCCCTCGCTCTGGTTTTCCTGCTGGTCGTTGCCAACCATGGTTTTTCACTTGAACGCCCCAATCGGCTGCGCGTCGGCGGTCCTTTGGCATTTGCCCCCTATGCTTATTTGGATGGAACCTATACGGGGTTTTCCGCGGATGTGGTGCAGGCCTTGGGTCAAAATTTGGCCATTGACAATGTTTTGTTCTATCCCGCCACGCCCGGCGAAAATTGGCGCGCGTTGTCGGAAAACGAAGTGGATTGTTTGCATTGCATCCGGTATACGCCGTCGTTAAGCGCCACTTATATTTGGGCGGGAAGTTACTTGGATACCGCCTCGATGATATTTGTGCTAAACTCGTGTTTTGACATTTCACGTTTGCGCGATTTAAACGGGAAACGGGTGGCGGTGCTGGGCGATGATGCGGCCTACGAACGTTTCAAGAGCCTGCCGGATATTCAAGTGGTGCTGGTGGATTCCTTGGAAAAAGGCCTGGAGTATTTGCGTTCCGGCCGGGTGGACGCGTATGCCGGGGAGCGGTTGAGTACCCTGCGCTATTTAGGCGAGCATAAAAAACAAGCGCAGATTAAAATGATCGGTTCGGAAGTGGCGCACGCGCATTACGGATTGGTGGTTAAGAAGAACAAAGCTGCGCTGGCGCGGCGCCTCATTCAGGCGCTAAAGGATATGGAAACCTCCGGAGAACGGGAACGGATTTTCCGGCAATGGTTCGGGGAAGAAATTCAGCCCCAAACGCCCTTATCGCGCCGGGTCATCCGTTGGGTTTTTGTTTTTGTGGGAGGCTCGTTGTTGGTGGCCATGATCGTGCTGGGCTGGAATCTGCTGCTGCAGCGTGAATTGGAACTAAAGGCGATTGCCGTTGAAAAAGCGCACCTGGATCAGGCCATTGCCGAGGAAAAAGGGCGTTTTGAAGCCATTGTACAATCCATGACCGAAGGGTTGATGCTGGTGGATCCCCAAGGCCGCATTGCTTTTGTTAATGCCCGGGGCGCGCAATACTTGGGACGGCAGATCGATGACTTGCTGGGAAAACCGTTGTCGGCCTTAAAGGAATATTTATTGGGAGTCGTCAAGGACCCGGAATTGCTTACCCGTAAATTGGAACACGCCGAGAGTTATCCGACCCGGCCGAACGTGATTGAATACCATATTGTTACTACGCGGCGTACGGACATGCGCTTGAAAGTATTCCCGGTGAGCGATCCCAAGGGGGAATTTGCCGGGCGGGGTGTTTTAATCGAGGATATGACCCACGAACGCGAGATTGAACGCATTAAATCGGAATTTGTTTCCATCGCCAGCCACGAGTTGCGGACGCCCATGACCAGCATCCTGGGGTTTTCCGAGATTATACTTACCCAGGAATTGCCGGCGGAATTGGGACGGCGGTACACCGAACAAATCCATAAAGAAGCGGAGCGGTTGACCCGGATTCTTAACGATATGCTGGATATCAGTTACCTGGAAAGCGGCGAAGGCATATTGGATAAAAAACAAATCAAGATATCCGGGTTGGTTCAGGATGTGGTGAATGCGTTTCACGCCCAATTAAAGGACCGGCGCGAAATTCATATTGCGGTTCAATCCCAGGTGGAAACTCTGCCTGGGGACCGGGACAAATTGACGCAGGTACTGTGGAATTTGCTCTCCAATGCGGATAAATATTCTCTGCCCGGAAAAGAGATACGGATCGAAATCGCACAGCATGAAACCTTAAATCCCCAATGGGAAATTCCGGCGGATGAGAGCGAAAATTTATTGCCGTTGCTGGAAATACGCGTAGTCGATTTTGGGCAGGGAATTCCGGCGGATCAATTATCCCTGATTTTTATTCCGTTTCACCGCGTTGAGACCGCGGTGCATACGATTCGGGGAACAGGGTTGGGTTTGGCGATCGTCAAACGCATTGTGGAAGCGCACGGAGGAAGGGTGTGGGCCTGGAGTGAATTGGGACAGCAAACCGTTTTTACGGTGCTGCTGCCCATCCGGCCCCAGCCTGTACTCTAAGAGGGGGGTGTCATGCTAAGGCTGATTACTTTTTTAGATCAACATCTGAATGATATGATCGCCGAAATGATAGGCGAATATGAAAAGAAGCTGGCGCGCTATCGCAGTGCGTCCCTGAGTGAAAAAGAAAATGTCCGCGAGGTAACCCGGCATAATTTACAGTTCATGCTGGAGTATTTTAAGGGAAAAAATGTTGAGCTGGATAAGTTTACCGCCGCCCTGGCGGAATTGGGCGAAAAACGCGCGCGGCAGGGGTTTCCCTTGGACGAATTATTGGAAACGTTCCACATTGCGCGCGCGGTTATTTATCGTTTTGTGAAAAAAGGATTTCAGAAAAATCGTGATTTACAGGTACGCCATTTGCTTGAATTTGACATGTTGCTGGGTGATTTATTCAACCGCATTGATTCCGGGGTCGCCAAGCCGTATTTGCAATTTCAAGAGAACATTATTCAAGCCCAGCAATCGTTTTTAAAGCATAAATTTTCGAGTTTGTTCAAATTGGTGGAGGCGATTTCCAATAATTTGAACATTCAGGAGTTTTGTGAAATTCTTTTGGATTATTTGTGCCGGTTTTATGACGTGAAAGTGTCGGCGATTTATTTAATGGATGAACGCAACCGGGAACTGTATCCGCAGCATGCCACCGGTTTGTCCCGGCGTTTTTTACGGGAACAGCGTTTTTCGATTACCGCCCAACCTTTTAAACAATGCTTGGACATTGGGCACGTCATAAGTTTATCCGACACCCCGTTTCATATGGATGATTTAATGATCCCGGTTCCGGAATTGGGAAAAAAAGAAAAACCGAATAACGCTGCCATGAAGAAAAACATCAAGAAAACGGAACCCAAAACCCCGGACACGCACCCGGGCTTTTCTTCCATTTACGCGCCTATGATTGGGCGGCAAAGAACCTACGGCGTGGTATCCCTGCATGCCTTGGAGATGAGGCGTTATTCCCAGATTGAATTGCAACAACTGGAAACCTTGGCGCGCATTGTCGCCATTGCCCTGGAAAATGCCCGCTTTTACGATAATTTAATTGAAGAAAAAGGAAAGCTGGATGCCATTATTAATTCGGTGTCCGATGGTTTGATCCTGACTAATTTTCATGAGGAAATCGTTTTTATTAACGAACAAGCCGCTCATTATCTCCATGTACCGGCGCCCAAATTGGTGGGCGCTTCCGCTTCCTTGATTCCGGAGCGCCTGCTGGAAAATGCCAAGGAACCGCAAAGCATTCAAGCGGCGTATTTGCGCGCTTTGATGAACATCGTTGATCATCCGGTGTTGGAATTTACATTATACCGTCCGGATGTGACGGACATCCGGCTGACTATGTTTCCGGTCAAGGATCGCGACCAGCGGTTTATCGGGCGCGGGTTGATCATAGAAGACATAAGCCGCGAAAAAGAAATCAACCGCATGAAATCGGAATTTGTGGCTATTGCCAGCCACACCATGCGCACGCCCATGACCAGCATTTTGGGTTTTGCCAGCTTGCTGGTGGAGCGCCAATTGCACGAATCCATTCAAACCAAATATCTCCAGAATATTTACCGGGAATCGCAGCGTTTGATGAACATACTCAATGACATGCTTGATTTGGCCAACATTGAGGCAGGTAAGATTTCGTTAAAGTTGATGACCGTGGATGTGGCCAAGCTCGCGGCTGATGTGGTGCAGGAACTGCAGAAAAAAAACAAGCGTGCGTTGACCGTAAAATGTGCCGCTAAAATTCCCAAGATTATTGTGGATCCGGAAAAAATGCGGCAAATATTCCAAAATTTATTGCAAAATTCACTGAAATATACTGAAGGAGCCATTCAGCTCAATATTACTCAATGGTTGGCGCCGAGGTTTAGGAATGGCTGGCATCGTTCCCATGTGATCCTGGATTCACCCGGATATTTTCCGGCGTTGGCCATCAGCCTGGAGGATCAGGGCGAAGGGATTCCGGCAGATCAATTGGATGATATTTTCGAACCGTTCCATCGGGTTGAAAATGAAAAAACGCAAAAAATTTCCGGTTCGGGATTGGGGTTGACCATTGTGCGCTATTTGGTGGAAGCCCATGGCGGGAAGATTTGGGTGGAGATAAAATCAGGCAAGGGTAGTGTTTTTACGTTTATTCTTCCGCTTGAATTAACCCGGCCGGACCGGGATTTGGGCCGTTTGGCCAGTTAATGGGAGTTATTTTTGTCCACACTTGAAGTATTGCAAACGCATCAACGTGCGCGTATTGGACGCTTATGTTTTCCGGACGGGTTTGAGGTTGAAACTCCTGTTTTTATGCCCGTCGGAACGCGGGCCACGGTTAAAACCTTGGATTCATTGGATTTGGAGGCATTGGGAGTTCAAATCATCTTGGCCAACGCCTATCATCTATATTTACGCCCGGGCTCGGACATAGTCCGTGACGCCGGCGGATTGCACCGCTTCATGCGCTGGAAACGGGGGATTATCACCGATTCAGGCGGTTTTCAGGTTTTTTCTCTTTCGGATTTGCGGAAAATAAAAACCGAAGGCATAGAATTTACCTCGCACTTGGACGGTTCGCGTCATTTATTCACGCCTGAATCCAATATGGAACTGCAACATGCCTTGGGAGCCAATATCATGATGGCCCTGGATGTATGTGCTTCTTACCCGTCAACGGTTGAAGAAATACGGCAATCGGCTGAATTAACCAGCCTATGGGCGCGGCGTTGCCTGGATCACCATGAGAAATTGGGCGGTACGCAAATGCTGTTCGGCATTATCCAAGGCGGCGTTATCCGGGCGGCGCGGGAACAATCCGCCCGCGACCTGACGGCCATGGATTTTCCAGGATATGCCATAGGCGGGTTATCGGTGGGGGAAGGGCCTATGCTCATGAATGAAGTCCTGGATTACCTCACGCCGCTTTTACCTGAAGATAAACCGCGTTACCTTATGGGAGTAGGCACTCCGGAAGATTTATGGGATGCCATTGGCCGGGGCGTGGATATGTTCGACTGCGCCATGCCCACACGCATTGCCCGCAATGGCACGCTATATACCTCGCGGGGGCGTTTGGTGGTTCGGAATTCGAAATACAGCCGTGATTGGTCTGCGCCTGATCCGGAGTGCAATTGCGCCTTGTGTGCGAATTATTCGCGTGCCTATTTGCGGCATTTGTTCAACACCCAAGAACTGATTGCACTGCGACTTTCCACTTTACACAATTTGACGTTCATGCTAAAGTTGACCGATTTCATTAAAAAAGCCATTTTTTCAAAGGATTTTGACGCCGCCCGGCGGGATTTCATGGCAAAATACCGATCCTCGGATCCGCACGACTAAATCGTATTTTATTATTAAAAAGGAGCATGATTAATGAAAACAGATATGATGATGGCAATGGGAACGACACCAGCTGGTTCCGGAGGAGCCGCAGGCGCTGCTGATCCTATGGCAGGTTTAATGTCATTACTGCCTTTGGTGCTGATTTTTGTACTTTTTTATGTGCTGTTCATTCTTCCCCAGCGCAAACAGCAAAAAAAGCATCAGGAGCTTTTAAAGGCTTTAAAAAAAGGCGATGAGGTTTTGACCACTGGGGGCATGTTTGGGACGATCGTTGGATTCAATGAAAGTGAAAATACCGTTTTTTTAAAATTGGGCGATAATAAAATTGAAATGCAGCGCGCGTCCATTGCGGGTTTGAGAAAGCCGTTTGTAGCCGAAAAAAAATGAATTTACCCGCGGCCCGCCGCAGGGTATAAAACCATTTCTAAAATCGGGAGCATCCGTTGTCTGAGCTAAGAAAAGATCCGATCACCGGCCGCTGGGTTGTATTTGCCACGGAATTTCGGCAAGCGCTCAACACCGCGCCTCAAAGCGGGACACCGGCCGGTTCGCTTTGTCCATTTTGCCCCGGACACGAGTCCTTGACCCCGCCGGAGATCATGGCACAGAGGCCGGCAAATTCCGTGGCCAATGATTCCAAGTGGGAAATTCGCGTCATCCCCAACAAATTCCCGGTTCTGCGCGTGGAAGGCCTTTTGGATTCGCATGGGGACGGCATGTATGACAGATTGAATGGCATAGGCGCCAACGAAATATTGATCGAGAGTCCGGATCATCTGCACAATTTGGACAATTTGCCAATCGAGCATGGGGAACAGGTTTTGGGAATCTTGCGCGATCGGTTTATAGACCTCAAAAAAGACATTCGCATTCAATACATACAAGCCTTTAAAAACCACGGCGAATTTGCCGGCGCCAATGTTGCCCATCCCCATATACAAATGATCGGCTTGCCCATTGTCCCCAAAACGGTAGCGGATGAACTGGAAGGCGTGCGCCGTTATCATGCTTACCGCGGCCGCTGCATTTATTGCGACCTTATCCGCCAGGACACGCGCACACCGGAACGATTAATTTCCGAAAATGAATTTTTTATCGCCCTGGCTCCGTATGCTTCCCGCGTTCCGTTTGAAACTTGGATTTTGCCCAAGCAGCATCATGCGGATTTTACGGGCTTGGGGAAATCGGAATTGCGCGCCTGTGTGAGGATCATGCAGGAAGTTTTAACGCGGTATCAGCGGGTATTGAAAGATCCTGCCTACAATTGGGTCTTGCATACGGCGCCTTTTCAAACCGCAGATGCCCATTTGTATCATTGGCACATTGAACTTATTCCCAGGTTGGCCCGCTTTACGGGTTTTGAATGGGGAACTGATTATTATATTAATCCCACCTTGCCTGAGGATGCAGCGCGTTTTTTACGTGAAGCGAGTATTTAACATGAAGCGTTTTTTCAGATGGTCTGGATGGCTGGTGGTTTTGGGGCTGTGCACCCAAGCGTGGGCCGCACTGCAACCACAGGAATTTGATGAGTTGTATTACACGTATGCCGTCAATCCCCAGCCCCACCGGCTCACCGAAGCCTTGGATTATTATATTCACGTCACAGGCACGGCGGGCGGGAGCCAGGATAAGGACTATCGCTTGTATGTCGCCTCGCGCGCGCGTTTTTTTGCCGTTTTGGCCGCAACCAATCCGGCTGTTTTACACCATGCGGAGTCTCTATTTCCTCAATCGTATTGGGCGCAAAAAAGAATATTGCTTGAAATATTTAAGCGTTCCAAAGACCCCGGAGTGACGGCCGGTTTAAACCATTGGGCGCAGTTGGAAGAGGATGATGACCGGCGTTTGATGCTGGAACAGGCCGCTTTGGCCGGGAATGCTGCGCCGGAAGTTATTCTGGAAAAGCCGGCGGTGAATCCCGGCATACTGGAAGAGCAATGGGCGGTTTTTTTTGCCACGGGAAACACTGCGGTTGTCCAGGCCAGCCTGAGAAGCTTTCAGGCAGACGCATCTGCGGCAACGAATTCGATCAACGCGCAAGGGGAGTTTATCAACCAGGGCAGCACCGTATTTAAGGAACGGATTTGGGAAAAATTGGAGCAATACAGTTCGGTTTATCCCGCGGTCCGTTTGACCCTGCAAACAGAGATCGGCAGGCAGATTTTTTCCGAAGAAAATCAAAAGAAAATAGTCGGGATGTTGGCCTGGCAAAATTTGGAAGCGGGAGATGCGGCGCACAGTCAGGCCTTGATGCCGTTTTTAGAAAACGATTGGAAACTTAATTCCGAAAAGCTGAATTATTACCGCGGAGCCTTGGCGGTTTTAAATGATCGGCCGGATGAAACCCGCGATTGGGTGGGGAAATTATCCGCTGCCGAGCCTATGTGGGCTGAACGTTTGCTGGCTTGGGAAGCCTATTGGAAATACAAGAAAATCCGCGCCACCCTAACCGAGAGCGAACCGCAACCCGGCGGGGAAAAATACGCCCGGCAATGCGCGCAATACTTAAAAACGTTAAAATCATTTCTTACCTATGAGTCTTTGACAATGATTCCGCAGATGATTGCCGGCGATGAAAAAATTATGGTGCGGCAACAAGTGAAACGCGTTTCTTTGCCGGATGACTATAAAGGTTGGCAACGTGAAGGGGTGAATCAATCCGCTTGGAAGATAGAGCAGGATAAATTTTTCCTCTGGACGGAGCGAAACCAACAATGGACCGAAATACGAAATCAGCGGGTACGGGAGAAAATCGTCAATGCCTATACGCTGAACCGTTGGTACGATTTTTTAAGCCGACAAATACCCAAAACCTACCGGGAATTGAAGAATTCCGGGGAAGAATGGGTTGCACTGCACTATGAAACGGATGCCCTGGAATCGTTCAGCCTGTGGGATGATGCCTATGGTCCGGTATTTCCAAGCACCGGCGTTTTTAAGACTGAAATCACAATAGAATTGAATAAAGGGAACGGCCAATTGCAGCGCATTGAAATCTTTGTGCCCAATATCGTCTCAGGGCGTTCAATTCAGATCGAGAAAATTTATTTCAATCAATAACCCACATCACCGCAGAGACGCTGAGATCGCAGAGTGTTTTTTAAGTATTTTTTTGCGTCCTCTGCGCCTCTGCGGTGAAGGATATAAAAAGATTACAGTGTTTTTTCCGGCTCATCCTGGATTTCATTAATAATGGTGTCCAAATCCGTCAAATGATTAATACTCAGCGGTGAAAGTTTTAAACCGCAGGTTGTACATTTTTTTTCAGCATCCCAGCGTTTCCATTGAATCTCACCATTGCCCTTAATGCGTTTAAACGGTTTCGGCAATTCAAGCACAAAATCAATGACTTTTGAAGTAATGGAGTGAACAGGGTTGGGGAAACTGATTTTCATTCCGTTAATGCTGAGGTTATCAACCCGTCCCAGCATTTCAAAAGGTTGTGCTTGCGTGTCCAACCTGAAGCTAATGGGCAATTCAACCTCAACCCGGTCATTCAAGCGTTTGGCACTCACCGTCTCGCCTCCTTTTTGGATACTTTTTTTATTTTTGAAGATACTCCAACATAGGATTCCAAAGCCTCGCGAATGATATAACTGACACTGCGGTTTTTCTCCTCGGAAATAAGCCTCAATTGATCGATTAAACGGGTTTCCTGATCGGAAATATAAAAATTGATAATCATAGTTCGTCCCCTCCTAATATAGGATATTATAATATAATAAAATATAATATCAACAAAAAAATATCCCTCGCCGGTGCAAAAAACGCGGAAAATCGCCGGGATCTTTTTGGTTGTTTTTTGAAAGAAAATCGATTATGGTAAGGGCCGATGAAGCGCCCTGCGCCGGCCAAACGAAGGCTCCCGGCGGGACAAGCCACAGGGTACTTGAGGTAAAAATGCAAAAAGAGCGGCTGATGAGGATATGGATATGGGTTTATCTGTGCGCATGCCTGGGGTTGATGCCGGCAGCCAAGGGATGGACCATTGAAACGGCTGTGGAAGAAGCATCCTACAGCAGCGCCATGCTTCTTTTTAACCAACAACATTGGGATGAGGCTCAGGAAAAATTTGCGGAATTTCAACTTCAATTTCCCAAATCACGCTGGCATTGGGCTGTGCAACTCCGGCTGGCGGATTTGGAATCCGAACCGGAACGTGCTGAGAAATTGTACACTGAAATCATTCGGCAGGCAGAACAAACCGAATGGGCGTGGGAGGCGCGGTGGGGATTGGCGAATAATGAATACGGCTTAGCGCAATACGAAACGGCGTTGAAGCAATTCCGCTTCATTGCGCAAAGCCGCGGCAGCCGGAAAATCCGCGCCATGTATTATGTGGGGTTATGTTATTTGGCCATGAAAAATTTGCCTGCGGCGTTTGACGCATTCAATGGAATTGCCGCCCAATATCCCAATTCAGCATTGGCCGGCGCAGCGCTGGCCGGGATGGGTGATGTGGAACAGGAACGTAATAACCCTGAAGCCGCCCGGCGCTATTATGCCCAATATATGAAAAATTATCCCAGTGGTGAATTGAGCTCCCAGGTATTGGAAAAACAAAAAAACTTGAATCAGCCGGATACTGCCCGGCAAACCCCGAAAAATGCCGGAAATTTGGAAGCCCCTGCGGCGTTGCATAAAAAAAAGGGGGATCAGGAAATTGGCAATGAAAAGTATTGTGTTCAGGTTGGCGCCTTTTCCAAACCGGAATATGCGCAAATTTTAGTGCGGAAATTGAAAAGTAAAGGGTTCTCGGCCTATTCGCTGGAGGTTAAAACAACGGATAGCGTATTTCACCAGGTTCGGGTCGGCTGTTACAACCAAAGGCAATTGGCGGAACAAATTTCCACTCAATTGACTAAAAAAGAAGCGCTGCCTGCCCTGATCGTTCCATTTGTTGCCCAAGGAGAAAACGCGGGAAATCATGGTAAACCTAAGCCGTCTAAACTTTGACGTGTTTAACACGACAGCGGCGTTTTGGATAAATAATTGTCATTTCGAGCGAAGCGAGAAATCTAATTCACACGTTTTTTTAGATTTCTCGTCGCTAATGCTCCTCGAAATGACATGGCATTGGAAACGCAGCTGTGTAATCATCGTAAAAAGTATCATGGCCTGAAAACGGCTGATCAACCCTCAACGAGGTAATTACGTGAGCAAGATTGAATCTGAAAATTTATCGCCGATGATGCAGCAATATCGGCGGATCAAACAGGAAAACCCCGATGCGCTGCTTTTTTTCCGTTTGGGTGATTTTTATGAGCTTTTTGGAGAGGATGCCAAGGAGGCATCGGGGTTGTTGGATATTACCTTGACGGCGCGTTCCTCGGGGGAAGGCCGGGCGAATAAAATCCCCATGTGCGGCGTGCCGTACCATGCCGCGGAAGGGTACATTGCCAAGCTGTTAAAGGCCGGGCGGAAAGTTGCCGTGGTTGAGCAAGTGGAAGACCCGCGCAAGGCGAAGGGCATGGTCAAGCGCGAGCTGGTGCGGATTATTACGCCGGGTACGATTTTAGAAGCCAATAGTTTGGATGCCAAACAAAATAATTATTTGGCAGCCATTGCCTTGGGCGCGGTTGGGATCGGTTTGGCGGCCGTGGATCTTTCCACGGGTGAATTTTTAGTCACCGAGTTTCGGTCCGCGGAGACGTTGGATGGCTTGTTCATTGAACTCAACCGGTTGCGTCCGGCGGAATTGTTGATTCCCGATGATTTGGCCGAGTCCCTGCGAAGACGTTTGGCGGCATTGGAATTTACCTATGTGACGCAACAACCGGGTTTCAGGTTTGATGCGGAAGCAGGGCGGATCCAATTGCTGGAACATTTCCGGATTTCTTCTTTGGATCAGTTCGGGTGCGGTGAGTTGGAACCGGGCCTGGGCGCGGCGGCTGCTGCCTTGCATTATCTCTTGGAAACCCAGCGCGGAACGCTTGTGCATATTCGCTCACTAACCCCCTATACCCTGCAGTCGCATATGATTTTGGATCAGGCGACGGTCCGGAATTTGGAATTGGTACGCAATTCGGCGGATGGTTCGCGCCGGAATACTTTGCTTCACGTTTTGGATTTTACGCACACGGCCATGGGCGGGAGGCGATTGTACCAATGGATTCTCCGGCCTTTGCTGAATTTAAAGGAAATTCATGCACGGCAAGCGGCAGTAACGGAGTTGCAGTTATCCTTGCAACTCCGCCGGAATCTGACGGAAATTTTAAAAAGTTTTCACGATTTGGAAAGACTGGCCGGGCGGGTGGGCAGCAGCGCCGCACACGCGCGTGATTTGGTTGCTTTGGGCTCCTCGTTAACGCATATTCCCGCCTTGAAAACCGCACTGCTGGGAACCCATTCGGAAATTCTCACACGCATGGCATCGGGAATGCCGGAATGCCAAACCGTTCAGCGGTTATTGGCGCATGCATTGATGGCCGAACCCCCGCTTTCAATTAAAGAAGGCGGCATTATCCGATTAGGGTATCATCCCGAGGTGGATGAGCTGCGTTCGCTGGCTAAGACAGGGAAGAGTTTTATTGCGGATCTGCAAGTACGCGAACGCGAACGCACCGGTATTGGATCGCTTAAAGTTGAATACAATTCGGTTTTTGGATATTACATCGAGGTTTCCAAAGCCAATTCCAAATTGGTGCCCGAGGATTACCAAAGAAAACAAACGCTGGTCAATGCCGAGCGCTACATCACACCGGAGTTAAAGGAATATGAACAAAAGGTTTTAGGCGCGGAAGAAAAACTCATGGTGTTGGAATTGGAGCTTTTCTTGAAAATCCGTGAGTTGGTTGCCGCCGAGCTTTCCGGAATTTTAAAAGCCGCGGATATGATTGCGGATTTGGATGTATTGGTCTCCCTGGCGGAGTCGGCCAGCAGGAATAATTTCTGCCGTCCGCACATGGATGAGAGCGGGATTTTGCGTATCCGCGGCAACAGGCATCCGGTTGTGGAGCAGTTGACCGCAAGCCCGTTTGTGCCGAATGATGTTTACTTGGACAATGCGAACCAGCAAATTATGGTCTTGACCGGCCCCAATATGGCCGGAAAATCCACGTATTTGCGCCAACTGGCTCTGGCGGTCATCATGGCGCAGATCGGCGGTTTTGTACCGGCGGCAGAAGCGCAGATCGGTTTGGTGGACCGGGTTTTTACGCGCGTGGGGGCGTCGGATAATTTGGCGGCCGGCCAAAGCACGTTTATGGTGGAAATGACGGAGACTGCCAATATACTAAAAAATGCCACCACGCGCTCGTTGGTAATTTTGGATGAAGTGGGACGGGGAACCAGCACATTTGATGGGGTTTCCATTGCCTGGGCCGTGGTGGAATACCTGCATGACACGGTAGGCGCCAAGACTTTGTTTGCCACCCATTATTATGAAATCACCGAACTGGCGTTGTCCAAGGCGCGGGTGAAAAATTTCAATATTGCGGTCCGGGAATGGAAAGAGGATATTATTTTCCTCAGGAAAATAATCGAAGGCAGTGCCGATCGTTCCTACGGCATCCAGGTCGCCCGGCTGGCCGGGTTGCCCGCGGCGGTTATAGAACGATCGCGGGAAGTATTGACGAATTTGGAGCGGGCCAATTATACGGATTCGGGAAATTCGCGCCTGGCGCTGCATATGGGCGAAATCCCGGGAGAACAACCCAGCCTGTTTGAAGATCCGCGCGGCCCCGAGTTGCTTGAGCAGATCCAACGGTTGGATATTGACCGGATGATGCCGTTGGATGCCTTAAACGCATTATCCGAATGGAAAAAAAAATATTCCTGAAAATTCATCTTCACCGCAGAGGCGCTTAGATCGCAGAGCAAATCTTTCTCTGCGGCCTCTGCGCCTCTGCGGTAAAGTTCCTGCCTCATTATTGATTCGAATTGTGCCGATAGTAAAGGTGGATAAGCCATTTCGCCTGCGGACTGGAAACCATGTTTAAATTAGCGGAAAAATTATATTTGGCGCAATGCAATGAAAGCCAGGGATTGTTGAGGCAAGGATATTCGCTGATTTATTCCTGCCATTGGCCTTGTGCGCATTCACGCCATAAAAAAGACCTGCCGCAGTGCATCGGGATAAAAAAAGGCCTGAAAGCAAACGGGGAAAATCAATCGGTCTTTATTGATATCACTAATTTAGAGATACCGAATTATAGTGTTGAACAATTCAATTTGCACCTGAATCTAATCGATCAGGTATTGAAACGCGATGAAGTGGTGCTGATCAGCGAGCGTGGGGAATCGCGCGCGCCGTCCCTGGCCTTGCTTTGGATGGCCTTCCGCGGAAAGATGATCAGCAGCAGTTCATTTGCCGCAGCACGTTCGGATTTTACGCGTTTGTATCCGAAATACGTCCCATGGCCGGGTTGGGTTATTTTTTTTGAACAGGAATGGGATGCCTTCCGCTGACGGGAAAATTGAATAACCGGCATAATAATTGAGCTTTATTTTTTAAGACCATTTCCGTATAATATTGCAAATTATTGTATGGGAACGAATCCATTATTCCCGCATTAATCGTAGTATCCCCTCCACAATCAAATGGAGAACCTGCCGAGAGGAGACAGAGCATGCTGGAAAGCGAACGTCTACGACTGAGTCAGGAAATTGAGGATCTCGCCGCCAAGTACAATTATCAGCGCCAAAGCCTTTTGCCTATTCTGCAAGCCATCAAAACCAAGCATCACCACATCAGCGATTTTGCCTTACAGGAGGTTGCCCGCCTGCTGTCCATACATCCGGTGGAAGTTTATGGGGTGGTCAGTTTTTACTCATTTCTTTCCACCAGCCAGCAAGGGAATTTTGTTATCCGTCTTTGCCGGACTATTTCCTGCGAACTCGCCGGCAAGGATGTTATTGCCCGGCAACTTCAGAATGAATTGGGAATCAAGTTTGGGGAAACAACCGCAGACGGACGTTTTTCACTCTTTTGGGCCAATTGCCTGGGCATGTGCGACCAAGGACCGGCCTTGTTGATTAATGATTATGTTTTTACCAAGGTCACGGCTGACCAGGTTTTTGATATTTTGGAAGCTTGCCGGCGCAGTTTCGGCGTGTTTGCGCTCCAAGGCCGAAATACACTCAACAGTGAAGCTGCCGTGCAATCCAATGTGAAAACCGGCGTCTCCGTGGAATCCGGAGTTTTATCCAATAATGATTTAAATCAGGGCTTGAAAGCCTCAATCCAAGGCACGCCTGAAAACGTGATCCAAATCATCAAGGAATCCGGGCTTAAGGGCCGCGGTGGCGCCGGATTTCCCACGCACATTAAATGGGAACTGGCAGCCAAGAGCAAGTCCGAACAAAAATATGTGGTCTGCAATGCCGACGAAGGGGAACCCGGAACCTTTAAAGACCGCATGTTGATCTCCGATTACCCAGACTTGGTCCTAGAAGGCATGACCATTGCCGGCTATGCCTTGGGCGCTAAAAGCGGCATTGTTTATTTGCGGGGTGAGTATTCGTATCTATTGAAATCCTTGCAAAAGGCGGTGGATGCGCGCCGGGCGCAGCATTTGCTGGGTGCGGATATTCTCGGTAAAAAAGGTTTTACTTTTGATGTCGATATTCGCCTGGGATCCGGCGCCTACGTATGCGGCGAAGAGACCGCTTTGATTGAATCCCTGGAAGGGCAGCGTGGCGAGCCGAGGAACCGCCCGCCGTTCCCGGTCAATACCGGGTATAACTCCAATCCCACCATTGTCAATAACGTGGAAACGTTTGTCATGGCGGCGCATATCCTGGCCAAAGGACCGGGTTGGCTGAAGCAGCAGGGTACCAAATTATCGACCGGAACCAAACTTTTTTCCGTGTCGGGCAATTGTGCCCATCCGGGCATTTATGAATTTCCCTACGGCGTCACCATCTCGGAGCTCTTGCGGAAAGTCGGCGGCGAAGATGCCAAGGCAGTGCAGGTTGGAGGGGCTTCCGGCCGGTGTGTTCCGCGTTCGCAATTCGAGCATATTATCGCTTTCGAGGATATTCCCACCGGCGGCTCGGTTATTGTTCTGGGGCCAGATACCAGCATGCTTAATGTCGCTAAAAATTTCCTGGAATTTTTCAATGAAGAAAGCTGCGGGCAATGCACACCCTGCCGTATTGGCAACCGGCGGCTGTTGGAAGGGGTGGAAATGCTCGAAGAAGGCAAGTGTTCCATTAAATACCTGCGTGAGCTCCAGAATTTGGGCAAAAGCATGCAGTTGGCCAGTAAATGCGGTTTGGGCCAGTCCTCACCCAATGCTTTTTTGAGCATTACCGAATATTTCAAAGATGAAATTCTAGGCAAAGTTCATGAAACGGTTCAGCTGGAAAAAGGAGGAACACGCGCATGACCCCGGAAAAAAATGTGAGTAACAATCCAGCCCCCTGTGGGGTGGATACCCGTACACCCGTCAGCCAGCGGCTCAATGAGGATGAGGTTTCCTGCCGCATGGCGGCGGAAGGCGTTAAAATTAAAGTAACGATTAATCAGCAAATTGTGGAAGTCACAGCCCGAACCACTATTTTACAGGCAGCCAAGCAAGTCAATATTCATATCCCTACGCTGTGTTACCATCCGGATCTTTGCGTGGCGGGCGTTTGCCGGATCTGCGTGGTGGAAGTGGAAGGGCAAAAAGCCCTGCAGACAGCCTGTTCCTATCCGATTACCGAGCCGATCGTGGTGCAAACCTCCACCCCGAAGGTGAGAAGAGCCCGCAGGCATATTTTGGACTTGATGCTCTCGGAGCACTATGGAGAATGTTACTCCTGCGTGCGGAACAACAACTGTGAACTGCAATCCTTGGCCAAGGAATACGGCGTGGATTTTTACCGTTTTGGGCACGTGCATGAGCCCAAGTATGTGGTGGACAGTTCCTCCTATTCCGTGGTCCGGGATATGAATAAGTGCATTTTGTGCCGCCGGTGCGTGCGCACCTGTATTGATCTCCAGGAAGTCGGTGTGCTGGAAGCCATCAATCGCGGAGCTCAGACTAAGATTGCCACCTTCATGGACAAGCCGCTCGCGGATGTTGTTTGCATTAATTGCGGCCAGTGCATAAACCGTTGTCCCACCGGTGCGCTGCGGGCCAATGACCCCTCGGACGATATTTGGGCCGCCATTGACGACCCGGACAAGCATGTGATTATTCAAACCGCGCCCAGCCCCCGGGCCGCCATTGGCGAGGCTTTTGGCGCTGCGCCGGGAACTTCCTTGACGCGGGAAATGAATACCGCGCTGCGCCGTTGCGGATTCAGCAAAGTATTTGACACGGATTTCACGGCGGATTTGACCATACTGGAAGAAGGCACGGAATTGTTATTGCGGCTGAAAAAAGCCTTGGTTGACAAAGATGCCGGCGTTGCGCTTCCGCAATTCACTTCCTGCTCCCCGGGTTGGGTTAAATACCTGGAACATTTTTTCCCGGAATACATTCCCAATATGAGCACGGCGAAAAGCCCGCAGCAAATGTTCGGGACCATCATGAAAACGTATTATGCCCAGAAAAACAATATTGATCCCGCCAAAATCGTTACCGTGGCTTTGATGCCCTGCTCAGCGAAAAAATTCGAATGCAATCGCCCGGAAATGTCGGATTCCGGCTACAAGGACATTGATTATGGGTTAACCACCCGGGAAATGGCCCAAATGATTCAGGAAGCGGGCATAGATCTGCTTTCGCTGCCCAAAAGCGATTTTGACGATCCTTTTGGCGAAGCCTCAGGCGCGGGCGTTATCTTTGGGGCCACGGGCGGGGTTATGGAAGCCGCACTGCGTTCGGTCGTAGAGATTGTCACCGGTTTAAAGGCTGAACAGGTATTTGAAAATCTGGAGGTAAAGCCGATTCGCGGATTTGAAGGCATTAAGTATATGGAATTGAAAATTCCGCAAGTCGGACCGGTTCCGGAAATTTTAAAGAATTTGAAAATAGCGAATTGGGATTTCCTCAACGGGGCGACGCTTAAAATCGCCGTGGCGCACGGAACTGCCAATGCCAAAAAAGTCATGGAGGACATCAAAGCCGGCGGTAAATTTTCAGAGTGCCACTTTATAGAATTCATGGCCTGTCCGGGCGGGTGTTTGGGAGGCGGTGGGCAACCCATACCGACTTCACCCGAAATCCGCGAGGCCCGGGCCAAAGCCATTTACGCTGAGGATGAGTCCCAGAAAATCCGCAAGTCCCATGAAAACCCCTACGTGCTTAAGATATACAAGGAATTTTTCACGGACGGGCCTTGCAGTGAAAAGAGCCATCATCTTCTGCATACGCACTACATCAACCGGGGAAAAGCCATTGTATAATATTTCGAGATTATCGGCGGGGGGCAAGCCTAAGCTTGCCCCCCGTTTTTTTATGATTGAATCGATGTTTTTTTAGGTGTAAAAGGAATGCATGATGTTAACCCGGTTTATGACATTGGAAACCATAGAGGCTTGGCTGCGGGAAACGAACCCGGAGCGTTTGGAACTGCTTTGGCAAACCGCGGATAAAGTGCGCAAGCAGACCGTGGGAGATGAAGTTTATTTTCGCGGTTTGATTGAGCTTTCGAACTATTGTTCGCGGAATTGTTTGTATTGCGGACTCCGGGGCGAGAGGAAAAACCTGGAGCGTTACAGGATGACGGTTGGGGAAATTAAAGCCTGTGTTTTGGAGGCCAAGGTTTTGGGGTATGGCACAGTGGTGCTGCAATCAGGCGAAGACCCCGGGTTGGACCCCGAAGTGATGGCGGATTTAATCCGCTGGATCAAACGCGAAGCCGGTTTGGCAATTACGCTTTCCTTGGGAGAACGTTCGGAAGCAGTTTTCCGTTTGTGGAAACAAGCGGGTGCGGACCGTTACCTGCTCAGGATAGAGACTACGGATGATGCATTCATGCAGGTCATTCATCCTGGGGAACCCCACGGTTCCCGCAAGGCAAATATTGACCGTTTGTTTGCCTTGGGATACGAGGTTGGTTCAGGGGTCATGGTGGGTATTCCAGGACAGACTTACGGTATTCTAGCCAAGGATTTACTTTGGTTCAGGGAGCGAGATTTTGACATGATCGGCATTGGTCCACACTTGGCGCATCCGGATACACCTTTGGCCAAGGTCAATACAAATCAGCCGGATCAGGTTCCGAATACGGAAGTGGTTACGCACAAGGCAGTGGCTTTAACCCGGATTTTATGCCCCGAAGCCAATTTACCTGCCACCACGGCTTTGGCCACCGTGAATCGTGAAGACGGCAGGGAAATGGCGCTTAAGCGCGGGGCCAATGTGGTTATGCCCAATGTCACGCCGACCAAGTACCGCAAGTTATATGAGATTTATCCGTCCAAAGCCTGCATTGATGAGACCGCGGATATGTGCAAAAATTGTTTGGGAGGACGTATTTTATCCCTTGATCGCAAGGTCGGAAAAGGGCCTGGAGCACGGCAGAGGAATAAATACTAAATCATGAAAACAGCGGCATTTTTTTGGGAAATGAGCGCACAATGATCGGCATTAGGCAGGAACCAATATGGGCAAGATCAAATTTTGACATAGTGTTAGGATTCTTGACGGCCCTAGCTGCGTTATTTCTGTTACGGTTGCAGATTTCGGTTTCGGGATGGAGTTTGTTAGCACTTTCAGCTTTTTTTCTTTGGCACATTACGGAAGTCAAGGAATCGGAAGCTATACTCAATGATTTTTCGCCGCGTACCGAACTTGTTTTATTTTTTATAATTTTCGTAGTTGGTATTGTATTGCGTCTTTGGGATCTGCATCAAATACCGCCCGCTTGCTGGTTTGACGAAGCAGAAAATGGCTTGGAAACGTTGGGCGTATTGTCAGGAAAACATTTAGTCTTTACGTCACAAAATAATGGCAGAGGTGCCTTGCAATTCTATTGGGCCTCTCCGTTTTTTCTTTTTTTTGGCGCGACTGTGTTTTCTTTGCGTTTGTCCATGGCCACTTTAGGAATTATAACCATCCCCGCTGCCTGGCAATTATTCCGAAAAATAGGCGGTCCTTTTGTCGGCTTGGCTGCCTCTGCGTTTGTAGCCTTCTCCGTATGGCATATTACCATCAGCCGCACAGGCTTTGATGCCGTTATGACCCCTCTGTTTGATGTTCTTATTATCTATTCCATTTTCAAAGCTGTTCACACCAAAAAATACGTGTGGTTTGGATTTTTGGGTTTTTTAATCGGTTTGGCAAACTATGGTTATGTCGCTTCACGACTAAGTATATTACTGGCGGGAATTGCCTTCTGGTTGTTTTTGCCGAAGGAGAAAAATGAGAAGAAGCGAGTTGTTTATGGAATCATTCTTGCCGGAGCGGTACTGCTTATAACTCTGCTCCCTTTGGTTGTTCATTTCGCGCATTTTCCAGATGACTTGGCAAAAAGGACAAACCAAACCTCGGTACTAAGCACGGTTATCCAGAAAAAGTCGTTAATGCCACTGGCCAAAACGGTAAAATCCACCTTTGAAATGTTTTATGGGCGTGGTGACCCCAATGCCCGTCACAATTTATCGAAAGCGCCAATGTTGGATATTCTCACCGGGCTTATGTTTTTTGTAGGCTTGATCTCATTTATTAAAAACCTCAAGGGTAAAGACCCTTGGTTAATATTTGTGTTGATATGGTTGTCATTACCTTTGATATTTGGCGGCATGATGACGGAACCGGCACCACACGGATTGAGAACGCTAGCGGCACTCATGCCAATTTGCTTTATTGCTGCCAATGGTCTTAATTTTTCTTTGAACCTTATACCAACAACCAAACGGCTCCGGTTGGTGTTGGGCGGTGTGTTTTTTTTCTTGGTGGCAATTTTGGCTTCTCACCAATATTTTATTGTTTATCCTGCTAATCCAGAAACACGCGCTGCTTTTAGTCCCACGGCTTACCAGGCAGGGAAATATGTTAAAGCATTGCCGCTCAGTGAGTCAGTCGCGGTATCAAAAGATATAGACCTAAGCATAGTGAAATTTATTTCCAACCAGCCAGAACGAAAGTTGAATGTTTTTGATCCGAACATGGCAATTTTATACACCACGACATATATACTTGCGAATCAACCTGAAGCAACGGACATCATTCGAAACAATAAGCACCATTGCGAAATAATAACTATTGAGCATGAACAATTCATTGTCTGCAAGCCAATGACACACTAAGTTTGGAGATAAAATGTAAATTTTTTAGAGAAAGGACGATAGATGAATTTTAAAAATATTATATTATTAATGGTTTGTTGTTTGGCATTATTAGGTTCGCTGGGTGGAACATGTTGGGCAAAATGGGTTCAGGATGGCGAAAGTTTAAATGTTGAACCACAAAAAAGAACAATGCTTGCTGGAATAGCTTTGGCTCCAAACGCGCTTTATGTGGCCTTCGTTGAAGGAAACACGCATTCAGCTTGGGATGAGAATCGCCTTGATCTGAAAATTTATGTCAAGCATTGGGATGGGGAAAAGTGGCTCCAGGATGGTGAAAATGTTAATGAGACAAGTAAGTCCGGCATATATTTGCCAAGCATAACGGTTATTCAAAACAAGCCGTATGTCGCATGGCATGGAAGCGATTATGTAGGGCATGTCCGTCACTTAGAAAACGGTAAATGGGCAGATGATGGAAAACCTATCCAACGTGTCGAATTTCCCCGGATTATTAATTTAAACAACACTCCCTATTTAATCTTAAACCGAGGCAGTTTGATGTCCACAAATCGCTTGTTAAATCATGAGTGGGTTGCTGAAGGCAATCCTCTATTAACTCAACAGATTTTTTGTTATCCAACTTGGACTTTTTCTTTTAAAGGTGATTTATACGGTACCTGGGTTGAGCGTTCGCTCCAAAAAAAATATCAAGTTTACGTCAAGCATATTCAAAAAGGTGTTTGGGGCTATAATGCAGGCCCGGTATTTGAAAGCGCCGTGCTTCCCGCTGCGAATCCTAATTTGATTGTGGTGAACGAAACTCCCTATGTGGCTGCGGATGACGGGAAGGAAATTTATGTCAAACATTTTGAAACCGATAAGTGGGTGCAGGATGGCCAGGCTATGGATGGCGGTGGTCCTGTACTGTTTTATGTTGATGGCATGTTGCATGTGACCTGGACGGCAGATAAAATATATTTTGCTCATTTTACTGGAAAAGAATGGAGGTCGGACGGGCTGACCCTTGAAGGGTATTATCCGGCTGTGGGTTATATGAACGGAATACTTTATGTTATCTATCAACGCGATGACAAAGCGGGAGTACCGCATATATATGTTAGCCATTGGGAGATGGTACCAATGCCTTTGCCCACCCCGGAGCCAGCAGGAACACCGGTCATTATTCCTGATGACCAACGTAATTCGGGTAGCATTACAAATCCGGTTAGACTAGTGTAGTGTTTCTTAAATGGCTTTACATTTGTCATTGCGAGCAAAGCGAAGCAATCTCGCTTTTTCGGAGCGTTTAGAGCTTAAAAACAGATTGC
>JAGVPM010000185.1 GCA_020052235.1 Candidatus Goldiibacteriota bacterium
GACGGATACGGCCACATCGACCATGACACCGACGTATACGCCGACCTCAACAGAGACGCCGACCGATACGGCCACGTCGACCATGACTCCGACCTTCACAGCGACATCAACGACTACGCCTACGGATACTGCAACATCAACCATGACTCCTACAGACACCCTGACCTCAACCCCGACGTATACGGCTACATCCACATATACGCCGACATTTACCGCTACATCGACGGCCACACCTACGGATACGGAAACCTCGACCGCTACGCCGACCGAAACGCCTACATCCACGTCCACGTCCACCGAAACGCCGACGTTTACCGCCACATCCACGGCCACACCTACATCAACCGAAACGTCGACCGCGACGCCGACCTTTACACAGACCTCAACGGCTACTCCGACCGCTACCTCAACGTTCACGTCAACACCGACTGAAACGCCGACAGCCACATCTACGTCCACGTCCACATCGACCGCGACCCCGACAGCTACGTTCTCGGAAACGCCGACCGCGACGCCGACTTATACAGAAACGCCCACGGAAACGTCCACGATGACCCCGACGGCGACCCAGACCGCGACCGCGACGGAGACGTCAACGTTCACATCGACACCGACATTGACTGAAACTCCGACAGAGACTTCGACCATTACAGGAACCACGACCGCTACCGAGACCCAGACAGAAACATCCACGGAAACCCCAACCGGGACGCCTACGGCAACGCCGACGTTTACGGAAACTGCAACCCTGACGGCTACGTCGACCTGTACGGCAACCCCGACGGAAACACCCACGGCTACGGCCACGTCGACTTTGACTGCCACACCTACGGCCACGGAATCGGCTACCGCTACTTCTAGCTTTACTGCGACCTCCACGGCCACGGGAACAGCCACCTTAACGGCTACGCCGACCGTGACAGCCACCCCCACGGAATCGTCGACGCGCACCATGACACCGACCTACACGGCCACGCCGACCATTACCATGACGGCGACCATTACCACGACATTCACGATTACACCGACATCTACCCAGAGTGCCACGATAACCCCGACATCCACGATAACCCCGACCTTTACCGCGACTCCGACTTCGACCGAAGTGGCGCGTTCCATTGCCTTTGAATTGGTGATTTTGGATTCCGCCGGGCGCAAAGTCCGCACGCTGCAAGACGGCTGGCTCCTGGCGGTGGTGACAGACTTTAATTTGAGCACCACGTTGTTCGAACCGGATGGGCGCATGCAATTGCGGATTTGGGCCGATACTATGTTTGAAGCGTTCTGGGATGGAACCAATGAGAATAAGAAGCTGGTGGCCAGCGGGCAATATTATATCCAGAGCATTTGCACCGACAGCCTGGACCACCGGACCGTGGTGACCAAGGCGCTTTCCGTGATGCGTCCGGCGGTAAAAATTGTCGACGGTGTGCGATTGTCGCCGAATCCGGCGCGCGATCATGTTAATATTTGGGTGCAGACCAGCATTGAAGGCGCGACTGTGCGCGTTAAAGTGTACAGTGTTGCCGGTGAACTGATTTCGAAACTGGACTTTGACAATGCGGATGTCATGTCGTGGAACCTGACCAATCAAGGCGGAGAGCCGTTGGCTTCGGGCGTGTATTTGGTTGTAATCATGGCCGGCGATCCCCAGACCGGCATGACGGAACGTCAAGTGTTGAAGTTGGCGGTGATCCGATGATGACAACAATCCGGAAAAACATGACGCATGCCGCCGGAGCACCCAAGTGCGTTAAAGGGGTTTGGTTAAAACTCTTTACCCTGGGCTGTTTGGGAGGATTTTTACTTGGGAGTGTTTCCGCCTGGGCCGGGTTGTATGAAAAGGGCGGCGCCACGGGTTTGGGTGCGCGCGCCATGGGCATGGCCGGAGCTTTTTCCGCCTATGCGGAGGATGAAACCGCGGTTTGGTGGAATCCTGCGGGCTTGGGTGAATTGGACACCTTGCGCTTGAATTCTTCCCTGGATTCGCTGTACGACGGGCGCATGCGGGCCGCTTCTTTTTCAGCCGGGTATCCTTTGCCCGCCAATTCCGCGGCGGGTTTTGCCTGGCAGCATATGTATTACCCCCAAGCGACTCAAGTGAATTCGGATTTGGTTGAGCTGGCCGGCTGCCTGCCCCTGACCGAAGATAACAACTTATATTTGGGCGCCGGGTTAAAAATGCTTTTTGGGCAGATGCTGGCAGCGCATGGGGATTATCAAGGCTTGGGCATGGATATCGGCTTGAGATATAAATATGAATGGAAAAAAGCAGGCCCCAAATTTTTAGTGGGTGTCCGGATACAGGATATTGATACGCGCATTCAATGGGCCAATGGGCTGAATGAGCAAATACCGCAAAGTTTGGTCTTGGGAACGGCGTTGCAATGGGACCCGGCCACCGTTGTGGCTTTGGAATATGAAATGATTCATTCGGGACAGGAAACCGCCGAGGATACGCGCGTGTTGCGTTTGGGCGGCGAGCGCTGGTTTAAGGGGACCTTGGGCGTGCGCGCCGGGTATTTGCTGGACAATCATCGTCTAAGTACGTTCAGCTTGGGCGCCGGGCTGAGGGTTGAAGGGTGGGAAATGGAGTATGCACTGCTGGGGCAGGTTGCGGAATTGGGATTATCGCATCGGCTCTCCTTGAGTTACGGATTGCCGTTCATGCGTGCGATTAAACCCACGCTGGGACCTGTCCTGCCAATGCCCAAACCGGAAGTTGAGCCGCCGTCCTATCAGCTTTCATTGGCGGCCAATCCGCCCGTGTTTTCACCCAACCGCGACGGGGTAGCTGACACCACGGTCTTTTCTTTAAATATACTCCAGGGCGACCGTACTTTGGTTTCGGCCTGGCGCTTGAGCATCGAGAACCCGGAGGGTGCGATCATCCGGTATTACGATGGCGCGGGGGTTCCGGAATCCATTACGTGGGACGGCTTGGACGGTCAGGAAAAGTTGTGCGCGGACGGCACGTACACGGCCCGGCTGCTGCTGGCAGATACCAAGGAACAACGTTTGGCGTATACACAAACGCAGGTGGTCCTGCTGACCCACTTGCCGCATGTACGGCTGGAAGTTGAGCCCGCCGAATTGGCCGTCATCGGCGGCCTGGCCGAACGCAAGGTGATTTTCCATCCCATGGGCGGGGAGCAATTGTCCGGAATAACTTGGGAATTGACCGTGCGTGACCGCCAGGGGACGGTGTATAAAACTTTAAACGGACAGCATTGGCTGCCCAAGGATATTGTTTGGGCCGTTAGCCCCAAGCCCGCGCTGCCCGCGGGAATATTGGAAGCACAACTGGTGGTAAAGGATGCCGCAGGAAATCAATCCGTGGATACCGTCTCCTTGAAGATTACCCGTATTGACCCTGAAGTGGGCTTGGAGTTGAAACCTAAGATTATTAGCCCGGGCGATCCGAAAACAGGCCGGGTATACTTTACATTGAAGGCATCGCCCAAGGCCATGATCATTGCTTGGGAACTGGGGATTCAAGACGTGGAATCCAATGATTTGATCCGTATCCTCAAAGGCGCCGGTGCTCCGCCTGAAACCTTGACCTGGGATGCCAAAGACGACCGCGGGGCTTTGGTCAAGGGCGGTTTGTATTTCCAATGCCGCCTGCGGATTTATTTTAAGGGCAACCGGGCGCTTGAATCCGAGCCTAAAACCATGGCCTCGGACGTCAACACGCAGGATTCCGGAAGATCCCTGGCATTGTATTTGACCTCAATCGCGTTCGAAAAGGGATCGTATTCCATCCCGTTGGATTCATTTAGAAACCTGCAACAAGCGGCTGAAACCATTAAACGCTACGCCAAGCATTACCGGGTGCAGGTTAAAGGATATACGGACAATCAGGAAGCCAAGGGGCGGGAGCTGGAACTCTCCCGCGCCCGGGCGCAGCGGGTGACCGAGTATCTGACCGTGCCGGGAGGCATTCCGGCAGAATTTGTGGAAAGTATCGGCTATGGAACCTTCAACCCCTTGGCGCCGGAAACAACGCCTTCGGGACAAGCGAAGAATCGCCGCGTGGAAGTGGTGCTGATTATCCAGAAATAGATACGGTCCCCGTTTTGACAATCCTTAAAAGGGCTTGTATGATCGCAGTATTCGGATGAGTTGGATTTTTAGCTAAAGCCAAAACTCATCCCCGGCGAAACTAGTGTAGTGTAACAGTATAGCTTTACAATGATTGTCATTGCGAGGAGCATTTTTTAGCGACGAAGCAATCTATTTTTGCCTTTAAACAGTGATGAAAACGGGATTGCTTCGCTTTGCTCGCAATGACAAATGTAAAGTTATTTAAGAAACATTACACTAGTGTAGTGAGTCTAACGCTTCTTTACATTTGATTGTCATTGCGAGAAGCATTTTTGCGACGAAGCAATCTGTTTTAAGCTCTAAACGCTCCGAAAAAGCGAGATTGCTCCGCTTTGCTCGCAATGACAAATGTAAAGCTATTTAAGAAACACTACACTAGGTGTAGATTGATAAGTTCATCCCAAGGACGGAGTCACGGATGCTGAGGAAAATAGTTGGCATCACTTTTTTAGCCGGATTGGCCGTATTCATGTTCGGTGTCTGGCTGCAAAATTATTATTTTGTGACCGACATCCCGCCCAATGCCGAAGTGGTTTTGGAAGTTTGGAATAAACCGCCTTCGCGCCAAGTCAAAGAATTAAAATTATGGAAAGAAACCGTATTGCGGTTTGAACAGGAAAATCCCGATATCCGCATCCGGGGCATTGAACGGGAATTTCTGCCCCAGGATTTTGTTACGGCCATGGCCGGAGGCAAAGGCCCGGATGTCATGCACGTCTGGGTGGGAATGCTGCCTACGCTGGTGCGCCAGAACTTTGTGGCCCCCATGGATGAATACATCCAAAACTGGGATCAGAAAGATTATATGCCGCCGATTGTTTGGGAACCCACGAAAATGGGGAATAAAACTTTCGGGGTTCCGCGCGATACGTACTTCATGGTGCTGTTTTACCGCAAGGATCTGATGCGCAAAGCCGGGTTGAATCCCGACAAACCGCCGCAGAACTGGGCCGAGCTCGCGGAATTCGCCAAGCGCATGACCAAGCCGGAGCAAGGGCAGTACGGGCTGGGCTTGGCGCCAAACACGTGGACGTTCATGGATTTTGTCTGGCAAAACGGCGGGGAACTGGTGGCGCAGGACCCGGCCGGAAAGTGGCATGCGCAAATAAACTCATCCGCCGTGCTGGAGGCGTTTCAGTTTTGGCGTGATTTGAAATGGAAGTATAAAGTATTGCCCCCCAACGACTTGACCGGTCCCGAGGATGTGGCTCAAATGTTTGCGCTGGGAAAAGTCGGCATGATGATGGGCGTGGCCATGCAGTTGCCCACGCTGATCAACAAATACGGTTTGAGTTTTCAGGCAACCGGGATTGCCCCGCTGCCCGCGGGTCCCAAGGGACTGCGCGCTTCGCATGCCGGCGGAGAAGTATTCATCATCAACGCCGCCATCTCCAAGAAAAAGCGCGACGCGGCTTGGAAATACATCAAGTTTGAATTATCTCCGGGCAATCAGTTGTGGAAGTGGGTGCGCATGAACGAACTGGGAATGACTATTTTCCCCGGGGCGTTTTCCGCGTCCACCAATTTATTGAACATGCCGGAGTTTGCCATGGTCAAGGAGGAACTGTTGCACGTGCGCAATGAACCGCGCCTCCCCGAGTGGCCTTTGATCAAGGACGCGTTGGACAACGATCCCTTGCAGGCCGTGTTTACGCAACCCGGGTTGAATTTAAACCGCTATCTTACGGCCTTTAACCACCGCATGGATGCGCGCTTTTTACACACCGGCCCGATGCCGGTTTTGCCCGCGCCGGCCGTCCCGTTGGGGTTGACAACGCCGGCGCAGCCCATGGCCGGCGGCAACACCTCCGGGGCCGCAGTGACTCCGTAATTGTTTCAAAGGAGATTAAGGTATGCCCGCACCGCGACGGAAGCGATTACCCACGGATTTTTTTGACAAGCTGCTGTCCAATCAAACCGACGACCAGATGAATGACCTGCTGAGTTCGCTGGTGGAGGAACAGATTGCGCCCACGCCGGATGCGGTTTTGGATGAGTTGCCGCGCCTTTCCATACCCGTCATGCCGGGGAAAAAGCGGACCAAGGAATTTCATCACGAAAAAATTGAGGATTCCATTGTTACGCGGGACGAGTCTCTGGAAGATTTGTCGGGATTGAGCGGTGACAGCGGGATAGACATTATTCCCCGTACCGCCCGCATGAACGCCGCCGGAGTGGTGATACCTCCCACGGTGGAGCCGAAATCAAAATCCGAAACTATTGTCAAGCCGCCGGTTATGCCCGCGGTCCCCGGCGCCGTGCCTGAACCGGAAAAAAGAAAATCGCGCGGCATGTCCGATTTGGTGGAAAAAGCCGGGGCTGCCTTGCCGGGCGCGGATTTTGTCGTGCCCGAAGAATTAATCCGCGACGTGTCCGGGGAATATATCGCGGAAGTTCCGCAGCCCGAGGTTCCAACCGCGGACTTAACCTCATCGGCTGAAACCATTACCGAAGAAACGGTTCCGGCCGTGCCCGTGCCGCCATTGCCTGTAAAGCCCGTATCGCAGGTGGTTCAGGAGCTGCCGGAACCTGTGGAACCTTTAACTTCGGCTCCGGTTTTTGAAGAACCCGAACCCGTTCGTCCAATTGAAGTTCCCGCGCCGGTGAAACCCCGGGAACTCACGCATGAAGAACTGCGCAAGGCACGCCGGAGCGTGCGGTGGGAGCAGCCGCCGCTGCGCAAACCCAAGATGCCCAAAATGGCCGTGCCGACTCAGCCGATTACGTTTAAACCGCCCGATGAAACCCTGGATTTCGTCATTCCCACGGATGCTTTGTTCAAAGGAAAGGTGCGGCGCGTTTCCCGGGCGGCTTTGTTTTTTTTATTGCCGGCGTTTATCGGGTTTTCATTGTTTTCCTGGTACCCGATGATCAAAGGTTTTATCATTTCTTTGTTTAATTACGCCCCGATCGGCACCTCAACGTTCGTGGGTTTTGCCAATTATGCCCGGGCCTTTCATGACGAAATGTTCTGGCGCACCTTGATGCACGCCGGCGGGTTCTGCCTGATGGCCCTGGGCCTGGGTTTTTGGCTGCCCATAGTATTGTCCATTTTGCTCAACGAAATACGCTGGGGCAAGGGCTTGTTGAAGTTTTTGTTTTTCCTGCCCTTTTTAATGCCGTCGGTTCCGGCCGCCATATTGTGGAAATGGATTTTAGATCAGGGGTTTGGTTTGTTAAACGCCGTGGCCGCCCTGCTGGGCGTGGCCCATCCCCACATCGGCTGGCTGACCACGCCGAACCTGGCCCTGTTGTCCATTGTCGTGCTTTATATTTGGAAAAATACCGGGTGGGCCATTTTAATTTATTCGGCCGCCTTGGCCAATATTGACGAGACGCTGTATGAAGAGGCTGAACTCGACGGCGCCAGCGTATGGGGGAAAATTTGGCACATTACGATGCCGTCCCTCCGGGCCGTGACCGGGGTCATGCTGATCATTACCATAATCAATACCATTCAAATTTTTACCGAAGTATTTATCCTCACCAACGGCGGCCCCATGAACGCCACCGAAGTAATCGCGACATATATTTATAAACAGGCGTTTTTCTACATGGATATCGGCTATGCTGCGGCGCTTTCATTCATGATGCTCGTGATGCTTTTGATCATCACCGTATTCAGATTGCGGCGTTTGGCACCGGAAGGAGAATAGGACATGGACTATCGCGGACTGCTTTCCCCCAACGACCGGCGGAATCCCTGGGTTAAAGCCGGCATGGGCCTCGGCCTGACCGGGATGATTGCTACGGCCCTGATCATGGTAATCCCGTTTTTATGGATGGTGTCCACATCCCTGGCTCCTTCCCAGACCCTGTTCAGCTGGCCCCCAAAATGGTTTTACGGCAACCTGGACTGGTCATCCTATAAAATTGCCTGGGTGCATGTGCCGTTTGCTACCTATATTTTCAATTCCGTAATTTATTGTTTCGGGGTGGTTGCCGGACAGTTGGTTTTATCGTCCCTGGCCGCCTATGCGTTCGCCAAGCTGCAGCCGCCGTTCGGGCGGTTTCTGCTGATTCTTTTTCTTTCCACCCTGATGATCCCGGTGGAGAGCCTGCTGATCCCGCTGTATTTGGTGATGAAAAGTTTTCCAGCTGAAAGTTTGCCGCATACCAATTTGATTTCCACCTACTGGGGCTTGATCCTGCCGACCGTGGTTTCGGCATTTAATATATTAATTCTGAAGAGTTTTTTCGAGCGCCTGCCCGACGATCTGCTGGACGCAGCCCGGTTGGACGGATGCTCCGAGTGGATGATTTTCAGGAAAATCGTACTGCCGTTGTCCACGCCGATTCTCACGGTCTTGGCCATATTCAGTTTCATCACCACATGGAACTCATTTTTTTGGCCTTTGATTGTTTTGAATGATCCGAAAATGTATACCTTAATGCTGGGCGTGCATAAAATGGTTGAAGCCGGGGAACCGTGGAATGTTATTATGGCCGTGGTTACCTTGACCACGCTGCCGACGATTTTGCTTTACCTGGCGTTCCAAAAGTACATTGTCCGCGGGGTGGTTTTCACGGGTATACATGGATAAAATTTACTGCGGCAAACCGCGGGGTATCGGATATCGCAGGGAACGGTTTGAAACCGTTCCCACAAATCAGGGGGATGGACATGGCGCGCAAACGGAATAAAAATAAAAACAAGGCCGTTCAGGAGTTGGACATGACCGAACATGCCAATCGGTTGCGGGCCATACCCGGGGGCCTGGGCGAGATGATTAAAACCGTTTTGATCTGGCTCGCCGCGGGCGTGATTTTATCGGCTTTGGCCTGGCTCACCTTGGGCCGGTAATCCCGGCACTCCTTGAAGCTGGAAATCCTCGAGAAAAAAATTAAAGCCTGCCTGCCGCCCAAGCGTTTTGCGCATTCGCTTTCCGTGGCCCGGTTGGCGTCGGCTTGGGCATCCGGGCTGGGTGTCCGGCCCGAGCGCGCCTATGCGGCCGGTTTGCTCCACGACTGTGCCCGCGGGCTAACCCACGAACAACAGCGCAAACTGTTGGCCGGATACCGCGGAAAATTTTTTGACCGGGCCACGCGCGCATGCCCTGCATTATGGCATAATCCTGCGGGTGTTTTTTTAGCCCGGCACCGGTATGGGGTGCATGACACGGGAATTCTTCGCGCCGTGGCGCTGCATTCCACGGGAGCGGCGCGCATGGGTTTGCTGGAAAAAATCATTTTTGTCGCCGATTACTGCGAGCCCCTGCGGCAGCATGCCGGAATTGCCGGGATCCGGAAATTGGCTGAAAAAAATTTAGACGCCGCGGTCGCGGCCGTGGCGCGCGCCAAATCAAAATATTTGCAACAGCGGGGAGAGCGGGTTCACCCCAATTGCCTGGCGGTTTTAAAATAAGCAACTCCCCCCGGCCCCCTCTTTGGCAAAGAGGGGGAGCGTAAAGGGTTAAACGTTTTTCATCTCCCGCTTTATTGAGACTGTGTCGTAACGCTTGAAAACGGGCGGCCACACAGGGCCGCCCCTACGAAAATCATTATTTTTCAATGGTTCTGTAGGGGCAGGCCTATGTGCC
>JAGVPM010000020.1 GCA_020052235.1 Candidatus Goldiibacteriota bacterium
AAACGTAGCCAAGGTAAAGAAGGGATCGTTCTATGAATCGGAAAAGTAGAAATGAAAACTTTCAACCTAAAGCAGGCGCGCCAGTGCCTTACTCTGCAGTGACTAAAGCTTCCACTCCTTGTCAATATGCTTTGATTTCAAAAGTTTTTCCGGACCCCGATTTTCCAGGCTGTGTCATAACTGAATTTTCGAAACTTTTTCTTTATTTGTCATTTCTAACAGAGGCAAAACCGAGAAATCTTTATTGCTAATATTTAGAAAGCTTTTATTAGAAAGCTTTTATTAGATTTCTCACTTCGTTCGAAATGACAAAAAAACTAAACCCTTAAGAAAAAACGTTATGACACAGCCTGTTTCACCGGGGCGACGAACAATACTAAAAACAACCCACATGCTCAAGCTCCTAGTTTTTTTTTGACAATTGTAATTTTCTTTGGTATATTTAATATATATTTTATGGAGGTTTGATGTCAAAAATAAGTTTTTATATTTATGATTCTTCTTGTTTTTGGGTCTATTTTAAAAATAGTATGGATAATTTAATTTTGGGCTAGGGTTGGACCTGAATTCCAACTCAAATTTTTAAAAATAGAGTCTTAATCATGAAATCAGCTCAGGCTTGTGTGGGGAAAAATAATTTTAAAATCATTTTTTGTTTATCGTTTTTTATCTATTTCATTGGTCCGGCAACTTGGGCCGATCAAACTGATTATGCTGCAGCTCAAAAAACCGGTGTTCTTTTCCAGCTCCCGGTAGGAGCCAGAGGATCAGCGTTAGGGCAAGGAATTTCCGCTGATGCCCAAGGATTGGAATCATTTGGCTGGAATCCATCTGGATTGATTTATGGGGCCACGCATGAGATCCTGGCTGATTATGCTATGTTGTACGAAGACATAAGTGCCGAGACTTTAGGGTATGCCTACCGTTCGCCGAAACTTTCTTTGGGAATGATGGCAACTTATCTTTCCTATGGATCCATTGAACGTTTTGATCTGGATGAATACGGCTATCCGGTGCGCACTGAACAAACGTTTTTGCCCAGCAGTATTTTAGCGAAAATTGGAGGCGCCTTGCGCTTGAGCCCCCAGGTTTCTGCCGGACTCACTGTGAAATGGCTGCGTGAGGATTTGGTTGACCAAGTCTATAGTTATTTTTCCGGTGATCTGGGAATACAGATTTTGACTGGTTTAAACGGTTTAAAGTGTGCGGCCGTGGTCCGGAATATCGGAAGGGCCGGTGGAGATTTTTCTCTGCCCCTGACTACATCCATTGGCATTGCTTACCGCCTTCCGGTAGGATTGTTCAATGCCGATGAGCTTATGCTCGCTTTGGATGGAATTTTACCCGAAAGCCAACCGCTCCAAGCCGGCGCAGGTTTGGAGTATCAATTTTTGGGAGGGACATTTTTACGGGCAGGGTATCGTACCGGCGATACGCGCGCCGCCGAGAACCTTTTGACCGGCTTTTCCTTCGGCTTAGGGATATCTCTGAGTGCTTACTCGTTACAGTATGCTTATTCGCCGAATTCCATGATCGGAGACGGGCATCGGATTACTTTGGAATATCAAATCGGTTCCGTACTGGAATCGGACAAAAATAAAAAGCGGACTGTAGAGAAAAAAGAAGGCCAATATCTGTTTGAGTATTTGAAATAGCGGCGGACCTTTAAGGTCATGCCGATTTTTCCATCCCGTGAACGGGAAGTGGCGGATGAGAAACGAGGGTTTGCCATGTTGAAGAACCTAGCGCGCGCCATGGGTAGCGTACTTGCGGCAACCGGGTTGGTGGTTATACTGGCAGCCGCGGCTCAGGCAGTCCCTGCCATGAACACCCTGGAGAGCAAACCTACGGGCGCAGGAACGATTTATCTCGGCACTGGAACTAATCTCACCATCCAAGGAATCAACAGTGACGACGGTGATACCATAACCGTTTGGGTAAATAGCGTGCAGGTTGCAACCATACCCGCCCTGGTATGTTCCAATGGCACCTCTTTCACCTGTGATTTCAACGCAACGGCCATCGGGGTTGTGCAAACACTGCAAGTACGGGCGGATCATTTGGGACTCATCACCTCTTCTTCCAATCAGGATTATTTGGTGGATACCACGGCCCCGGACGCACCCACCCTTCATTGGTCCTCGCCCATAGACGGCGCTTTTGTAAGCACGGGGCTGGGCAACATTTCCGCGACTGCCACGGATTCGGGCGGCTCCGGGGTGGATTTTGCCTCGTGCACGATCACGGTCAGCAGCCTGAATGGGACTCTCGGAACTACGTCTAATCAAATTTATTTTACTCCCAACAGCGGGTGGGGAGCTTTTCAAACTAACACCAGCTATACGGTCTCAGTGACTGTACGGGACCTCGCAGGCAATGTGTCCACGGCCTCAAGTTCATTCCTATACGACAGCACTTCGCCGGATTTACCAACCCTTCACTGGTCGTCTCCGGTTGATGCTGCCTTTGTAAGCACGGGGTTGGGCAACATTTCCGCTACAGCCACGGATTCGGGCGGCTCCGGCGTGGACTTTGCCTCGTGCACGATCACGGTCAGCGTCCTAGCCGGAACACGTGGAAATACGGCCAATCAAATTTATTTTACACCCACTGGCGGTTGGGGAGTTTTTCAGACCAACACCAATTACACGGTTTCAGCGACTATACGGGATCGCGCGGGCAATGTTTCCACGGCCTCAAGTTCATTCCTGTATGACAGCACTTTGCCGGATTTTCCAACCCTTTTCTGGTCCTCGCCGGCGAACAGCGTTTATATGAGCTCGTTGCTGGGCAGCATTTCCGCGACTGCCACGGATTCGGGCGGATCCGGGGTGGACTTTGCCTCCTGCTCATTCATAGTCAGCAGTATGCCGGGGACGCTGGGAAATACGGCCAATCAAATTTATTTTACGCCCACCAGCGGTTGGGGTGCTTTCCAAACCGGCACTTATTATGCAGTCACAGTGATTGTGCGGGACTTTGCCGGCAACGTCAACCGGACAGTCAAGTCATTCCAGTATGACAAAACGCCTCCCAGCATACCGGTCATTAATTGGACTAATCCTTTGAACAATCCCATGTGGATGGGGACCAGGCTCAATGCCATTTATGCCACCTATACCGATACCGGGGGTGCGGGCATTGACACGGCGGCCACAACCATTACGGTCTGGGGCATACCCGGCACCAAATCCGCCACGGCCACCCAGATTAATTTTACTCCTTCGCCGCCAGGTGTTTATACCAGCCGGTTTGTGACCGGTGGATATTATTCCATCACCATAACGGCCGTGGACAGGGCAGGCAATACCAGGTCCAGTTATGCGGCTTTTAACTTTGACGGTAATTCTCCGAATGCTTCGGCGATCCGTTGGACCGATCCCACGGATTTGATTTACGCCGGTCCTAAGCTCAACCAGATATGGGCCACCAACATTACCGATAGCGAATCCGGCATTAACTGGAGCACGGCCATGACCAGCCTGCAGTTATCGCCTGCGATACCCTACACCAACACGAACGCGGGTTCGGTGATTTATTTTAACCCCACCAATGGGTTTCCAGCCACGGGCGGGAATAATTTTGTAAACAACACACTTTACACTGTAACGGCAACTGTCTACGATTACGCGGCCAATTATATCGTGACTACCAAGCAGTTCAGGTGTGATACCCAAGCGCCTACCGCAACTTTGTATTGGAATAATCCCAACCGCGGCAATCCTCCATCCTACTACATGGGGCAGGGGTTGAATCGCATATGGGCCGTGCTTAACGGCACGGTGACCACCACGTCCGGGTATGACCCTATTAATTATGATGACAGCAATACAGGCACTGCCATATCCATAACACCGGCACCTTCGGCCGGTGCCCGGGCCGTGAGCGCGAACACCGTGGAGTGGTCCATCAGTCCTGTTTCCAACTTTAACACCAGCTTTGCCAATGGTACTTTCTACGCCGTGACAGTCACTCTGGCGGACATGGCCGGCAATACCGGCATTGCCGCGGCCTGGTTCAAAAAGGACGAGGATAAACCCGTAATTAACGATGTGCGGATTTCGAGTCCCAATGTCGTCGTTTCCAATAACGATGTCATACTCCGCGGAACGTCGTTTCCCTTGAGCCCCCGTACGTACACCAGCAGCATTACCGACAACCCTTTAGACTGGGGCGGGCGTACATCCCTGAACGGTAATGGAATTTCTTATAATTATCTCGCAGCCGCTCTGCCTTCGGATATGCGTATTTATCATGAGGTTTCCGGTTTGGTTAATACTTCCACCGGGTTCAGCGGCGCGGGCACTGCGTATCAGGGCTTTCTGACACTGCCTGGAACTTACACTCCGTTGGAGGGAGTTTATTCCATTTCAACCACGGCCCGGGATTGGGCCCATTATGCGTCGCTAACTTACACTAGCCACGAAGTTGTCCAGGTATCCCGAGTCCTCGTGGACAACACTTCGCCCACGGAAACTGCCGTCGCCCCTCCGTCAGGTGCTTTCTATGTAACCGGGGGCAGGACTTACATGCGTTCTGTTGATTTGAATGCCTATCCGGGCAATGTTACAGTGGGTGCGAGGGACCTCCCTGCGGACCGGGGGTACAATTTTTGGCGGCGCTTAAATTTCGACTTGTCCCCTGTCACTCTTCTAAACCCAGATGGGATTACCCGCACACTCACGTTCTTGGGAAATACGACAAATGGCTGGGCCCAGCCCGGTCCCGTAATTACGGATTTATGCAACAGTTTCACTGCCACCATTAACCTCTACGGTTTTGATGCACCCATTTATCCGAGGCCGGAATATATTGGCAATACCGTGGAAGGCCGTTACACTCTGAATTTACACTTCGAGGACCGGATAACCGCAAGTCTGGGATCTCCCAATGTCCGGGATGTCAGTTACTATTTCTTTAATGACGTTACGCCGCCGCGCTTGCTTTCCTGGTCTCCGTTTTCCATTAATCCATTGCCGGATTCCTACACCTCCAGCTTCTCGGATGTGAAAGCCACGATTTACGATCCGAACTTGCGCGACGGTTTCCCCGGTGCAGGGTTGAACATGCCGGCGTGTAATGCACTCGTGTACATGGCGCTTACGGACAGTTCGCATCCTACGGGAGTTTGGACCACGCAGGGCAGCGGCACTATTTCTTCCTCAGGGCCTTTCGTGGGCCCGCAAGGACAATCTTTAAACAACCAAACTGTCTATGCCCTCAAGGTCGGTTATGTCATAAACCCCGGCCGGAAAATTTATCTGGAGGCTGGCAAGCATTCGGCCTTAGTGGATAATTTTGGCAGCGTTTCCTTCACGGGCTTGGATCCGTCTTCCGAATATATGGTCGGTTGGCAAATTCCATCCACCTATGCCTATGACGGAATCAGCGTCATTGGCGCAATGACCAATACGGCCATTTTGAAAAACGGCCTTTATTTCGGCAATTTTATTGTGGCTGATATGGTGGGGAACACAGCCCAAGTTGAAAGCACGAACTTCAATTACCTTTCCGCCGGGGGAGCCATTTACCTAAGTGTTGCACCCGCGGCGCTTTTAGCCGACGGCCTCAGTACGGCCACGGTGACCACCACGGCGGTTCATTTAAGCGACAACCCCAGTGCCGTGGTACAGGACGGCACAGAACTGACGGTCAGCAGCACTTTGGGTGATATTATCACCCCGGACGTTGATACAATTCTGCCGGGCGTACAATTGGCCACTGTCGGGGGCATTGTCTCTTTCACAATCCGGAGCCGCCCAGGTCAAGTGGGGCAGTCGGTATTGCGTGTTAAGTCGGTTTCCGGCTTTGCGGACAGCGGAGACGTGACCGGTATGCTGCAAATGGTTCTTGCCAAAATGGAAAACGGGGCCGTGGCCATTGATCCGGCCACGGAAAAAATTGCGGCCCGCTATACACTGACAGGCAATGTCAATCCCATTCTCTCCCTTACCGCGGGTTTGGATAATTTTACAGTGGATTTTCCCGAAGGGACGCTGTTGCCGGCGAGTGTGCCGTCGGGCAGTATTCTGCTCAACCAAACTCCCGTGACCAATGCAACCATCAGCGGCCAACGCCTGACGGTGGTGACACCCCTGATGCTCGCACCGAATACCTTCTTTACTCTGGTACTTCCTCCGGAGGCGGGCATCATCAATCCCCGGGCAGGACACTATCAGTTGAACCTGCAAACCACCCAGGACATCAGCGCCATCACGTTGCCCTACAACATCATCATCCACATTGACGACCAGGATGTGGTTCCGGCTCCCAATCCGTGCAAGACCGGGCGAATGCGCTTCTTTTTCAATCTGAGCGGTCCTGCCCGCGTGGAATTGTTGATTTTAAACCTGCTGGGAGATAAAGTATCCCGTGTCGAACAGGATTTCCCCGGGGCCAAACAGGGAGAAGTGCTGGATTGGAATTGCCAGCGCGTGGGTCCGGGGGTTTATTGGGCGAAAATGAAGTTGGACTACGCGGACGGCTCCAGTGTAAAATTAAAGAAAAAGAAAGTCGTCATTATCCAATGAAGGCGGAAACCAGAAAGGAGACGTTATGACGTCTTCCCGGACGTATCAGCGAAAGCAAATCGTCATTGATTCGTCGTTCCAATTGCGCATTGCTTTGTGGGGCGGTCTCGTGGCTGTGGTTGAAATCATGCTTACGGCCGTGGTCATGATGGTGGTGATTTTAACCAGCGTCTGGATTCCGGCCGGTTTTCATGTGGAAATGTTTACCAAACTTGCGCTGGTGGTGGGTGCTTGCATTTTAATCTTCACCCTGGTAAATATCCTCGTGGGAGTGGTACTTTCGCACCGGGTCGCCGGTCCTGTCTATCGTTTGAAACAAAGCATGCGCCGTATGGCTACCGGGGATGTGTCTTTTTTAATAAACTTGCGCGATCAGGACGAATTGCAGGATTTGAAAGACGAGTTTAACGAAATGATCAACAGCGTGCGGGAACGGCTGAAGGAGTTGCGCCCTTCTGCGGCGCGAAAATCCGGAAAAAAGCCGGAGGTTCAGGCCGGGTTCCCATTCAAACTCGAATAAAGGTGGAATTGCTAAGTGTCAGCTAAACTACTGCGATGCAAAGCTGGATTCTTTCTTGCTTGGGTTTTCGCCTTCACCTTGGGGTTGTCAGCCCACGCCTATGATCGTTATGGCCTCCTGCACAATGATCCGCGCCTTTCACCCAGATTACTTGGTTCCGGATCAATGTTGGGCATGGCCGAGGGCGCCGAGGCGGTGTTTGCCAACCCTGCGGGTTTGGGGACGTTGACATTTTCAAACTTAATATTGGTTGCCGGCATTTTCCCCGATCAGAGCCTGGGCGGAACAGTGGCTTTTGCTCAGCCGTTGCCGTCTCTGGGCAAAGCCGGATTGGGCATTTCCGTATTGCAACCGTCGCAAACGCTCTCCTCCGGAGGCAAATCCACGGATATTGCCGCCCGTGAGCAGTCCTTGGTTATGGCCTATTGCCAGCCTTTGTTTTCCTTGCTGGATCTGGGAGTACGCTACAGGGCCGTGGAATTGGAGCAACCCGGATTCACCCCGGTTTCTGGTGAAACTATGGATGCCGGAGCGCGATTGCATTTGAATGAAGATCTGTGGCTTTCCCTCGGCGGCTACAATCTTTTTCAACCCGTGGCCTCTATTACCGGTTCGGAGACCGTAAGCTATCCCCGCTTTGCGCAAGCAACTCTGGGAGCCCGTTGGGCAGGGGTAGTGAAAGCGGCCGTGGAGTATTCGCGGGCCTGGGATGGAACAGACATTCAACGGGTGGCGGGAGGGCTTGAGAGCGATATTTCCCGGCATTGGTTCATCCGGGCCGGGATCAATCCGCAGGCTTTTTCCGCAGGACTGGGATTTGTCAACAACGAATGGACGATTGACTACGGCTGGCGTTCCGATATTCAGGCCAGTGGAATGCAGCATCGTCTTGGTTTACAATACCGTTTTGGGACTTATCAGGCGTCTTTGGAAAGTTCCGCGATTTATCTGACCAAGGGCGGCGTGAAACCCAATGTGTTTTTCAAGGTGCGCTTTGACCGGGATGTGCTCTTCAAGACTTGGGCTTTCCGAATCATCGACAGCGATGAAAATCCGGTGTACAGTGTTGAAGGTAAACACGTACTGGAAAAATCCTTCATGTGGGAAGGCCGGGACTCAAAGAGCAAGATTGTGCCGGACGGGGATTATACAGTCTTTTTAGAGGGCGTGGATTTCGAAGGCAACTGCTTGAGCTCCAACCGGATTCAAATCCGGGTGGTAACGTTTAAGAAACCCGTATTTCAGCAGGTTAAATAAAGTGCGAAAGGATTTTGCAATGAGAGCACGCACAATTTTCCTGGCCGGTTTGGCCGCGCTGGGGATTTTAGCGGCACCGCTGGGTGTCCAAGCCGGCGATACCCCAATATCGTCCACAGAGGCTGTAGCCTGGGTGCAGCTGATCCAGGCCATGGAATCAAACCCAACTGCCGAGACGACTTTGAACCGCGCCATCAGCTATTTGAATTTTTACCCCAGCAGTTCAAACCGCCCGGCAAGCGAGTACATGATCGGGGAGATCAACTTTCTGCGCGGACGTTATGAGCTGGCCATACCGTACTATAGAATGGTGGCGGCGCGGAAAACGGACGTCGGCTTCGGAGACAGCGCCCTGTTCCGGTTGGGGGAGTGCAGTTTCAACCTGGGAAAAATTGAGGAAGCTCAAGCTACCTGGAACGAGATGCTCAGCCGCTACCCTTCAAGCCACCTGCGTCCTGAAGTGGAAAGCAATGCCTGCGAAGTGTACATGAAGCTGGGGCAGTACGAAGAGGCGGTGAAAGGGTACAATTCACTGCTTTCGCACTACCCATTTTACCGGGAACGGCATAATGTTGTTGTCGGTCTGGCGCAGTTGGATTTCATCCATCAACAATACAATGAGGTGCTCAGGCGCCTTGCGAAATTGTCCACACCGGAAGCTTTCTATTGGAAAGGGCGCGCCCTCTTCGCGCAAGATAGATTCCAGGACGCTGCCAATTATTTTGACAAAATCGTCAAATTTCACGGACAGCATTTCTACGCAGTGAACGCAGCCTACATGAAAGCCGAATCCTTTTTTCAGGGGGGGAACCTGGACGGAGCCACACAGGCATATTCCGAATTCGTGTCCCGTTACCCCCAAATTCCCATGGCGTTTTTCGCCCGCTACAAACTGGCGGCCGTACTTTTAGCTCAGAAAAAATATCAGCAATCCTTGGCTAATGTCAGCCAACTTACGGGTACGAATCGGTTCCCAAATAGTGCGGTTTTAGCCAAGTACCTTATGGCGGAAATATTTGTCGGGTTGGGACAATATCCCAATGCCGCGCAATTGTTCAGGGAAATCAGCGTCTCCAATCCGCCTGAAGAAATTTTGGAAACCTGCCTGTTGAAATATTCATGGGTGTTGTACAAAAACCGGCAGTATGATTTGGCTGCTAAAGCAGCTGAACGCTACTTGCAGGATTTTTCCGGCAGTCCCAATGCGATTTCGGCCTATTTCATCGTGGCCAATGGACTTTTCCTCACCGGCCGTTATACGGACGCGGAGACTCATTATCTGGATATTCTTAGCCGCTTCAAATATTCCCCGCTTTTGGAAGTGGCCTTGGTTCAATTGGAAATTACTTACGCGAAATTAAAGCAAATGAATCAGATCATTTCCCAAGCCGGAGGCTTGGTCAGGGCCACCGAGGCACATTTTAAACCCATTAACCGCAACAACCGCGCCTATGCCCTCTATTTACTGGGCGAGGCTTATTATCATGAAAAAAAATCCAGGGACGCCATTGGAATTTTCCAGGAATTAACCATCAAGTACTGGGATACGCCTGCCTACACCTACGCCAAGGAAAGTTTGGTCTGGGCACTTTTTGAACAAAATGATTATGCCCTGGTTTTGCAGGAAGCTGAAAAAATAATTAAAGACCGCCAAATCGATCCGGCAGTCCGAAACAGCATTGTGCTTTTGAAAGGGCATGCGCTGTTTAATTTGAAGCGATATAAGGACGCGTTGGAATGCTACAACGAATGGCTGCAGAAAAATCCCAAAGAACCGTCGCGGCTTTACATCCAGTATCTTATGGGTTTGGGATTTTATCGCCTTAAATTTTATAAAAATGCCATGGATATATGGGAAAAAGTCATTGCCCAGCCCGTGCGCAATGAATACAGCCGCAATGCGCTGTTGAAGGTTTCAGATGCTTTTTTCCGCGGCGGGGACTATCCCCGCGCCCGTTCCCATTACCAGCTGTTTATTCAGCGATACGCCGGCGACACGTCCGTGCCCTTGGCCAATTTGCGGATATCCCAAAGCCTGTACAACGAGGGAAATGATAACGCAGCCATTGCCAGCTACAAGTATTTTCTGCAACATTTTCCTCAAGATGAAAATGCCACCGCTGCCCGGGAAGGTATTGAAACCACTGCTTTCCGGCTGGTTAAAAAGCAGCCGCAGATGCAAAATTTGCAGGCTTTCCTTACGAGCTATCCTAAAAGTAAATTCGCAGACCAGATCCAATATCAAGTTGCGGATATACTGTATAAGCAAAAAAGTTACGCCGAAGCCATTCCCCAATTCAACAAGCTGATTTTAAATTACCCCGGCAGTGAAGCTACAGCCAACAGCATGTTTTACCTGGGTGATTGCTTCGACCAGCTTAAACAGTATGCGGATGCCGTTTCTTCCTACAAACTCTTTGCTGAAACTTTCCCCAAGCATGATCTAATGCCGGAAATTTTAACCAGGCTCGCGGCCGATCATTTTTTAATGAACAATTTTGAAGAAGCAATCAACGTTTACCGGAAAATTCTGGAAAAATTTCCCGTCAAACCTTATCATGAGGATGCGCTCTATAACCTGGCTGTTTGTTATGAAAAGCTTAAGAAACAAAGTGAAGCCATGGCCATGTATATGGATTTCACTCAGCGTTATCCCAATAATCCTAAGGTGGGGGAGTGTTTGATTCAGATCGGTATTTACTATCAAAAACAACAGCTTTGGGATCTCGCGGTCAACACATTTAAAAAAGCTCTGACGTCCAAGGTCAATTCCCGCGCGGAATTATTTTTCCGTATCGGCGACTGCTACGAAAATTCGGAGAATTTTCCGCTGGCGACTCAGGCATACCAGTCCGTACTGCCCTTGAATCCGAAAAGTGATATTTTCCGGATCACAGCCATGTCCCAACTCGCCGCGATTTATGAACGCGCCAAACAATGGCCGCGGGCGGCCCAGCTTTACCGGGATATTGCCAAAAACGCACCCAAACCGGAATGGCGCCAAGCTGCATCGGAGCGCTTGAAACAATTGTCGCAGTAAAGGCGAAAGCATAAAGTTGGCTGTTTTTTGAGGATTGATTGGCGGACAAGCGAACGTCCTGCTTAAATTCTAAATGGAGGAAAGTATGAATATTGAAATTGATATTATGCAAGTACTGCGGAGCAGCGCTACTTTGGTGGTGTTGTTTTTCTGCTCCATTTTAGCCCTGACCGTGATTCTTGAGCGCTGGTGGATTTTGCGGCGGAACAACGTGGATATGAATTGGCTGTTTAAAAGCGTCCGCCGGTATATTTTAGAAAACCGTTTTTCCGAGGGCCTTTCTTTTTTGACCAAGCAGAGAAGCTCAATTGCGGTGGTTCTCAAGGAAGGGATTCAAAAACGGACACTGTCCCGGCCTGACTTGGAAGAATTTTTGGCCAATGTCATCGTGGGTGAACATATGCAACTGGAAAAACGCCTGGGAATTTTAGGGACCCTGGGCAGTATGACTCCCTTTATCGGGTTGTTTGGAACCGTGCTGGGTATTGTCCGCGCGTTTAAGGACTTGGCCACGGCTTCGAGCGGCGGCCCCGGGGTGGTGGCGGCAGGTATCGCCGAAGCCTTGGTGGCCACGGCTGCGGGTTTGATGGTGGCCATTCCGGCGCTGATTTTTTTCAATTACTTCAGCGCGAAAATCAAAGTTGTAAATACTAAAATGGAAATGGCCGCGCGCAATCTGCTGTTATTACTTTATGCCAAGGAGAGGATAAGCGATGGGAGCAGACCTGAGCAATCGGAACACCTCTGATCCGATAACCGCTATTAATGTAACACCCTTGGTGGACGTCTGCCTGGTTTTGGTTATTATTTTCATGGTAACGGCGCCCTTAATCGCGCAGAACGGTATTATGGTCAATTCGATTAAAAAAGAAGTCGGGCCCGAACCCAAGTCCAAGGAACCATCCGGTGAACCCGAGTTGGAGTCGATTTATCTTAAACTTTCGCCCAATGGAGTGGAACTTAACGGCCAAATGCTTGATTACGTTTTTTTGCCGCAACACATGAAGGAAGCGGTAATGGCCAATCCCATGGGTGTTGTATATATCAATGCCGATGATCAGGTGTCTTACGGCCGGGTCGTCGAAGTTTTGGATATATCGCGTCAAAGCGGAGCCAAGAAACTGGCTATGCTCAATGACAAGGAAGGGCTTTTGGAACGCAATTTGATATTCCAAAAGAAGTAACTATGCTGAAAGTAAATACTAAATCAGAATCGAAAAGTATTTCTGAAATCAACGTTACTCCGTTGGTGGACGTTTCATTGGTGTTGGTGATTATTTTTATGGTCACGGTCCCGATGTTGTTTCAGCCTCTGGTGGATATGATAGTGCCCAAGGCATTTACCGGCACCGAGCAGAACCGGCAGGTGATTTTCGTGAATTGCACTGCGGAGAAAAAAATCTACCTGGATAATGAAATAGTGGATATTCAGGCGCTTTCCGAGAAATTGAACCTGCGGCTTTTGAAAAGCAGTGAAAAAGTTGTGATTATCCGCGCCGACGAACGGTTGCCTTACGAACAAATAAAGCAAATTGTGGGAATTGTTAAAAAAGACGGCGCGAAAAAAATTATGTTCGCGACGGAAGTCAAACGCAAGTAAATACCGTCGCAAGGAAAGAACCATGGCCGACCCAGTATCAGTATCTACAATCCGAACGCCTCGTGAGAAGGCGCTGCAGACCAGCATGACGATTTCACTGGCCGTGCACACGCTTTTCTTTCTGGGAATAATTTTCATGAACCAGGGCATGAAGCAAACGCCCATGTTGCAATTGAGGGAAATAGATGTTATTGAACCTGAAGAGATTAAACTCGAAGAGGAACCTGCGCCCGAACCGGAGAAGAAAAGTATGTTTGATTTCGTTAAGGAAGTGATTCCAATCAAACAAAAACCCCGCCGCGTGGTCCGTAAACCCGTGCCGCAACCTCAAGCGGAACCCAAGCCGCGCGAGGTGATTCCGGCCGGACCATTATTTGCTAAAAAATCAATTTTGAGCGAGAGCAGTGTGGCTAGTGCGGCGGAGCCTTTGATTTCGAAAAGTTCTCTGGGAACCGGACCAACAGCCGGAGCCCCAAAATGGGAAAAAGGGCCGGGTGGAAGGATCGGCGGTGGCGGTAAATTAAACCTCGGCCTTTCCACCGTGTTGCCCGAAGCCCGGAATAGAAATGTTGCCGACACTGAACTTGCTGCCTCTTTACAGGGCAAGCGTGGAAATTTAAGCCTGCATACCAGTAACGACGTTAATGGCATTGTGGCCAAAGTTGGCCAAGGCAAGAGTTTGAATCTAGCCAGCGGACGGGGCGGGAACGCAGCTGATTTAAGAGGATTTAAGGATGCCTTTGCCGTGTTCGGCGAAATCAAACACCGGAAAATTCTGCGCATGAAAATGCCCAAGTATCCGGCTTGGGCTGAGGAACAGGGAATTGAAGCATCAACTACGATCCGGGTCGGAGTATTGGCCGACGGATCCGTGGATGAAACCAGCGTCTATGTGGAATCTACCAGCGGCTATCCGGAACTGGATAATTTGGCCATCGCGGCGGCAAAACAATTTATTTTTGCGTCCCTGCCTCCGAATAAATCTCAGGTGGTGCAATACGGCAGCGTCCGGTTTGCATTCCAGCTGAAGCACTAATCGGTGAGCGGGTTTAAAAAGGAGAAAGAAGCGTGATTATAACGGCGTTATTCCCGACAATTAAAAAACGGAACCAAAGCGCTTTGCTTTTAGCCTGGCTTGGCCTGATCTTGCTGCAAAGCCCGGTAGCAGCCTGGAGTGCTGCAACCGAAGAGGATGATTCCAAGCAAAAGGCGTCCGCTGATTTTGTGGTTTCAGGCGAGGATAAGCTCAAAGTCCGCTCTGAGAAAATTTTAAGGGATTTGTTCGTGGATATGGACAAGCCTTTTCAAGAACTTATGGTTAAGTTTTCCAAATCCGCGCAGAAAATCCTGCCGGATAAATATCTTGAAACCAACGATCGGGCCAGCATGATGAGCTCCAGCCACATGACATTCTCACCCTGGCTTATGCTTATTACCAAACAGCCGATCCTGGTGATTCGCAGTCCTCAGTTATCTATGGAAATTAAAAAGTGGAAATTTCAGATCAGCGACGAAGCCGGGCAAGTGCTCTATCAGCAGGACGGGGGTTCTTCCTTGCCCGAGAGTTTTTCCTGGGATGGACGCTGCCGTAACGGCCGCCTGATTGATGTGGGAGAAAGCTACTTTTATTCGATCACCCTTATTGATAAAGGCGATAATCCGCTGGTTACTACCTCTAAACCCCGAAAACTGAGCAGCCTGGCATTCTACCAAAGTAACAACCTTAACATCCGTATTCTTTCGGCCGTGTTATTTGACGATAAAATACGCTCGCGTTTTTCGAGTGTCGGTACCTCGCTGATGAAGGAAACCTGTGATTATCTGATTAAAGACATCGGACGCACTACGCAAATAACAGTGACCGCTTCCGATCTGAGCCTGGGGCAGGCGCAAGGGGATAAGGTTAAAGAATTTATTGTGGAACAGTTGGCCTTGCCCGCGGAAGATGTTAAAGTGGTGGTGAATCCTTCCGCAAATCCTTTGACTGACAACGTGGCCGTGCAATGCATGCATTAGTCCAAGCTGCAACCCGGTGGTGGAGGAGCAAAACGATGTTGCCCAAAATGGGGACTATCTTGCTCATGTTGTTCTGCCTGCTCATGTTTGGATTCGTCCGTGCCACCGGCGAGGATAAAAAGTCCGTGGATCAAGCGCTCGACAACATGGATGAAGATGCTATGAATTCAATTTTGGATGAATTAATCGGCAAGATGGCGGCTGATAATGCGCCGCCGGTTGCGGCCAAGGCACCTTCTTCCATCCCCACTCCGAGCGTTGCGGCCAAATCTTCGACCTTCGCTGAGACCCAAGCGGGTGCGCCTCCGGCGGATTCTTCAACATACCCAATTCCTGATGGTTCAACTCCTGAGAAGGGTGATTCTGCTTCCAGTTCCTACACCGGAGGTGGAGAAAGTATGACCTCCATGTCTGCGGAAGGTGGTGGAAGTGCGGCTGCCGCCGGTTTATCTGCTGCCGGAGGCAGTGGAAGTGCGGCTATGGCCAGCGCAGCCGGATCCCCTGTGTATGAATCAGCCGTCGGTGCTTTAGGCGCCGCTACGGCGTTGGCGCCTTTCAGTGGTGCGGATTTCGGAGCTGTACCTCCTCCTGGAAAAGAAAAAAAATCAAAATCACGCAAGAAGAAACAATCTCAACCTGAGATGGTTCCTACCCCGCCGGTGAGCGAGACTGGATTTACACCGGAATCTCTGGCACCACCGGCTCCAGTTTCAGCCCCAGTACCGGAACCGGTCCCAGCTTCAGCATCAACTTCAGCACAGGTACCAGAAGCGGCCTCAGCCCCAGTTTCAACATCAGCCCCAGCACCGGCCGAAACAACAGGTAACTCTGGTCATCCTATGGAAAGTGGAATTCAATCAAAGTCTTCAACTGAATCAAACTCTTCAGCAACGCTGAGTTCCGCGTCTTCTGGAGCATCCACTGCCGTTCCTTCGGCCCCATCGGTTTTCAGCGTGCCGGTTGCAGTGCCTGTTCCGCCCATGGTCATTGGCAGTTCCAAAACTAAAAAAATAAAATCCAAGAAAGCGGAAAAAGATACTCCGGTAGAACCCAACCAGCCAGAACCAGCTGCAACTCCGGAAGTGATGGATGCTCAAGCCTCAACGCCTTCAGCACCTAGTGAAGCTCCGGTCGAACCAAGTCAACCCGCACCCGTGTCCGGTTCGGAGACAACCGCAGCACCCAACCCTGCACCTGCAGTGCTTGCTGAGAAGGCCGTCCCGTCGAAACCAGCTGCGGAAGCCAAGCCTGCAACTTCAGAATCCGAAATCCCGGCAGAAAAAGGGAAGCAGACTTCAGCCGGTGACGCGCCGTCCATGGAAATACCACCGCTCGCAAGGCTGATTCCCATGGAAAGTATAAAGAATAATTCAGTTTCCATTACTCGCCCAAAAGACGAACACGACTTGCTTACTGTGGGAGATTTCGTTTATTTACCCCCACCGAGTTTTAAAACACTAACGCTCAATGAAAAATATTTGATTTACCGTGTGTTGGCCAAGTCATTCCTGGAAAATAATCAAGGCCAATGGTGTGAGCGCATCGGCAAATTGGAAATTTGGGAAATTAACCCGCAAATTGTCACCGGGCGCATTGTTGCAGCGAGCGATATAATAAAAAAAGGCGATCTTATTTGCCTGCAGGACCCGCATAATTAATACCTCTTCAGATGTTTCTAAATGAAACGCAGCCTATAATAACCTTTAAATACTGATAATTTTTTTATGTGTTTTTTGGATTTCTACAAAATACATGATATACTATTTAAATCTTATTCTTGGGGGAAGCATGATTTGGAATAGACGAATCTATCTAAAATCCATTGCGGTTTTAGTAGTCATAGCTTTTGTTTTCCCATGCATATCATGGGCTTTTGAAAACACAACCTATCCTGTTTTTCCTGGAAGCATCGTATTTAAAAATCAAACAATTGAAATTCCCCGTGAGTTAGGAAACGTGCAATCAACCTATCAGAGTGGTGAGCGCCTGGTAATCCATGTGCAGGATTTGCACTGCAACGCGGAAGTTCAGGGGAATATCGCCCGTTTGATTGAAAAAATAGCGCGCGAGCGTGGGTTAAAACTGGTGGCCATCGAGGGTGCATCGCTGCCGGTGAACGTGATGCACATTAAAACAGCACCGGAACGTGCGCGCAGGAACGTGGGGCGATATTTTGTCAAGCAAGGCAAGCTTTCAGGGGCGGAATATTATGCTGCGGCAGGTAAAATCCCAGTGCAATTAATAGGGATCGAAAACGCGGTGAGTTACGAGGAGAGCCGAAAAGTGGTTGGCAGCTTTTTGACCGATGAGGGCCAGGGGCTGGTTTATGACCTGCGTGAGGCCCTCAATGAATTTAAAACCAAAATATACAACCGTGAATTGCAGGAACTGGACAGTGCCAAGCAGGCGAGCAGAGAAGGTAAAATGCCGCTGTTGAAATATGCCGTAAAACTCTGCCAGTTAGGCAAGCGCTACGGGATCGAAATAAAGGCATATATCAACCTAAACCAATACGTGGGTGCTGGAGTAAAAGAATATGCTGGAATCAACAGTGAACTCCTATACGGGGAGCTGGAGCAACTGGAAGTCGAGATCCGCGAACAGATGTATACGAACGCGGCGCAGCGGGAAATGGACAGTTTGGAGCGGCGTTTGGATATCCTGGAGCGCATGTTGAACATTTCAGTGACACCCGGTGAGCTGAAGGAGTACCGCGAAAATCCCGGGGCCTTTTCCGGGGAACGGTTTTCTGAGTATTTGAAAAATCAGGATGGGGTGGATCTGGAAGAAGAGGCTCGGGGGCTGGACGAGTACGTAGGGAAGGTGAAACGGTTCTACGAGCTGGCGGATGAACGCAGCGGCATATTCGTAGAAAACACTGTAAAGCGCATGAATGAAGCCGGTACGGACCTGGCGGTGCTGGTAACTGGAGGGTTCCACACGGCGGCGGTGCTGGCGGGATTGCGGGACCGCAAGATCACATATATTTCAGTGCAGCCAAAAATCACGCATGAGGACTTAGTGAATCCGTATTACTCGTTGCTGAGGAACCGGAAGACGCCGTTGGAGAAACTGCTGGCGGAAAACCAGAATATATTGGCTCTGCCCCCGGAACTGCCGCAGAGTGCTGTGGTGGACCGGGCCTTGACGGCGGAAGAAATGAAGGGGCAGGCGGAGCAGGTGCAGGTGTTTGCGAAAGTGCTGGATTTGGCACTGGGAGCTGCAGCCCTGGAGGAAGGAAAGATCAGCGAGGCTGGGATCAGGGAAGCGTTTGCCAAGGCAAAAGACACCATGAAATATTTGCCAATTGAGTTGAAGACAGTGGAAGTCAACGAAAGTGGGAAAACAGCGCTGGTGCGATTGGCGCTGGGTAAAGGCCGGGACGTAGCAGTGGTGGTGAGGCCGCAGGGTCAAGGTGTGGAAATTGGGCCGGCGTTTATGGAAGTTGCGGACGAAGAGAGCGGCCGGGAAAGTGTGTTGTTGCCATGGAGTACGGCGGCGGGGATGGAACGGAAAGTGTTAAGCGGCCGGGTAGGCTGGCAGGGAAGCTGGACCGCGTGGATGGTAAGCCCGGCGGCATTGGTGGCAGGCGGCGCGACGGTTATGCTGGCAACCGTGGCCGGACCGCGTTTTGGCCCGGTTATCAATCAATTTCCGGGGATGGCTGAAATAATTCCAAAACTACGCCGTTTGAACTTTACCGGCCTTAAAAAAAATATTTTGGATATAGTTGAATATTTAAGCATGACTAAAGATGATTTTGTTGACCGCAGCCGGAAATTTTTGGGGCCATTGTCTCCAGCACGCACACCTCTTTCAGTGGGTTTTTTGCTTTCACTAGGGTTGGATTCAAGAAAAATCAACCGCGCCCTTGCTTGGGGAACAAAAGGTTTGTATGTCGAGATACCGCTGATTATTGGAACCGGCATGTTGCTGGGAGCATATGATTTGCATCTTTGGATGGGAGCTTTTTTAGTTTTATTCGCACTGGCTCATCAAATTTCAAGTTGGATGTTGAACCACCGCGTACTGGGATGGAAGGGAACTCCGCTGATAAACGAGCTGGTGGGATGGCTTTACTCGATTTGGATTTTGCTTCCTTATTTTTTAGTAGCGGAATTTTATCATTTGCACAATACGCTGCCCGCGATGTTTTTCAACTCCGAATATACCGTACTTGCCTCCATTACGGCATGGGCCGGCGCCGTAAAAATGCATGCCCCGACAGATTTCGTAAAATTTAAAGAGATGGCTCAATTCCTAATTTCAAAAATGAACGATGCGCAGGATGCGGAGAAAAAAAATGTATTACAAAACGCGCAAGCGTCTGCGCCGAACTTTGCATCACGGAATTGGCATGCATTTCTCCAAAAGCTGCGCAACACGGTGGTGGAACCTGATCCGGTGAAAGCAAAAAGATTGCTCGTTATGAACGCCCGGGGATTGGATGCGCCATTGGCGATTTTGACGGAACGGTTGCTGGTCAGCCTGGAACAAGGAAATACTTATGAGCAAATCGAAAATTGGAATGCGTTGAATAAAATTATCGTGGCTCATGGTTTTTATGTGGGTTTAAAAACCGGATTCGAGCTTGAACACGTAAAGGTAATCCCCTATTTTTACCGGATCGAAAAAGTCCTGAAGAATCATGGCGTTACAACCCTTTATCTGCAAAGTTTCCCAGGTCAGATCCCCATGGATGCTCCCCGGTTTTTCTTTACAGGTCCTAATTTGATCGTTGTTCAGCCGGAAAATTTCCGCACGGAAGCGGCGCGGGAAATATTTCCGCTTTTGGGCGGATACGCGGTTTCGGATTGGCGTTCCAAAAAGTACGGAAAAACCGTTGATTTGGCACGGATATTTATCCAGCAGGCATTGGCTCAAACATTAACTCAGGAAGAAATAAAATCGGCCCAGGAGTTATCCGCCTTGTTGGCCGCACGTGAAAAAGCGGCCCAGGAGTATATGGCTTTGGTAAAAGTAAAATTAAAAGCCAGCAATGCCGGGATGTTCGTTTTTGGGGAAGTGTTTTCAGACAAACTTTTGGTTTGGGATCTGGATTTTTTACCTTCCTTAAGGTCGTGGTCCGAAGAAAACGGGATTGAAATTCCGGAAGCGTTAACTTCTTTGAATCGTCAGATCGCTTCCAGGAGCGAGGCTTATGAAGCAGTGCTTGAAAAAACCACTGTTTTACTGGCCGATACTCTTGCGCAACAGAGATACTTACAAGCCCGCGTAGGAGATGACTGGAAATCATATCAGCTGCTCTTGAGCACATCTCCAAATTTTGGCCGGGATTTGGCACTTTATTTATTTCAAACATCTGCGCCAGTGAAGACTGTCATGAAGTTTGCCGTTGAGGATTATGCACGGATTTTGGCCAAACATTTGGGTTTGATTGAGGGAAAATCCGCCATATCGGATTTTTCGGGAATTTTAGAGGAGATCTTCCGCTTGGAAGAGTCTAATCCTGAAAAGCTCGAAACAGCCCGGCAACAAACCGCCCTTGAATTAAATCTTCCGAATTTGCCTGAAATTAGGGCGCCGGATAAAACCGGCGGGGATATTGAACGTAATTTTTCCAACCTGGAAAAAGAAACCTTGTTAAAGAGCGATTCATCTCTTCCAATCCAGGAAACTGAAAAAATTATCCTGGGGATTTTCGCGGCACTTGCTTCAAAATTAGACGTAACCTTGGTCCCATCCATGCCCCTGCAGCACCAAGCGGATCTTTTGAAAAATGCAGTCCGGCAGCACCAAAAATTTCAAGTAAACCTGCGCCTTACATTAAATAATCGGCAAGAGGAATGGGAACCTCTGGGTGTTTACCTAAACGCTGCTTTGGATATGCTGGCCGCGCCTGGTTTTGAATGCCGCCTTTTTAAGGCCGAAGGCCAAATTCGCGCGATTCAAGGCCAAGAAAAATATTTCCTGGGGCATGGACGGCCGGGAAAAATGGCGTTAATCGATGCCTTTTATGATCCCGCCTCTGCGTTGAACCAACATTTGATACAAGCCGTATTTCATGAAATGATTGAGGCCGTAACCCCGGATGCCGGGGAAGATGCCCAACGGGCAAGGGCGATTCACCGCGCCATCATCGATCAGCTGCAAACCCATTTTTTCAATACCCAAACCATGCGCGATGACCTCCGGGCCTATATCAACCAACAAGCCGCGCTTTCAGCCGCGCCCGCAGGTTTGATTACTTCCACGGAGACGCGAGCCGGACGCTTACAGGATATTTATAATTTTGTTTTTAACACCCTGCTTCCACAATTACGCATGGATTTGAAAAATAATCCGGTTACATCGGAAGCTCCGGTTGTCATTGACCTGGGCGTAGGCGAAGGTGCGGAAACCACCCTTGAACTTCGTAAAGAATTAAACCGCCTCAATCCGAAGGTTAAATTGATCGGGGTAGACAACAGGCAAGAAATCATTGACAGCATGCAGGGAACGAAAATCAGGAATTTGTCTTTTGAATTAGGCGGGTTCAACCTCGCGCCGCGCCACCAGAATGTGGATATGATTTTTTCCATGAATGTCTTGCGCTGGTATTCCGATCACGACCAGAAGATGCAATATCTGAAGCTGATGGGCGAAGCGCTGAGGCCCGGCGGACTTTTAATTGAAGGCAATGTTGCTTCGAATAAAGGCACGGCAGGTGTTTTGATTTTTCAAAAGCAACCCGGCGGTGAACTCATACCGATTCGTTTGATGGTACGCTACAATTATCCCAATCCACTTGAGCTCCCGACAACTCTGAATCCACAGTTGGTCTTACGTGTCCGTTCTGAATTTGGAAAAGCCCGTATGGAAACCTCACAGGAATTTTCGGGTCCTGTATCTGCCATATCGTTACCTAGTTTAATTAACAACGTGATCAAAATCTTGAATAAAAACGGTTATTCCGGAGTGACGGAAGATCCTCAGAGCGTCTGGGTAGCTATAACTCCTGATGGTAAATCCTTGGTCAGAAGTTCATCCTGGGGAAATATCGACTCGTGGCCGGCCCTAGGCTGGGGTGTGATTTTAGCGGCTCCCTTTTTAGTCCATTGGATTTACACTTGGGCCACCGGTCAGCCGTTACCTTGGTTGGATCATCCGACCATTCGACTTTTACTGCCCACTTCTTTACCTTTGGTGTTTTCAGCCATCTTGGGTTGGTTTGCCCGTGCGGCCGGAAAGCGCGCAGGCCCTTTCGCTCCTTGCGCCTTCCTGGAATCAGCGCAAACAAATGACCCCTCTGTTTTGTTTTTTAAAGTTAAAAATACGCAGCTTATAGTCAACCCTCGAGTGAAAAATATACTGATTCATTTGCCCACACGCGGACAAAGCGTTTTGCTTTACGCGTTGGGGATTATAGGACACGAAAGCTGGCACTTGCGCGGCCATGAGGGTTGGGGAAGTGAACTGGTTGCCTATGGTGTCATGCAGGGGTTGCCCGCACTTTTAGGGGCCTTCCTATTCGGTGGGATAGCTTTGGGGGCAGGCATTACCGCAGGATGGATTATTTTTTCCATAGGCTTGATAGGTGCCGCCCTGAGCACTGGCTTGTGGGGTTTGGCAATTTCTCCAGTTGCCGGCAAACGTGCCGAAGTCCAGCAAAAACAGAGTTTATTTTACAGCAAGCTCGTGAATCCCGGCGCATCCATCTCGGCAGGGTACAACCAGCCGGCCCTTTTAAAATTACTCAACCAATTGCCCATTCAGCCAGAGCGTCCCTTGCGAATTTTGGATTTGGGCAGCGGAATGGGATACAATTTAAAGACTCTCCACGAACAATACCCTAATGCCCGCATTGTGTCTTCGGATTTTAATCCGAAAATTTTAGAAATTTCAAAATCACTCAAATCAAAGCGTGCCATTGAGGATCAAAGAAAATTTTTAAAAGAAAATGGATTTTGGGATAACGTCATTGATGACTTAGTCAAATCACGACCAGAGACAGAAGAACTTTGGGAAAAACAAATCGATTTCGTTGAGGGCGACGCGCAAAATTTCAAGTCACCCGGCGGAGAATATGATCTGGTAATTTGCACGGAAGTGCTGGAACACGTCGGCAACCCCGAACAAGCCATGCGCGAAATCCAGCGTTTATTGAAACCCGGCGGATATGCCGTAGTCAGTACGCCCAATTATGCCTGGAATTTCGCAGGATTGCTGAAAGGGTTTTTTGATTGGAAAGCCGGAATCCATTATTGGGACCCCTGGGGCGCGCACCATAAAAGGGGTGAGTTTGGCAGGGAAAATTACATGACAGCAGGCAGGCTGGAAGAAGGCCTCAAAAGCACAGGTCTTAAAATTACCCAAACCCTGGGTTTAAATTATTGGCTGTCCTGGCTGACACCCATCATGGTTTATGTGCTCATTAAATTTTGGCCTACCCCAGCTTATGGTTTGCAGGACCGCTATCCAGGCTTTTTCATCAACCGGATTTTCGTGCCCCTGAAAAAAACGGCTATGAGCTATTTTGTGGTAACTCAAAAAGAAAAGAAATCTACTCCTGAAAAAGTTCCAAACAGTTTAAGCACTGCTCCGCAATTGGAAATTTCGACCCGGGCAGTAAAACCATCTTTGGACCACCTGTCACCCCGTGAATTCAAAGAGATGATTGCGGAGGGTTACCGGACAGGTGCAATTCAATACCAATCCGACTATGACAATTGGGACAAACTTGACCCGATGACGCTAAAGGCAGGGGAAAAGAAATTAATCTCCGCTGGCACATTTGTATTGAGGAAAATCGGAGGCCGCTGGTGCCTGCTGCTGGGTCAACGGTCTCCGGAAAAAGCTTCCGATAAACCGGGCTTCTTTTCGGCTCCTGTCGGAAAAGTTGATAAGCCGATTGATTTCCAGCTTAGGGAAACAAATGCCGGCCGGATTGAACAGTTGAAAAAATCGGGAATCATTAAACAGCAAGATGAAGACCCACTGGGAAAACGTGAAACCATTTTGGAAGCAGCGGAACGAGAAACCAGGGAAGAAGCCGGTATTCCAGCAGAAGCTTTAGGCCGGATCAATTATTTACGCGGTAATCATCAAGGGATTTTAGTCAATTTCTTCGTTCATGTGGATGAGACCAATGATCCGCATGTGGCCGGAAATGGCGAGCTTATAAATTATCAATGGATTCCCTTGGAAGAAATTTTGGCCTATCCTCCGGAGATATTGGGCAAAAAAATTGAGGGAGAATTACAGCGACGGGTGCCGGGCAGCAGTTTAATGGATGGTTTGAAAACCGCCGGATTAAAAAACTTGCGGCTTTTTTTAGTGCAAGCCCTGACGCCTATGGAAACGGCGCCAAGCACTCTTCCTGATGCCAAGACTTTTAATACCGAGTTGGATCAAGTGAATCGGTTTCTGGACGCAGAGCCGGCCGGACGCCACATTGCTGTGTTTTATGGCGGCGCGCGCATGCAGCCCGGGAATCCGATTTACAAAGTGGTGGAGGACTTAGCTGAGTATTTGGCCGGAATGCCCGGCAAGGAAGGTTTCAGCATCCGTAGCGGCGGTGGTCCAGGCGCCATGACCGCGGCCATGGATGGTGCGGCTAAAGTTAATCCTGGAAAACGCGGAACTCTGACCGCCATCAAACTTAAACTTCGGGGCCTGCCGTTTGCGGATATTCTTAATCACAATGTTGAACGAAGCATAGAAGTGGATCACACCCAGGTCCGCAAGGCCGCCATGGAGCATCAGGTAAACTTGAGTATTTTTGCACCGGGTGGATTCGGTACTTTTGATGAACTGTTTGAGGCACTCAGTCATGGTGTGCCGGTGTTGCTGTTGGACAAGTCATACTGGAATCCGATCATGCAGACCTTGAAAATGACACTTCAAGAACATGGATTTTGGCAGGAAAACCTGTTTGATCAGAAATGCATAGTGGACACGGCCGAAGAAGCTCTGCATTATATCAGCAGCCGGAATTACGAGACTAATGCAACCACCATCAATCTGGACCGGAATACAGTGGCGATTATAAAAGCTGAAACTATTACAGCCTTGGCCGGAATGAAAGATTGGCCGGAGAGTGTGGTAGTCATCGGCGGTGAAAAAGCAGAAGAAAAACTTGACCGTGAAGTATTGGGAACAGCGCAAGCATTAAATGCAAATCATATTCCGATTTGCGCCGGCAGCTTGGATGCATTTCAGCTGCTTGATCCGGTGGTGGACAACCTGCGGCGGATTTCGCCCCAACCGGCTTCCGGCCAGACGGCGATACAAGAAAATAAAGATAGAATCATCCTAGCGGATAATGGTCTGGTTCATCGATTTTTGCTTTCACAAAAAGCTCAGGCTTATGTTTTTTTGCCGGGTGATATTCACAAACTGAATATTCTCTTTGACCTTCTCACCCAAATCCAGACCAAGAAGCTTTCTCCCCGGCCGGTTATTTTGGTGGGCCGGAAATTTTGGGAACCGATTATGGGAGTGCTTACTCAGCAGCCGCTCAGCCAAACACCTCCATTAATTACGTCTGCCTATTTGTCTTTTTTTAAAATCGTTGATTCGGAAGCCGAACTGCTGGATGCTTTAGAACCGGCTGTCGGGAAACTGACGAAAAAGGTGCCTGGCACCTTAAGCGGCACAAGTGACAAGGTGGAGATTGACCGGAAGGAAATTACGATTCATCGCGCCGGAAAAACTTATTCCTTTGGATACATCCCGATTGTGCAAAGTCAATTCGGCGGGTTTGGCTTGAATTATTACGGGGTTGGCGGATTGCACGACGATGAGGGCGAAGTCCCGGATATTTTTGTATATTTCCAAAATGATTACCTGTCAACATCCCCGCCAAGCTTACGGGGCATGATGATTAAAGATATCGGGTTGCGCGGACAGGCGCTTATGAGCCCGGTGCTGAACCTTTTCTTTAATCGTTTTCCTGAAATCCGGCGCACGCGCAATGAAATGCGGGATTTGTTATTGCTATATATCATTGCTGTCCAAATTAGCCGAACTGAAATTGGACTTGTTTGATCCCCAGGTTCGGCTGAGCTGAAGGTTTGTACGGATTATTCAACCAGTCCCA
>JAGVPM010000112.1 GCA_020052235.1 Candidatus Goldiibacteriota bacterium
GGGAGAGGGGATATTATATGATGCTCATTCCTCTCGTTGAGACAGTTGTGACACAGTCTCCAAGGGGAGAGGAATTTCAAAAATAAAAAGGGTTACCGTTACCGGAACCAACTACGTTTTATCACACCTGCTACAATATATACCTGCTCAAATCCTGATTTTTCACCAAATCGCCGATGCGCTCGCGCACAAATTGCGCCGTGACCGAAACAGTTTCTCCGGGCATCTCGGTCGCATTGAAACTCACTTCTTCCAGCACCCGTTCCAGCACCGTGTGCAGCCGGCGCGCGCCAATGTCCTCGGCCAAACGGTTGGCCTGGTACGCCACTTCGGACATTTCGCGGATCGCATCGGGAGTGAATTCCAAGGTCACGTTCTCGGTGGCCATCAGCGCACTGTACTGCTTGGTCAGCGCCTGCCGCGGTTCGGTCAAAATCCGCATGAAATCATCGGCTGTCAGCGGTTTCAATTCCGCCCGCAGGGGAAAACGCCCCTGCAGCTCGGGTATCAAATCCGCGGGCTTGGAAACGTGAAACGCGCCCGCTGCGATAAACAAAATATGATGCGTGCGCACTTCACCGTGCCGCGTGTTCACCGTGGTGCCTTCCACAATGGGAAGCAAATCGCGCTGCACCCCTTCGCGCGAAACCTCCGGGCCGTGCATGTGTTCGCGCCCGGCCACCTTGTCCAGCTCGTCGATAAAAATAATGCCCATGTCTTCCACCCGGCGCAGGGCTTCTGATTTTATCTCGGCCATGTCCACCAAGCGGCTCAATTCTTCCTGCACCAGCACCCGGCGCGCCTCGGACACCTTGACGCGGCGGTGTTTCGGCTGGCCGGCGCCCGGCAGGATATTCTGCACCATATCCTGAAGGTTCATGCCGATCTCTTCCATATTGGCGCCGGAAAAAATCTCCACCATGGGCACGGGGCCTTCTTTGGTTTCCAATTCCACCGGTTCGTCTTCCAGCTCCTTATCCGCCAGCTGCCGGCGGACTTTGGCGCGGGCTTCCTGGTGGCGCTGGCGCCGCTGTTCATTTTCTTCCTGCTGCTCCGGCGTCAGCGACGGCCCGTTGCGGCGGCGGCCCAAGGGCGGCACCATTAAATCCAGCAAACGCTCCATGGTCATTTCCTCGGCCTTTTCCCGGACCGTGGCGAAACGTTCCTCGCGCACCAGGTTCACGGCCTGGTTGGCCAAATCGCGGATCATGGATTCCACGTCGCGCCCCACGTATCCGACCTCGGTATACTTGGAGGCTTCCACCTTGATGAAAGGCGCCTTGACCAAAGCCGCCAGCCGCCGGGCGATCTCGGTTTTTCCCACCCCGGTCGGACCGATAAGCAGAATATTTTTCGGGGTCACTTCCTCGCGCAGTTGCTCGGACAGGCGACGGCGGCGCAGGCGGTTGCGCAGTGCGATCGCCACCACGCGTTTGGCTTCATTCTGCCCTACGATGTATTTATCCAACTCGGCGACGATCTGCCGGGGCGTCAATTCCAAATCCTGTTTTTCACTGCTCATAACACTTCCACCGTAATTTCCTGATTGGTGTAAATGCAAATATCCGCGGCAATCTTCATGGCTGCTTGCGCAATCTCCGCCGCGGGCAAGGAGGTTTGCGCCAGCAAGGCGCGCCCGGCCGCCAGGGCGTAACCGCCGCCGGAACCAATGGCCGACACCTCGTCGTCGGGCTCGATCACTTCCCCGGAGCCGCTGACCACCAGGGTTATTTCCGCGTCCGCCACCAAAAGCAAAGCTTCCAGACGCCGCAGCATGCGGTCCGTGCGCCAATCCTTGGCCAATTCCACGGCCGCGCGCACCAAGTTCCCGCGGTACTCGTCCAGCTTACTCTCAAAACGTTCAAACAAAGTGAACGCATCCGCCGCCGATCCGGCAAACCCGGCCAGCACCTTGCCGTCGCTTAAGCGCCGGATTTTATTGGCATGGCGTTTCATTTTCAATTCCCCCACCGTCACTTGCCCGTCTCCGGCCATGGCGACTTGGCCTCCATGGCGGACGGCAATAATAGTGGTGGCTTTAAAAGGCAACGTGTCCATAACACGCAACCTCCTTCCCTCACGCTCGCGGATGAGCCTTCCGGTACGCTTCTTTCAGCCGGTCCGTGGTTACGTGCGTGTATATCTGCGTGGTCTTTAAATTCGCGTGCCCCAGCAATTCCTGCACCGAACGCAAATCCGCCCCGTTGTTGAGCAAATGCGTGGCAAACGAATGCCGCAAAGCGTGCGGAGAAATTCCTTTTTGCGCCCCCACTTGGCGGATATATTTTTCCATGATCCGTTCCACGCTGCGGGGGGTGATAGGTCCGCCCCGCGCATTACGAAAAATCACGCCCGCAACCGGCGCCTGGGCGCGCAAATACGCTTGCAGCGCCGCCATGGCCGGCTGCCCCAAGGGGACAATGCGTTCCTTGCGGCGTTTGCCCATCACACGGATCAAGCCGGAGGAAAAATCCACGTCCATCCGCTTGAGGGCCGTTAATTCCGAGAGCCGGATGCCGGTGGAATAAAACGTTTCCAAAATTGCCCGGTCGCGCAGCCCGGATACGGTATCCAAGGGCGGCGCCTGTAAAAGTTCCACCACTGCCCCGGGATCTAAAAACTGCGGCAACGCATGCTCCCCCTTGGGGGTATGCACGCCTGAAACCGGATTATCGCCGACACGCCCTTGGCGGCGCGCAAACCGGTAAAAAGCGCGCACGCTCGCCAATTTCCTGGATATAGTCAGGCGGGCGGCCTGGCGCCCGCGCAAGTGCGCCAGATAAGCACGGATGGTCCGGTACGTCACGTCCCAGGGAAACATATCCGCGGCAAACTTTCGGAATTCTTCCAAATCCCGTCCGTACGCCTTAAGCGTATGCGGCGAAGCATTCCGGGCGGACTTCAAGTACTCCACGAATTCTTGGATGGGATCCAACGCGGCGGTTACTCCGAATAAACTTTCTCCAACAGCCTGGAAAATTCATACAGGAATTTAATTATGGTAAAGTTTCCCTGATACGCTTTCCGGCTGCTGGCGATTTTATCCGCCAAACACTTCAACCCCTGTTCAAATACCGGTTTGGTGAGAGTGCGCCGCATGGTGCGCAGCCACAAGGAAGCCAATTCGTTCATGGCCGCCACAAATTCCTGGTCGCGCACCGTGGCTGACAGCAATTTCTTGGCTTTCAGCAGGCGTTCAAAATTAATCAGGCCCCCGGTCATGGGCACGCCGTCCTCGCGTTCGCGCACCCCCTTAAACAGGGTGGGATATTTTTCAGAAACCTGATCCAAGGAAGCGACGAACATTTCCAAGGCTTGCGCGGGTTCCAGTTGTTTTTGACACGCAGCGGACATTAGCCTGAACAAGTCCTCATAAATGGCGGCCAGGCACAAATCCAGGATTTCCGCCGTAAACTGCGCTTTTTCGTCTCCCAATCCGTCATCCCCAAATTGATCAGCGGCAGCTTCCGCCGGCAGTACGGACTCGGGCGCGTCCGCATGCAGTCCGTCTTCACCCACGGATTCATAAACATTGATCTCATCGTTTTCATCGGATGATTCGACCAGTTGAGTTATCCACTTGACCGGAAACTCCATCTGTTCCGCCGTGGCTTCCTCGGCAAAATAGCCTTCGCGCGGCTGGCCCTGCAAAAACGTCAAATAATTCAACCCGCCCTGAAGCTTTAGTTCCAGGTACCCGGTAAAACGTTTTTGCGCGAACAGCGTTAAAAGCTGGGTGAAATTAATCAGCTTGGTCTTCAACCGGCCGTGCGTCGGTTCGAAAATGAATGTTCCCATGATTACGATCATCAGCAACTTGGAAATCTCATAAAAATTCAAAACCCCGTCTTTGGGGTTGCGCATTTTTTCCAAGACTTCGCTCACGGTCAAAATTTCACGCCCGGCCGGGGTGATGCGCCCGGCCTTCACGGGTTTGCCGCCCAACAAAAAAATAATGTCCTGCCCGTCCGCGTAACGGATATCCAGGTAGCTGGCCACGCGGCTCTGCCCCTCGGCCAGGATCTTTTCCAGCTTGAGGGAATGCAGGGGCATGTTTTCCAGAACCGTCCGAAAACTGGGCAACTTAAGATACATCATGCGAATTAAGCCTCCCCGGTATCCGGTCCCGAGACAGGACGGGAATAACCGCAGCCTTCCTTGGAACAGAGAATCTGTTCACCCGATTTTTTCGAATGCTTATGCACTAAATACGGCTGCCCGCACTTGGGACACTTCTCGGCCAGAGGTTTGTCCCACGAGCTGAACTGGCATTGCGGGTAACGGCTGCAACCGTAAAACATGCGCCCGCGCTTGCTGCGGCGCTCGATCACCTGGCCCGTGCAATCCGGAGTCGGGCAGGGCATGCCGATTTCCTTATTGATCGGTTTGGTGGACTTGCACTCGGGATACCCGCTGCAGGCCAAAAATTTGCCAAACCGGCCGTATTTGATCACCATGGGTTTCCCGCAGCGCTCGCAGGCTTCGTCCACGGTTTCTTCCTTCATAATTCCTATGGTTCCGTCGGCCTCCACCTTCATGCGCTTGGTGTTGCGGCAAGCGGGATAATTGGAGCAGGCAATGAACTTTCCGTGCCGCCCCCACTTGACCGTCATTTTGGCCCCGCATTTTTCGCAAACATCGGGCAGCTCGACTTCCACTTCCGCCTTCACATCATGCATCTCAATTTTGGCGCTCTCCAGCTCGGAGGAAAACGGCGTATAAAATTTGTGCAGGACCGCGACCCAATTGGCCTGGCCTTCTTCCACGGCATCCAAATCATTTTCCATGGACGCGGTAAATTCCACGTTTAAAATTTTCGGGAAATGCTTCACCAATAAATCATTAATCATGATCCCCAGCTCGGTCGGATAAAAGCGGTTCTCACGCCGCTCGATGTACATGCGCCCCAGAATGGTGCTGATGATGGGGGCATACGTGCTGGGCCGTCCGATATTTTCCTCTTCCAAGGTTTTGACCAAGGTGGCGTCATTGTACCTCGGGGGCGGCTGGGTAAACTTCTGTTCCGGACGCAGCGCTTCCAGCAACAACCGTTGTTTTTCCTCAAGCGGCGGCAACAGGCGCCCCTCTTCCTCGCTCCCGGCTTCCGGTTCTTTCTCATCCTCCCGGCTTTCGATATATACGGTGGTAAATCCCTTGAACTTTACCGTGGAACCGTTGGCGCGCAAACCGTATTCCGCGGCTTGTATGTCCACGGCCACGGCGTCCATCACCGCCGGGGACATTTGCGAAGCCAAAAAGCGCTGCCAAATCAACCGGTACAACTTAAACTGATCCGGCGTTAAATATTTTTTCAACTGATCCGGCGATTTATCCGTCGTCACATAGGTGGGACGAATCGCTTCGTGCGCATCCTGCGTGATTTTCTTGCTTTTATACTTGGGCGGCGTTGCCGGCACATACTCGGCCCCATACGTGGTTTGAATCCACTCGCGGGCCTGGGCCTGCGCTTCCTCATTCACGCGCACCGAATCCGTGCGCATATAACTGATCAACCCCACCGGGCCTTCCTCGCCGATTTCCACGCCTTCGTAAAGCTGCTGCGCCACCATCATGGTTTTTTTGCCCGTGAAGTGCAATTTGGTGGCCGCTTCCTGCTGCAGCTTGCTGGTAATAAACGGCGGTGCCGGAAACCGGCGCTGCTCTTTTTTCTCAACCTTTTGGACAATATATGAAGCGCTCCGCAAAACCGCCAGCACCTGCTCGGCCGCGGGCTGGTTTCCCATCTCAAGTTTCTCGCCATTGCAATGCGTAACGTTCGCCCGGACTTTTTTTAAGTCCCCGGTGTTTAAATCCACCTCAATTTTCCAATATTCGACGGGAACAAACGCTTCAATTTCACGCTCGCGGTCCACCACCAAGCGGACAGCCACGGATTGCACCCGGCCTGCCGAAAGCCCCTTGCGCACCTTGCTCCACAACAGCGGCGAAAGCGAGTAGCCGACAATGCGGTCCAAAATCCGCCGGGCTTGCTGTGCGTCCACCATGCGTTGATCGATCTCCAATGGGTTCTCTATCGCCTTTTCCACGGCCTTTTGCGTAATTTCATTAAACATCACGCGGTAAATGGGATTTTTGCCATTGTCCAATTCATGCTTTAAATGCCAGGCAATGGCTTCCCCCTCGCGGTCAGGGTCAGGGGCCAGAAAAACGGCTTTGACATCTTTTCCCGCCGCTTGTTTTTTAAGTCCTTTGAGCACTTTGGAGCGCGAACGGATGGTGATATAGTGGGGTTCGAAGTCGTGCTCTAAGTCCACACCCAATTTGCTTTTCGGCAAATCCCGCACATGGCCCAGCGACGCTTCCACTGCGTATTGCTTGCCCAAATATTTTTTGATCGTCTTGGCTTTGGCCGGTGATTCGACGATAACCAGATATTTCGCCATGCGCGCTGCTCCTTCTACGAAAAATATATAAATTTAAGCATAGCCTTCAGGCAAAGTCAATAATAGGCTTGAAAATACGAGATGTCCGGTTGCCTGCGTTAAAATGGAAAAATCAGGTATCCGGCCAACCGTCCGAAGCGGAGGGAAACCTCTTGCTGATCGCGCGGTTCGGGAAAGCGGGAAAAACCCGCGTCGTAAATCAAATCCACACCCCAACCCCAAGGATGCCGGTACGAACCCTGCAGGGCTGCGTGCCAACGGGTTCCCTTCCCGGCCGTATCAAATTGCTGGATGGCCGGGTACCAGTCCGGCAGGTTGGTATCCTGAAACCATTCCATGGAGGCGTACGGCGCGTAAGCTGCCGAAGCCGCCAACTCAATGCCCGCCACCCGCAGAAAAGCATAGCGCGCGAATAATTCATACGCCTGGGTCCGGTACTGCAAATACGTAAATTTATCATCCCCGCGGTAATGCCGCAATGCCTGGCCGGAATACCCGGCCCCCACGGCCAGTCCGCCCCACACTTCATACGAAGCCTTGATGTCCAGTTGCTGCTGCCATCCCCAAAAAAACGGGTCCATGGCCGTGGTATCAATATTTGTTCCTTGCCAATTCCCGCTGACGTTCCAATCAGCCCAACCGCCGGTCAATTGCACCCGCCAGGGGCCTTCGGTGTAGTTCACACAGGCTGAAGCCAGCACTTGCTGGATCGAAGTTTGAAAATACATGCCCTGGGCATCGCGTACATACGTCTGTATGTTCACAAGTTCCAACCCGGGCCCGGCTTCCACGCTTGCCCACGCTGGCGCTGAAACGCATAAGATGCCAACCAACCCTACCCAACCCCAACGGCGCATATACTCTTCCTCCGGTAATTCAACTCCCCCCATCCCCCTCTTTGTTAGAGACTGTGTCACAACGTCTGTCCACAGCCTCTAATCACATTCCCCTCCCCAGGGTTGGTGGGAGGGGATGTAGGGGAGGGGGTTCGAAATTATATAA
>JAGVPM010000158.1 GCA_020052235.1 Candidatus Goldiibacteriota bacterium
ACCCCCTCCCCTACATCCCCTCCCACCAACCCTGGGGAGGGGAATGTGATTAGAGGCTGTGGACAGACGTTGTGACACAGTCTCTTGTGGGAGAGGATGAAGGTGAGGGGATAAGCCTTGAAACATAAAGCTTTTGCCCCCTCCCCTGTATCCCCTCCCACCAAAACCTGGGGAGGGGAATATCTAATAAAATCGAGAATGGATTTTACACAACAGGAATGCCCTCACAATACAATATTTCCACCGCCTAGTTCTGCATTTTTTTATAGGACCTCAGAGTGCCCATGAACCTTCCCATTTTGATGTACCACAGCGTCAAACCCCAAGCGAGCGCGCATAATGATTTGACGGTTACCACCGCGGCGTTTCAGGCACAGTTGCAATACCTGAACAAACGCGGATTTCAAACCGTGACCCTGGCGCACGTGGCCAAAGCCGCGCAAGGCAGGGCGCGGTTGCCCCGGCGCAGCGTGGTGATTACGTTTGATGACGGCTACGCCGCGTTGCTGGAGTATGCCAAACCATTGCTCGACTTGATGGGATTTACGGCCACGGTGTTCGTGGTGGGCCAGGCCCTGGGGCGGCATAATTTTTGGGACGAGGGCAAGGGGCTGGCGCGGGAGCAATGCATGACGCGTTCGCATCTGGCCGAGTTGCAGGGGGCCGGGTGGGAAATCGGGGCGCATGGTTTGACGCATGCCAGCTTGCCCGGATTGGCGGCCGGTGATTTGCGGCGGGAAACGGAAGAAGCCAAGCACTTGCTGGAGACGGAATTGGAAACCCGGGTGGAAGTTTTTTCCTATCCTTACGGCGCTTGGGATGCCGCAGCCCGCGAGGCGGTGCGCCAAGCCGGATACGTTGCCGCCTGTGCGATCTCTCCGGGCACGCGTTCGGTTACGGCCGATCCGTGGGCTTTGCGCCGGGTGTACGTGAAACCAACCGACTCGCTCGGGGATTTTGCGCGCAAAATATCCGGCTGGTATCTGGCTTTCCGCGCTTGGAAAAGGAGATGACGGCTGCCATGGCGCATTCCGAAGCGTGGCTCATTGGTTGCCGCCGCTGGCAAACGTGGACCTTGGCCGCATTTGCATTGTTCGCGGTGGCCAGCATTGCGTTGCAGAATTTGATTTGGTTCAGCGCGGCGGCCTGGGTGGCCGGCATGCTTATCCGCCGCGATTGGAAAATTAAACCATCGCCCGCCAACCTGCCGTTGCTGTTGCTGGGCGGAGGCTTGGTCGTATCCTCGGTGCTGGCCGGAACCTTGAATTCCAGTTTTTTCGGATTGCGCAAAGCCGGGTTGATGGTGATTTTTTTCCTCACGGCCGCAACCGTGGATCAGCCCTTGACCGTACGGCGGCTGATTAATTTATTTTTAAGCGGCGCCACCGTGTGCGCGGTTTGGTCCATTACGGCGCATCTCCTGGGGTGGGACAGCGGGCGTGTGCGTTCTTTTTCCGGGGATTACATGGCCGCCGGGGGCATGTACATGCTGGCCGCGATCCTCGTGCTTTCACGCGTTTTCTTTAACCGCACGGCCGGGCGTTGGGTTTGGCTGCTGCCGCTCGGGCTTATCGGCACGGCGCTGGTCATGACCTACACGCGGTCTTCCTGGATCGGAGCCGGCGCGGCGTTTGTGATGTTGGGTTTGTTCAAGGACTGGCGCTTGTCCGTAGCGGGTGTTTTGGCTGTGGTGGCCTTCTTGTGGCTTTTCCCGAATAATCCGGTTTCGCAGCGGGTGTTCAGCATTAACTCCAAACACATAACCAGCAATGTCGAGCGGCGCTACATGTGGGACACGGGGCTGAAATTGCTTCGCGATAAGCCGGTTCTCGGCTATGGCGTGGATAATTTATCCCATTATTATTCGCGTTACGTTCATCCCGAAGCTATTGAGCAAAATCCGCCGCATGTGCACAACACACTTTTGCAATTGGGCCTGAATGGCGGATTGGCGGCAGTCTTGTTTTTTGTTTTTTGGGCTGTGGCCCTTTTGCGCGTGGGCTGGACCGGGTGGCAAACTTTGCACGTTGCCGCTCCCGAGCGCGCCGGGGAAGTATTGGGACTTACGGCCGCCTGGGTGGCCTTTTTGGTCAACGGCCTGTTTGAATTCAATTTCGGCACAGCTCAGGTGATTACCATTGTATTTTTTCTGATGGGACTTTTGGTTAGTGCCGCTTCGTGGCCGGCGGATAAACCGGATTTTTCTTTACCCAAGAAATCCAAGTTTTTATTTTTACGCCCCAGGTTCCGCGGGGATATTGTGCTGGCATCGGCTGTGCCGCGTTTGCTGAAGCGCGATTTTCCCAATGCGCAGGCAGACCTGCTGACCGAACCCGGATCAGCTCCGGCAGCGGCCGGAGAGTCGGCGTGGGACAGCGTGTTGACCTTGCCCCGGCATGATTTGCGCGCCTGGTGGTCCATGGTGCGCACTGTGCGGAAACGCGATTACGACGTGGTGGTTGATTTGTTCGGCAATCCGCGTACCGCGCAGTTGGCTTTGTTTTCAGGCGCGCGTTTGAAAATCGGCCCCAAGGTTAAGGTTTGGGATGTGGTATTTCATCTGCGCACCCAGGCCGACCGGCCGGGACCGCGCCCGGCCTGGGAGTCGTATTTTGATGGTCTGCGCACCTTGGGCCTGAAGCAATTGTCCCTGCGCCCGCGTTGGGAGGTCAGTCCTGAAGATGCGCAGTGGGCAACGGATTTTTTGCGCGCACGCCGTTTGCAACCCCGCCGTTTTGTCGGGATTTTTCCCGGCGCCACGCACTTGGCCAAACGCTGGCCTTTGGAGCGTTTTTTTGAAGTTGCGCAAAATTTAAAAGAGCGCAGGAACCTGCGTTCGGTTTTTGTGTTTGGCCCCTTGGAAAAAGATTTAAAAACCGCGTATACGCAAGCAGCCGCAAAGCAGCGTTTGTGCGCCGAGGACCTAACCCCGGGCCAATTGGCGGCCTTGTGGGCCTCGGCGGCGGCGGTGCTTTCCAATGACGCGTTCCCCATGCATGTGGGTCCGGCCGTGGGCACGCCCACGATCGGCTTGTTTGGACCAGGGGAACCGGCGGTTTGGTTTCCGTACCCGGAAAAATCCGGGCATCGCGCTTTGCATGCGCCGCCCGAGTGCTGGCCTTGCCATAAGGACGTGTGTAAAAGCGCTCAATGCTGGCAGGATTTAAGCACGGCGAGGGTGTTGGCTGCTTTAGAAGACGTATTGGGGAAAAAACACCCGGGCAAAGAAACAGGTAAGCATGCCTAAACAAGTTGATCCGAAAACCATCATGGTGGTGAAGCTGCGCACTCTGGGTGACGTGTTGACCACGTTTCCGCTGCTGCGCGCCCTCAAGGAATTGCACCCGGAAGCTAAGCTGATTATGGTGGCGGACGGCGCGTACCAAGATTTATTTACCACCCATGCCCGCGTGGACGAATTTTGGGCGCATCCGGCGCAGCAATTGAAAAACGGCGGGACTTGGTACCGGTTGCAACAGCATTTTGCATTTATCCGCAATTTGCGCCGCCGGAAGGTGGATTTGTTCATTGATTTATACGGGAGCATGCGCACCGCTGCCTGGGGTGCCTTGGCCGGCGTGCCCGTGCGCATGGGGTTTAATTTGCGCGGCCGGAAATATTTCTACACGCACCGGGTGACGGCGCAACACCGCTATGTGGTGGACTTGAATTTGCAGTTCGCGCGCGGGCTGGGCTGGACCGGGACCGATAACTCGCTGGAATTTTTTCTCAGCCCCGCAGACCGCGAGGCCGCGAATGCGCATTTGCAGGCACAAGGCTGGGACGGAAAGCAACCGTTGCTGGTAATGTCCCCAGGCGGCGGATGGCCGCTGAAATGCTGGGCGCCCGGGCATTTCGCAGCCGTGGCCCAACGTTTGGCCGCACAGACCGGCGCGCGCGTGGTGCTCTCCGGCGCGCCTCATGAGCAACCTTTGATCGACGTGTGCGCGCGGGTATTGGGAAGTGCGGCCATCTCCGCCGTGGGCCTGCCGCTCCGGCACGTGGCTGCCATCATTGCCCTGAGCCGTTTATTTTTGGGCAATGACTCAGGTCCGAAATACTTTGCCGAAGCGTTTGGCGTGCCCACGCTTATTTGCTACGGGCCCACGGATTATAGGAACAACAACCCGGACTCGCCCCGGCACCGCGTGGCCGGCGTGGATCTGGCGTGCCGCCCCTGCCATTCGGAGCAATGCCGGCAAGCGCGGCGCATTTGTTTGGATGACCTTGCGGAAGAAACAGTTTATAATTCAGCCATGGAACTTTGGAAGCCCCGGGAGGCGCGATCATGAGAGTGTGCGGCGAATGCAAAAAACCCCTGGAGGGAAGCGCGACCCGTTGTGTGTACTGTGGAAGCGCCACGGTCTCATACGTCGCGGATAAAAAGCCCGAGGCGCCTACCGAAGAAGAATCCGGCGGCATCACCATTATTTTCGACAAGGGGCAGGATCATCCGCACGCGCATAAGCACGGCGCGGAAGGGACCGGGCCGGGGGAAGCCGCCGGTGAGCAGGATGAAATTGAAGAAGAAACCAGTCCTCTGATCCAAAAAGTTTTACTCTGGGCCAAGGAACCGAAATATTGGATCATTGCCGGAGCGGTGATCGTGGCCTTGGGCGGATTGGCCTGGTGGACTCTGGTGCCGCATAAAGTTCAGGTGCAGGAAGTGGAAGCGGATCCGCGCGCCGTGGATCCGGTCCTGGCCAAGGATTTTTCCAAAATAGTGGATGCGGCTATTCCCGATAAGCTGGAGTGGGGGCGCGACATGATGAAACGCCGCGTTCCCACGCGTTTTCCCGAGGAACTTATCATGGACGTGGATCGCGACAATCCGGAAGTTCGTTATAATGACGACACCAAAACCACGGCCTATTACCGTTTTATTATTGCCTACCACTTCAAAGAAACCCATAAAAAGCTTTATCCCTGGACCTCGGTTACTTTTTTCTTTGAACTCCGCAAGGGGAAATGGGTCTTGACCGGAGAACGCTGGCCGCGCGAGTCGGAAGTGGTGTTTGAGTAAATCCTGCATGAATTTCGATGTAAAATATAACAACAATATATTGTAATGAATTATAACATAGGGTATAATTTTTAAGGTGATCAAAATGAATACTCTGGCTAAAAAAATCCGGTGTTTAAGAGAAAAGGCAGGCATGAGCCAACAGGAACTTGCCGTCAGTCTCTCCTTGCAGCGTGTTTCAGTGACGCAGATTGAAAATGGCAGCCGGGAAATATCAGCAAATGAAATTAAAAAACTGGCTGAAATATTTCAGGTATCGGCGGATTTGCTGCTGGGCCTCGCATCGGAACCGGAGATTACCTTAAAGGTGGCGGAAATCATGCCTGAAAAAAAAGCGGCCATGCGTATTAGTGTTCCGCAAAAAAACGCCGCCAAGTTTAAAGAGGTTTTGCTTTATATGCTCAATGCAATCGGCGCCAAACCAAACATAGGTGAAACGGCTCTGTATAAACTGCTTTATTTTGTCGATTTCAATTATTATGAAAAATATGAAGAGCAACTCATCGGTGCCACGTACATTAAAAATCATTTCGGGCCGTCGCCGGTTGAATTCAAGGCCATTGTTGACCGCATGATTGAAAAAAAAGAAGTGGTGAAAGTCGTTAATAAACATTTTGGATATGACCAAAAAAAGTATTTGCCCTTGCGGAAGCCTGATCTTGGGGTTTTAAATGCACGCGAGAAAGAAACCATTGATGCTGTTATTTGCGCGCTTTCGGATAAAAACGCCAAAGAGTTGAGCGAGTATTCACATAATGACGTGCCCTGGCTGACGGCACATGACGGCCGGCCCATTAATTATGAATCCGTGTTTTACCGCACCGCGCCCTACTCGGTGAGGGAACATGAAGACCGATAAGTTTAAGAATGTTGTTTTTAGGCCGGAGTTTGAAAAAGACAAGAAGAAGCTTTTAAAGCGATTTAGAACCCTCGATGATGACCTGGCCACTTTTATTGAAACCGAATTATTTCTGTATCACAGATTGCATATTGACAACAAAGGCGTTTTTCAGATTCCAGGTCTTGGGTTTGATGAACCGAAAATTTACAAAGCCAAAAAATTTGCCTGCAAAGCCCTAAAAGGCAGCGGAGCCAACTCCGGCATGCGCATCATTTACGCTTATCATGAACCGGAAGATGCCGTTGAATTTATTGAAATGTACTTCAAGGATGATAAGGAAAACGAAGATAAAGGGCGGATCATGAGGTAGCATATTTTGAGTTTTTGTTACAAAATTGATCCGGCTCAAGCGTAAAGCCGGACGCAGTCAGGATTTTCCGATATTTAGATGCTGGGGAAATTAACCCGGAGTGAAGTACATGAAAAACGGAAATAAAAGAAAAGGCTACACCTACAGCGTTTCCCTGGAAGCCATACAACAGTGGAAAAAAGTTCCGCCTGCGGATAAGCTGCGTTGGCTGGAAGAGGCTAACCGCTTCATCCGGCAAGCGGCTTCTCCGGCCGTGAAGCGGTCGCACGCACGGCTGCGGGCGGGGATTAATATAAGCTTGTGAAAGACCAATTGAAAACGACAAGAGGTAGGCATTTATGAAAAAGTGTTTTCCACTGGCGGTTTCCTTGACGTTTTTTTAGCAGGTTGTGATAAAAAAGGCTTTGTCGGGACCGGCGGGGAGAGCACTTGGGCAATACACATTTCGGTATTAGCGTTAATATTATCGGTAGTGTCCTTTTGGTACAATTTTTTAAGAAGGCCTAGTATTGAGATTGTAATGGGCAGTTCTGTTAAATTAGTTTGCTCACACATTTCGAGTTCGGTTTCTGGGATACATCTGGAAAGCACATTTATAAATCCTTCTCCAAAAGTTGCGGTTATTAACAAAATTCTTCTGGAAATTAGTAAACCGAATTTTTGTCAGACATTAAAACCGTATTTGTTTTTTAAATACAATTCTGATTTCAAGGCAGTGTGTGACGGACCGCCACATTCGATAGTGGTGAAACCCAGGGATTCGCATTTAGAAAATATTGAATTTAGTATACCTGGAAATTTTATCCCTGAAGTTGGAATATATGATTTCAAATTACGCGTTTGGATAAATAAGCGGAAGAAGCATGAGCGTGAATGTCATTTTCAAATCAATGTTACTAAAGAAATTAAAATCACGGAAATAATGGCAGGTATTATCGCGGCTAGACAGAATAAAGAACCCCATTATTTTGTGGTGGAAATCTAGCTTTCTGAACGCAGTATGGCGCCGCCAATTGTGTCCGGTACCAGGAGTCGAAAGAGGGCTGATGTGGATGGTACCCAAGGTCAGCAGAGTATGTTTCTGGGAATCCGAGCAATTAGTTGGTCTGTTGTTTTGTCGTTATACCGGCGGAACAGGCTGTGTCATAATGTGTTTTTACGCTCTTTGATCGTCACCCCGTTGAAAAACGGGGTCCAGAATAAGTTTGAACTATAACGAAAATAAAAATACCTGGATCCCGGATCAGGTCCGGGATGACGGCAAAATCATATTATACACGGCCTGAGAAGCCGGTATTCAGGAATATTAATTTTAAAGCTTTTCTGGACTCCGTTTTTCAACGGGGTGACGATCAAGATTAAAACCAGACTAAATGCTCAAGCTCCTAGTCGACTTGTTTAATTGCTCTTATCTCATGGGGTGTAACAAACCACATCTCGCCACTTATGCGGTCAATTTTATATGCACTTGGACCATTAGATAAGATGTGATATCGGAAGGTCTGTAAGGAAAAAAAGGCGATTAGGATGAATACTATCACAATAAGAAGAAGCGGCGGAGATTGTTTAGTGATACTGATGCCCAAACTCGGCTCAGGTAATTTATCCTTAAGGGCAGCTATAAAAAATCTGATGGAAAAGATAAATATTAACGGAATTATCCATATAATGGTAATAAATAGTGTAGCGTTAGATAAAGCAGAGAAAATAGCAAGGTAAGTGAATTTGGGTTCGGTGAAAAACAAAATAATTGGCAGTACAAGAGTGAAACAATATAATAAGAATAGAAAAGCTAAATACATTTGAAAATACTTATTGCCCATCTCAAATAGTTTCATAATACCTCCTGAAATTTAGTGGATACATCGATTAAAATTTATTTCTTGAATTTGCCATTTTTTTGCGCTGAGTTAATTTTAAATGTTGTGAATTGAACAAATAAAAAATATGGCGTGCCCTCCCTAAGCCTACCTGTCCAACAAAGAGCGAGAAAGAGGCTACGTCGCATTGGAAAGATTAAGCTTTTGGAATCCGCAGGTCAAGACCAGATTGAGAAAGTTGAAGATATCATAGCAAAAAAATGTCAGGAAGGCTATACAGTGAATTCTGGTAAGCGGTGGCACCTTTCGTAGTCTTGTAAGCGTAGTGCACTTTTTTGCAACTCCCGCCCGTTTTTTCTGTCTAACCTAGCAGAACCAATTTATCAATTATCGTAAAAATATCAATCTTGACAAAACGTAAATTATAAGCTACATTTAATAAAGCGAAGGCGAGCTGGTGCAATGCAGAAAAAGATTTTGATTTATCAAGCCTCCCTGGGAAAAGCGCCTTTTCGGGAATGGTTGTTGTCTAAAAAACTTGATCCCAAGACCCGCGCAAAAATTCGGGCCAAAATTGAGTTGTTGAGTTTGGGTAATTATGGAAATTGCAAATCCGTGGGAGCTGGTGTTTATGAATTGAAAATCGATTATGGGCCCGGATATAGGGTTTATTTTGGGCAAAAAGGGGACGAGATTATCATTCTTTTGTGCGGGGGAGATAAAAGTACCCAGCCAAAAGACATAAAAACAGCACAACTTCTTTGGAAAACGTTTGAAAAGTAAAAAAAAATCGTCATCCCGATGAAAATCGGGATCCAGAAAAATATTTAAAATCAAATTTCACTGGATACCGGCTTTCGCCGGTATGACGGCAAAGTTCAAAGATGAGTTATTTACATGGTTTGGCAGGCGTGCCTTAAACGCGGGGGAAACATGAAAAATGTTAGAGACTATCAAAAAGATTTAATTGCTGATTTGAAAAACCCGAAAGAAGCGGCTGAATACCTGAACGCTGCGCTCGAGGAAGACGACTACCGGGTTTTTTTGATTGCTTTACGCAATGTCGCTGAAGCCCAGGGAAGCATCACAGAGTTGGCCAAAGCATGCAAAATCAACCGGGTGAGCCTTTACAAGATGACTTCAAAAAATGGCAATCCTTCAATTGATAATGTTTTCAAGTTAATACGGTGCATTGGTTTAAATTTCGCACTTGGCGAATATAAGAAGAAAATGACCAAGCGCCTGGGTCGTGCGCATACATAATTTTTTTTAAAAATATGGTGCGTTTTTTTGCAACTCCCGCCCGCTTTATTTGTCTAACCAGCCAGGGACGATGGATTAATCGTCCGGCGCTGCGGCATAGAATCATGGGGAAACACCTTGACACTCTAAAAATGTGCATGCTACAATTTCCCTCTAAAACGGCTAAAAAATAAGCGTTTTTTTAAATTAGCTAAGACGCCTGGTCTTTAAGCCCACGGCTTGCCTGCAGCGATATTCCATTTGTTCGGAGGAACATATGTCCAACCCATCCAGCGAGAAAAGCAAAGCACTAGAATTGGCCATCAGCCAGATTGAAAAACAATTTGGCAAGGGCACCATCATGAAATTTTCCGAGCGTCCGGTAGCGGATCTGAAAGCCATATCTACCGGAGCCATTTCTTTGGATGTGGCCATCGGCATCGGAGGCATTCCGCGCGGCCGCATTATCGAATTGTTCGGGCCCGAATCTTCGGGTAAAACCACGCTGGCGCAGCACATTGTGGCTGAAACGCAGAAGGCCGGCGGCAACGCGGCGTTCATTGATGCCGAGCATGCGCTGGATCCGGAGTATGCCCGCAAGATCGGGGTGGATGTGGACAATATGCTCATCTCGCAGCCCGATTCCGGGGAGCAGGCTTTGGACATTGCCGAGACTCTGGTGCGTTCGGGCGCGTTGGATATCATTGTCATTGACTCAGTGGCCGCCTTGGTGCCGCGCGCGGAAATTGAGGGTGAAATGGGTGATTCCCACATGGGGCTCCAGGCGCGTTTGATGTCGCAGGCGCTGCGTAAATTGACGGCTATCAGCAGCCGCGCCAACACGACCGTGATTTTTATTAACCAGTTGCGCGAGAAAATCGGCGTTATGTTCGGCAATCCCGAAGTTACGCCCGGCGGGCGGGCGCTGAAATTTTACGCCAGCTTGCGTTTGGATATCCGCCGCATTGAGAGCATCAAGCAGGGCGAGGAAGTCATTGGCAGCAAGGTGAAGGTCAAAGTGGTGAAGAACAAGGTGGCGCCGCCTTTTGGCAACGCGACCTTTGATATCATGTTCGGCGAGGGCATTTCGCGCGAAGGCGATATGTTGGACCTGGGCGTGACGCAGGAGATCGTGGATAAATCCGGTACCTGGTTCTCGTTCGGCGATCAGCGCATTGGGCAAGGGCGCGAAGCGGCTAAGGCCTTTTTGAAACAGCACCCCGAAGTGGCCAAGGAAATTGAGTCGCGCATCCGCGCCAAGCTGCTGCCTGTGATTATACCCGAGGATGGCAATGGCACGAAGCCCGAAGCTGCAACAGAACCGGCAGTTGCAGCCCGGGGCGTAAAGAAGGCATAGGAGGCAAGGTTATGACTGAGGCGAATAAACCCAAGAGTTTCATGCGCCTGTTGCTGTGGATAGCGGCCGGACTCGTGGTGCTGGCGGGACTGGCGGCGGTGATTGTCCCGTTTTTTATTCCGTGGGACAAGATTAAGGCACAGGCTGAGCAGAAAGCGTTTGAAATTACCCGCCATCATATTAGCATCGGCTCAATCGGGTTTAATATTTTTAAAGGTATCGTCATTAAAGACATCCGCGTGGAAAATGCCCGCGGTTTTTCCACTGAGCCGCTTTTTAGCGATCAGGCCGTGATCGTGCAATACCGCTTGCTTCCGTTGTTGGCGGGTAAGGTTATGATTAAGGCCGTGATCCTTGAGCATCCGGCGGTCATGGTGGAGAAAGCTGAAAGTGGGACCTTTAATTTTTCGGATATGATTCCCGCCAAGGGCGTCAAACCGGCTGAAACTGTGCCGGTTCCCGCAGCGGTCACAGCCACGGCTCAGGGTCCGGCCAAGCTGCCGATTGAATTATTGATTTCGCGCCTTGCCGTTAAAAATGCCACTCTGACCTATCGCGATCTGAAAGCCAAACAGACTTACTCCATTGACGCGTTGAATTTGGAAATTAATAATTTGACGCTGGCCGGGATTACTCCTGTGACTGTGTTGCTTACCACCAACATCAAGGCCATGGGCATGGCGATTCCTTTGAATGTGGACTCGAGTTGGCGTTTTCAATACGCGCAGGAAAAATTTTTGTTGGACAGCTTGAATGTAACCTTGCCGGGAATCAAAGTGGGCGCGCACGGGGATGTGGACAAAGTCATGAGCGAACCTGTGCTCAACCTCGCCGGGGATATAAACACGGATTTTGGCGCGATGCTTACGGCCTTTGGTCCGGCCCTGGCCGGCAAGCTGCCGGCGGGTTTTAAAATGGACGGTGCGGCCAAGGTGGGCTTTAAGGCCGCGGGTCCGGCCAAGGACATCAATGCCCTGGAAGTGAATATCGAGGACACCGTGGATGTGCGCGTAGCCATGCAGGGGTTGAATCTGCCCGTGAAAATTGCGGGCAAAATCGGATTGGCGAAATCAAATGTGGATCTGGCGCAAGACATAACTTTGCCCGAAACTCAAACCGATGTGGTGAAGGATGTGAATGCCTCGGGCAAGATTCGGATTACCGCGGCGCTTAAAGGTTTGAGCGATCCGAAGAAAATGGAGTTGGCGCTGCAGGTGTTGGCGCAGAACCTCTCAGCGACTTTCCAAAAGAAAGCGATTCTGGAAAATGTTAATGCCGCGCTTGACGTGTCTCCGGACAAGGTCAGCCTGCCCGCATTGCAGGGAAAGCTCGGCGGCCAGCCCATCAAGTTTTCTTTTTCAGCCAAGGGTTTTGATCTGCGCGATTCCGAGACCTTAAAACCGGCAAACTTAAAGGCACAAGTGGATTGGGCTTTGGATTCGCCCATGCTTGATGTGGATGCCTTGCTGGCCTTGGTGCCGGGTAAAAAAGCGGGCGCAACGGAAATTCCCGCAGCTTCGGCGGCTGTTGGCACAAGTACATCCACAACCCCGGCGGAGGCGGTTCCTGCGGCTGAGAAACCCGAGCTGGATGCCGGCAAGCTGATTCCTGCAGGTGTAAGTGTGCAGGGCGCGGCCAACCTGGGCGGCTTGAAGTTCGGCAAGGTAAAACTGGGCAAGATGCTGTTTAAGATCGATTTGAAGAAACAAGTGTTGAATGAGACCGGCGACATTGCCGGATACCAAGGCAACATTCACGAAGTTGTGCGTTTGGATTTTACGCAGAAGCTGCTGGGGTACGGGGTGAATGCGGAATTAAAAAAGGTGGATGTTGAACCGCTCTTAAATGACGTGGTGGATACGTTCGTGGCCGCCAAACTCAAGAAGCCCGGGATTATTTCCGAGATTAAGGATAAGTTAACCGGCCGCTTGACCGGCAAACTGCAAATCAACGGCGCCGGCATAACTCCCAATGTGGCCAAACCCAGGCTGACCGGAAACGGCGTGTTCAATCTTAAGGACGGACGTATCCGCAAATTTGCGTTCCAGGATAAATTGGCCTCGCTGTTCGGAACTGACAAGTTCCGGCAGGATATTCCCTTTGACAATACCGCGATTGAGTTCACCATCGCCCAACAGAAACTGGAGCTGACCAAGTTTGATTTGGGCTCCGGCCCCAAAGGCACGGACGGAGAGATTCGTTTGTGGGCGAATGGAAAAATTAAATTCGCCGCAGAGTTTGAGAACTTCCACCTGCGGCCGAGCTTGAATCCGCGCGCTACATCCAATGTGTCAACGGAATTCCGCCAATACACGGAAGCCTTGAAGGATGAAAACGGCTGGCTTTGCATTCCCGTACTCATGAACGGGCCGATAGCCTCGCCGTCGGTGATGCCGGATTGGGATTGGATCAAGCAGCAGTTTGCCGGCAATGCGCAGAAAAAAGTAAAAAATGCGGTTAACGATGCAGGCAAGAAGGCACAGGATTTTGTGAACCGGCAGCCAGGCAAGTCGCCGGATGAGATCAAGCAGAACGTTTCCCAGGAAGTGGAAAATGCCAAGGAACAATTCAAGAATTTGGACGGGTTGAAGAATTTATTTAAATAGCCATATCATGGTAATGTCAAAAGTTCTATGAAAAGACGGATGAAAGTATGAAAAAAGAATTCCCCTCCCCAGGATTTGGTGGGAGGGGCCAGGGGAGGGGGTAAGAAGTGAACGTGAACCTAACTTTCCTGGCAGTGGCATTGAGAAAAGGGCAAACTAAAACCGAAAGGAAGCTATGGAGCCGGTTACGCGCCCAGCAGATGGAAGGGTTAAAATTCCGCAGGCAGCAGCATATGCGGCAATCCGCCAAAGATCAAATTCGGGATAAATGGTTTACGGAGCAAGGATATAAAGTGTTGCGCTTTTGGGATAATGAAATATTTGAAAATTTCACTGGCGTTTTGAACTGCATTAGAGAAAAACTTTTATGATCACCCTCCCCCTCGCCCCCTCCCATCAGCTCAGCCAGGGAGGGGAATCAGTGAGGTCAAACCAGGGGGAGGCAAGTAAAAAGCGGGAAATTGTTTGAAAAGATTATGCTTTTAGGAATTAAATTTAAAAACTTTTGACATTACGGCTACATTAAATAGGAGGCATAATGAGGAGAATGATTTTTTGGTTACTCCCAGCGGTTATGCTGATGAATGTCGGCAGCGCATGGGCCGTTGCCGCAACGCGCACGATCAACTACCAGGGCCGCTTGACGGATTTGAGCGGCAATCCGGTGGTGGACGGCACGCACTCCATTACCGTACGGTTGTATGATAATCAAACGGCGGCCGAAGGTGCTTCCAAATGGGCGGATACGTATTCCGTGCAGACGAAGAATGGATATTTTAGCGTGGCATTAGGCTCCACGACGGCGTTTCCATCAACCGTTGATTTTTCGCAGCAGTATTGGGTCGGTCTGCGCGT
>JAGVPM010000007.1 GCA_020052235.1 Candidatus Goldiibacteriota bacterium
AAGCAATCTGTTTTAAGCTCTAAACGCTCCGAAAAGCGGGATTGCTTCGCTTTGCTCGCAATGACAAATGTAAAGCTATTTAAGAGACACTACACTAGTACATTGTTAAATTACTTGGACAGAAACAAGTTCGTTGAGCTTGTCGAAACGAACGACGCACGGCCATGAGCGACCCTTCGACAAGCTCAGGGTCCAGGTGCGTGAATTTAATTGCCTTCAGTTAATTTCCGAATGGCGCTCAACTTGGCCTTGGCGCGGGCAATGTTGATCTTGGCGTCCTGGTTTTCAGGATCAAGCGCCACAACTTTCTCCCACTCCTGGATGGCTTCCTCTATCTTTCCGTTCACATAAAAATCAGCCCCGCGGTAATACGTGGTTTTTATCTGTTCGTCCGTGACTTTGGCCTGCGATTGTGTTCCGGTCAATTTCACGATGAAATCATTGGCCGTTTTGTTTTGCGGATCCAATTTTAACACTCGGTTAAAAAACTCTTTTGCTTTGGCTTCGTTGCCGGCGATCAATTTCCTGCCCTGCGCCAAATATTGTCCGATCAACTCCGCGCGCAAGGCATTGACCTTGGTCAATCCCGCCAAGGCGCGTTCCTGTTCCGCGTCATCCTTGGTAACTTCAATAATCTTTAAAACCCGTTTATAGAGAACAGCCGCTTCGTTCAGCTGCTCCTTTTCAAGCAATTGACCGGCTGTTTTGGAAAACCGTTGCGCGTCCAATTTCAACTTCTGTTTTAAGGCCGCCAACGCCTTTTTCGCCGGAGCATAATCCGCGCGCAATTCCAGCGCGGACGCATATTGCACGCAAGCTTCGCGAAAATCCTTTAACTGCTCCGCGGTTTTGGCTTTTTGCATGCGTTGGGACACCAACTGGCCAAGCTGAGCGCCGGCTTTGCGGCGGCCCTCCTGGGCTTCGGGTGAAGAGGGATTTAATCTCGAGGCCAATTCAAACTCATTGTAAGCTTCCTCAAGTTTGTTCTCCTGAAAAAATTTTTCCCCCAAGCGCATGTGCGCGGCAAACTCTTCACGCACCCGGCGTTGGGCGTCTTCCAGCAACTCCTTGGCCTTGAGGTTGTTGGCGTCCACGGTAAACACCTTCTGCAGGGCCGCGATGGCATCGGCGTAATTTTCCTGCGCCAGGTATGTTCCCCCTTGATGCAAGTACGTTTCCACGGCAGCGGCTTGCGCCTGCCCCAATAAATTGTACGCTTCGGCATCCTGAGGGTTCAGCGCCACGGCTTTTTTCAACTCTTCCACGGCGAGTTCAAACCGGGTTTGGTAAAAATACGCCATGCCCAGGTTGTAATGCGCATCCGACAAGTCGGGTTTTACCGCCACCGCGCGGTTGTACGCCGCCACCATTTCCGAATACATTTTTTTCCGGTAATAATGCAAGCCCAGCAAATAGTTCGCATTGAAGTTCATGGGTTCCAATTTATTCAACCGGAGCAAGGTAGTGATGGTTTCATCGTCCTTGCCCTGGCGATGATAAATCAGCGCCAAATTTTCCAGTGCCACGGCATAGTCCGGTTTGCGTTTCAAGGCTTCCTGATAGGCGGCAATGGCTTCCGGTTCGCGTTTTAATTCCGTCAACGCCAGCGCCTTTTGAAAATACAGTTCCGCATCCTGTGTCCGGCCGTTTTGCAAGGCCAAATCCAGGGACTTGAGGGCATCTGGGTACGCTTTAAGGCGCAAGCAGGCCATGCCCAGCGCATAATGCGTATCCGCGTCATTGGGCGTGATTTTCAAGCTTCGCCCAAAATAGTCAACCGCCTTGCGGTCATCTTTAAAGTGATTAAAATAAATAATGCCCAAAATTTGATCCGACGGCCCGTCCACCTGCTGATGCGCCCGCACGTCGGCACGGTTTAAATCCAAACAACGGGTTAAAACCGCCTGCGCCTCGTCAAAACGTTCCAATTTGTAAAGCGCCAATCCCAAGTTAAAATGCGCCAGAACATCATTGGGATCAACGGAAATAGCCTGGCGGTAGGTTTGCACCATGACATCATCTTCAGCTTTTGGCGCCGTGGTTGCTTCCGCGCTCCAACCCGTTCCCGGACCAAACAACAGCCCCATGACCAGCAAACTGAAAATCCGCCTCCAACCGATCATAGCCGGGTTTCCTTCCCCCGCGGATCTGTCTTAACCCGCAGGCGATAGGTAAAAGTTTTACCCCCCGTTCCCAATTCCAAAGTGTATAACCCCGGAGCCGGACGAAGGCTGGTAAGACCCTGGCCGTCCCAAATTACCGAATTGATGCCGTAACTGTGCATGCCTTTGGTCAGCACATTATAGGGTTGTCCCTTAGGCTCCAAAACCCTGACCGTGGCAACACCGTCGTGCTGAAGATAATAATAGACCATAACCTCTTGCGCCTGCACGACTTCAAACGGATCCTGATCTACGGCCAACCCTTTGGAAAATTTTGGCACCGGGGTTGAATTGATGGTGATGTCATCAAAATACGCACGTGTATTATAGGTATACAACCCCACCTGGCCAGAACCGACTCCTCCGTCGCTCAAAGTCTGAATTTCCCGGCCGTTAAGCAATATTGTAAAATATTCACCGCGGGCGCGCACGCCCAGGCGCTGCCACTGGTCCTTGGCAACCCCCATGGGCAGAAAAAACAACAATTGCTCCCCGCCGGCTTTGGCATTGCCGGAGTTGGAAACAGCAGCGGCCGTGGCGGTGCGCCCGGAACTCGCAGCCGCGCCGGAAAGGCGGGCAGGCGCCACCATAAGCAAGGCGACATTCGCAGCCGTAACGCGCAATTTATAATAATGCTTGGAATCCCGATGCCGGAAAAGCATGCCCACTTGCCAATTATGGCTCTGGCGTTCAAACATATCCGTGCGCAGACGCAGCGCGGCCTCGAAATTCACATAACTCGTTTTGCTTAAATACACTGACATCTTTTTTCCATAATCCATCTGAGCCAGCATTTTATTTCCCGGATGATCCGGTTCGGCAAGAATAGTCCAGGTTCCGGCTATGCTTTTCCCGAAGCCGGGTGCGGAATTAACGTCGTCTTTCTGAAAATTCCATTCTTGGGAAACTGCGGCCTCGGATGCTTTCTTGGCCACCGGTGCCGCCGGTGCCGCAGGCGTTGCGGCTCCCAGTGCGGTCATCCCCAGAGTCAACCCTACTGCGGCCATCCCTGTTACCGTCCAGATCTTCAATTTCAGCATAGGCGTGCTCCTATTCCTGAATTGTTCCAAATTATTTCGGGACTTTTTTTAAAATCATTCCATTTTAACGGTATTATTCAACACTGTCAACCTCGGCTATTTCGGGCTAATCCGCCGGAATGATAGTCAAATTTCATACCCTTTCGCTTATTAATACCCTGCCGCTTGCGGCAGGGATACATAAAGGGCGCTCGGGGCATGATATCCGATACCCTGCGGCTTGCCGCAGGGTGCTTCATTTCTGCTCTAAGACCTGTTTTACCTGCCGGGCGTACTCATTCCAAGGTTTGCCCAACTGTTTGGCCGCATACTCATAATCGAGCAAAGCCTGCTTAAAATCACCGTTGTGTTCCCGCAATATGCCCAAGTTGGCGCGCACGCCGGGATGGCCGTTGTTCAGGGAAGCGGCTTTTAACCAAAAACTCCCGGCTTCATCCCATTGCCCGGAAACTGCCGCCTTATTTCCCATGCGCATCCATTCCGCAAACGGGCCTTCCTCGGAAGAATCGGCCAATATCCGGACCCGGGTTAAAACCCGGGGCAAAAGATTGGCCAAAAGGTGTTCCGCAGCCGAACGCATGTGCTTGGCGAGAAACGCTTCATCCGAAGTCCAATCTCCCTTGCGGGCGCCGGACTGTTCTTCCTCGGCCGTGCTCTCACGGTTCCAATCAATGGCGTCTTGCCACAATATAAAACCATCCCGCGTCCGCACCAAGCGGGCTTCGCTGTGAAAATTCAGCGTCCGCCGGATATGATCGCGCCAAAATTCCTGGTACACGGGATACGTATAAACCACCGCATGCAGCTTGCCGTCCGGATAGGTTTCTTTAACTGTTTCGCGCCGCTCGCCGGCTTTGCGGTTAAAAGTCCCGCGCTGCACGGAACGTTGAATTTCGGCGGTTTGCACATCGCCGAATAAAATAGCGTCCGCCCCTAATTGCTTGCCCACATCGCGAACCACGGCGGCGCTGTCAAACTGGCTGGGCAGCACCCGCATATTCGCAATGGGCCGACGCGCCGCAGCGGGTAATATAATTGTATATGTACTCTTGGCTTGAAAGGCTTCGGCCAAATCCTGTGCATATTGCTCGCCTAAGCCCCGGTTGGAATAAGGGCCGCTAAAATCCAAAATGGCGATCCGCTGCACTTCGGGCAATTGAACCCGGCCGGCTTCGGTGACCGTAAAACGGACTTCGCGCATGGCGCAACCCGCCAATAAGGCAAGCGTAATGAGCCAAACCCCGCCCATGCCTATTTTCAGATTTCTCATTTCCTCCACCTCACAGGCTTTTCCTTAAAACTTTTTGAATTTTCCGCGCCAATTCGATCCCAATGCCCGGAAGCGCAGCCAAATCCGCTTCGTTGACTTGCAGCAAAGCTTCGACGCTCCCAAAGGTTCTCAAAAGTGAACGGCGTTTGGCGGGACCCAAACCCTCCACGGGGTCCAACAAGGAAACATGCATCCGCTTGCCTCTCAATTTACGGTGGTACGCTATGGCAAAGCGATGCGCTTCATCGCGCAGCTTGATGAGCAATTTCAAAGCCGGGCTGTCCGAAGTCAGGCGCAATGGTTCGGCGCGGCCGGGCTGGTAAATTTCTTCATATTTTTTGGCCAAACCGATCACGGGCAATTCCGAAAGCTCCAACTCGTTCAACACCATGCGCACGGCGGATAATTGGCCTGCGCCGCCGTCAATCACCAACAAATCCGGCCTGGCATTATTTCCGGCTTCCAGCCGTTTCAAGCGCCGGAACAGCACTTCCTGCAGCATGGCAAAATCATTCGGGCCCTGCACGGTTTTAATCCGGTAGCGCCGGTATTGGGCGGAATCCGGCCGCCCTTGGGTAAACACCACCTGGGAACCCACGGCATCTTGGCCTGAAATATTGGAAATATCATAACACTCAATGCGCGACGGCTTGGCGCTCAATCCCAATTGCCGTTGCAAATCATCGAGCATGGCCAATTCAGTTGCACTCGGTTCATCGCCGCGGGAGTCCTCGCTGTGTTTTAAATACAACCAGGCATTGGTTTCCGCCATTTTTAAAAACCGGCGTTCATCATCGCTCTCCGGCATCCGGACTTTGACTGTTCCGTCGGCTTGCTGCGCGAGCCAGCGCGCGATGAGTTCCGCTTCTTCCGGCATCTCAGGCACTAATATTTCCGGAGGAATGGCCACGGTTTGCGAATAATACTGGGTCAACGCATGGGCCAATAATTCCGCCGGTGTGTCCTGCCCCAGGTGTTGCAGGTAATAATGGCGCCGTCCTTCCAAATTTCCGGAGCGGACGGAAAAAATTTCCACCGTAGCCGATGAACCCGAACGCGCCAAGCCCAAGATATCGCGATCCTCCCGGGCCGTGGAACTTAACAGTGGTTTTTGACGGATCACTTGAATTACTTTTAATACATCCCGCCATTTGGCCGCGGATTCAAATTGACGCTCCTCCGCTGCCTGACGCATGCGTACTTCTAAAAAAGGCGTGAGGGGATCGTGGCCGCCTTGTAAAAACCCGAGCACGCGCCCGGCTCTTTGCGCATATTGCTCCTGGGATTCCAGGCCCCGGCAAGCGGCGGCACACTGCCCCATTTGCGCGTACAAACAAGCCCGCTCCACCAATTGACCCGGTTTCAAATCCAATTTACACAACCGCAGTCCAAAATGCAAAGAGATCGCCCGCACCGCATCCCACAGCGAGCCTTGCACAAAAGGCCCAAAATAACGGGCATCATCAATAAATGGTTTTCGCGTAGCCAGCAGCCGTGGAAACGGTTCCTGCACCGTAAGTTTCAAATAAGGGTAACTTTTGTCGTCCCGCATAATCACGTTATAGCGGGGGCGGTGTTTTTTAATCAGGGTGCATTCCAGAACCAAAGCCTCAAGCTCCGAATCCGTAACCAGCAATTCAATATCCGCCAGGCGCTTGACCAGGGCCTGGGTTTTCGGTTCCAATTGTTCCAGAGGGCGAAAATAAGAGGCCAGGCGTTTTTTCAGTGAATTGGCTTTGCCGATATAAATGATCTTCCCCGCGGCGTCGCGCATAATGTATACCCCGGGGGTGTCGGGCGGGTTTATTTTTTGCAGCAAATCGGAGGGCATTACTCCAACTCCTATTTAGTTTCTGTTGCGAAAAAGCACTTTCAGGTTTCTTGAATATTCCCCTCCCCAGGATTTGGTGGGAGGGGATGCAGGGGAGGGGGTAAAAGCTTTGTATTTAAAAGCTCGTCCCCTCACCGTCACCGCTTTGACCGCGGTTCCTCCTCTCCCACAAGAGACTGTGTCACAACGTCCGTCCACAGCCTCTAATCACATTCCCCTCCCCAGGGTTGGTGGGAGGGGATGTAGGGGAGGGGGTTCG
>JAGVPM010000082.1 GCA_020052235.1 Candidatus Goldiibacteriota bacterium
AGTATAAAACCGGAATATTCAGCAATTTCTTTTGAACCAAGTAGAGAATATTAATGATACGGCCTGCCCTGCCATTGCCATCATAAAAAGGATGTATGCTTTCAAACCGGTGGTGAATCACCGCCATTTTAATTAAAGGATCCACCGGCGAAATAGTGTCATCATTAATATAGCTTTCCAAATTCGTCATCAATTTTAGTATCTCATCGGCATTTTGAGGTGGGACATAGATAGTCTCGCCAGTTTGATCATTTTTAAGCTCAGTCCCAGGCAGTTTTCTAAAACCAGCATTATTTTTAATTAATTCAGATTGTATTTCCAAAATAAAATTATTTGTTAACCTTTCATTATTTTTCACTAAATTGAAACCTTTTTTCAGAGCTTGGGCATAATCCCTAACCTCTTTGGCAGCTGGATTCAAACGCATTTCAGGAAAAAGTCCGTGTTTAAATAATTCATCCTGAGTAGTAATAATATTTTCAATTGCCGAACTGTCCTTAGCTTCTTGAAGCGCTAATGAATTAATTAAAATACCTTCGTTCGGTATCGTTTGCGCTACACCTTTTAATTCCGCTAAATATCTATGCGCCTGTGCGGCTTTTTTTAATACTTCCCGCGTTTCAATCTCAGTTTGAGGTGGTAGTGGGTTTAATTGAAATGTTGACATATAAAACTCCCGAATACTCTATGTATAAAAACAACTAACTTTTATACACGTTACATTTCGTTTGTATATTTTTCTATATTTTTTATACATATGTTATATTTTATCTTTTATTTATAATGTTATTACTCATCTATAGTTCGAGTAATCATATTGCCTTTTTATCCTTTTTGTCAATGAAAAATGCCAATTTAAAGGTTATGGTTTTTAACCAGTGTGGGGAGCCACCCTGCCTTAGTCAGAATTGGCGTATAATGCTACTGTGACATTTTACTGTGACACCAGTGGGATGATACGGTCTGACTAGCACTCCGGACAAATGGCGGCAATATCGAAGTTTTGTCCCACCAAGCGCGTGGCATGCTCGATCTTGGACAAATCCGTGGGCCGGATCTTGGCCATCAAATCGTGAACGATCGAAGCCACCGTATAGGTATCCTTGGCGCAGGAGATGATGGGAATTTTGCTGTGCCGGATCAGGTCCATGATGGCCGGATGAGGCAAAAATTTCCCGGTCAGGATGATCCCGGCCACGGTTTCCAAATTTTTCGCATTGTCGGAAATGGTCACGCCAATGGCCGCCAGGATAATGTCCTCGCGGTCGCTGGGGGTTATGATGAGCGAGCCGGGACTGAAATAATCCAAGGCCTGGTGCGTGCTCATGGCCCCGACCAGGGGATGCTTCACCAGGGTGTTGAGCAGAGTCTCATCCGCGTGCTCGCTAATGAGCTCCCCGTCGGTCTCCTCCAACACCTCGCGCACCGAGGGCGCGGGCAAAACTTCGTCGTAGGGCAACACGCCCAGCACTTTGATGCCTAAGCTCTTGAACCCGCGCGTCACCAGCTTGCACACGTGATCGTACTTGCTGGGTTGCACCTTATTGATAACTACCCCCGCCAGTTCCACGCCTTCTTTGGCCAGAAGCTCGCGGTTGAGCGCCACTTCGTCAATCGGGCGCCCCACGCCCCCCGGCGCCACTAAAATCACCGAGGCCTTGAGCAGCTTAGCCACGCGCGCATTGGACAGGCCCAGCACCGAACCCACCCCGGCGTGCCCAGTGCCCTCGATTACCACGAAGTCGCGCCCGGCGCTCACACGCGCATACGCCTGTAAAATGGATGTGTCCAGCGGGTGCTCATCTGTCCGTGTCTGCATGATCCAGTCCGTGGTAAACCCCTGCCCGACAGTTACGGGATTCATATCCCGCAGATCGGAACCCGTATTAAAAACGCGCTCCATCAATACCGAATCCTCATCGACTTTGATGTCTCCCACGGCCACGGTGCGCTGTCCCACGGGTTTGATGTAGCCGAAATTTTTGTTGCGCAATTTCAGGTTGCCCAGCAGCCCCAGCGAAAGTGTGGTCTTACCTTCGTTCTGCTGTGTGGCGGCAATGAAAATATTAGGAACTGACATCAAACCCTCCCCACCAAACGGTTCACGACTTCGACAGCCTGGACCGAGTCTGCCGCATAGCCGTCAGCGTCGATCTCTTCCGCGTACTTGCGCGTCACCACCGCGCCCCCAACCATAACCTTGACCCCCGGGCAGCGCTGCCGCGCCAGGGCAATCACCTTGGGCATTTCCACCATGGTGGTGGTCATAAGCGCAGAAAGCCCGATCACACAAGCTTTGTGGACCAAGGCCTGCTCGACGATAGTATCCTCATCCACGGACTTACCCAGGTCCAGCACAGTGTATCCGTTGTTGCGCAGCATAAGCCCCACGATTTTTTTACCAATGTCGTGCACGTCGCCTTTGACCGTGGCCATGACCACCGTGCCCTTCTGCGTCTGCTCGCCCTGTTGCAACAAGGGCGTAAGAAATTGCACGCCGCGCTCCATGGCCTCGGCTGCCGCAATCAACTGCGGCAAAAAAATCACGCGCTGCGCGTACTTGTCCCCCACTTCCTGAATGGCCGGAAACATCTGCCCAGTCAAAATCTCCAGCGGTTTCGCGCCCTGCTCCACGCGCTGCTTGAGCACCTCGACAATCTTTTCCTTGCGCCCTTTGATGATAAGGCCGCGCACGTCCCCGGGTTCGCTTTCTTGGGAAGCGTTGGCTGCCGCGGCTTTGGGGTCCATCTGCGCAAAACGTTCCAAAAACGCCAGGGCGCCGGGATCGCGCCCGGTCAGCACATCCGAACTCAAGCGCAAGTCGCGCAGCAATTCATCAGCCGGATTGGCAATCACGCTCGAAAGCCCCGCGGCCGCGGCCATGGCCAAAAACGCGCTGTTGAGGTACGGCCGCGCCGGCAGGCCAAAAGAAATATTGGAAAGTCCCAGCACCGTGTTGGCCTGGAGTGACTGGGACGCATATTTCAGCGTATCCAGCGCCAGGGATGCATGCGCGGGATTGGCCGACACAGTCAATGCCAGCCCGTCCACCACCATGTTTTCCGTGGAGATGCCCAGCTCCAAGCACTGCTGGACAAAAGCATCTAAAATCTCGCGGCGCTCGTCGAGGGTTTCGGGGATGCCGCCGTCATCCAAAGGCAAAAAAATAAACGCGGCGCCGTACTTGGCCACCACGGGCAAAAGTGTTTCCAGTTTATGCTTCTCGCCGGAAAGCGAATTCACCAACACACGCCCCGGATACACGCGCAGCGCCGCCTCAATAACTTCCGGTTTGCTCGAATCCAGGCACAGCGGCAGTTCCGAAGCCAAAGCCAATTCTTCCGCCACTTTTTGCATGAGCGCCTTTTCATCCACGCCGGGCATCCCTACGTTCACATCCAAAATATCCGCGCCTTGCGCTTGCTGCGCCAGAGCCAAATCTTTCAAGCGGTCGAGCTTGCCTGCCAGCAGTTCAGCCTGCAACTGCGCTTTGCCCGTGGGATTGATGCGCTCCCCGATCACGCGCAGGGGCTGATGCGGTTGGCTGGACAAACCCACGGTCTTGCGCGCACTGGAGATCAATAAGGTTTTAGGCGCAGCCATGACCTGTTGCACTGCTTTACCTTTAATGCCCGCAGCCAAAGCGCGAATATGCTCAGGCGTGGTGCCGCAGCATCCACCTGCAAGCGTGACCCCCGCTTCCCAAAACGCCTGGGCAAATGACCCGAACTCCTCCGGACCCATGGGAAACACGGTCTTGCCATCCACGACCTGCGGCAGCCCCGCATTGGGTTTGACCAAAAGCGGTATGCGCGCAAAAGGCGCCAAGGCACGAATGATCTCTACCATAGGAGCAGGACCCGTGGAACAATTCACGCCAAACCCGTCTGCCCCAAGTGATTGCAAAATGTTCAAACAAGTCAAAGGATCAGAGCCGGTCAGCGTGCGCCCGTGCTCGTCAAAGGTCACGGACACAATTACCGGCAGGTTGGAAACTTCTTTAGCTGCCAGGAGCGCCGCGCGGCATTCCTGGATATCGATCATGGTTTCAATGACCAACAAATCCACTCCAGCCGAGTGCAGCCCTTGGATCTGCTCGCGAAAAATATCCACGCCTTCCTCAAACGGCGTCTCGCCAAAAGGCCGGAAGAAAATTCCGGTAGCGCTCACGTTTCCCGCCGCGTACCCGCCGCGCGCATGCGCGACTTTGAGCGACAACTCCGCCAGGCGCCGGTTGTACTCAGCAACTTTTTGCTCCAGCCCGTAGTTGTGCAGCTTCACCCGGTTGGCGCCAAACGTAGGTGTGTAAACAATATTCGAACCCGCGTTAAAATATTCGTTTTGAATGCCCTGGATCACATCTGGATGCTCCAGGCAAAACGTCTCCGGGCAAACACCCGCAGGCATCCCGCGCCGCTGAAGCATTACCCCGGTGGACCCATCCAGGATGGCAATTTTATTTTTCAACAAACCCGTTAGCCGGCTCACGATGAAACTCCTGAAAAGAGATAAGATCGGAAAGGCGTATTATACAATGGGAGATGGGAGAGGATGAGGAAAAAGTGCGAAAATCAATAAGCTTGCCGCTAATGCTTTCTTGCGGTGTGTTATTTTAAGCCCAGATTTACTTTAAATCGCAGTTTGCGTATGCGCTGCTTGACGTTGTGAATCCACTCGGCATTTTCCGGATCATGTGCGTCCACGTACTTCAGGAAAAGCGTATAGGCGCCGATGGCCTCCGGCAACGCGCCTTGGTCCTCGCAGATTAATCCCATCTGGGAGTACGCTTCGGCATACGTGGGATCGTGCGACAGGAGGATTTCCAAAGCCGCCGCCGCATCGTTGTCCCGGCCCAAGCTGCGCAAAATTTTGGCCCGAAAATTTTGTATATACGCCGCATCCTGCCCGGTATGGGCCAGGTCGTCGAACACACTCAATGCCGTGGAGAAATCGTTTATGAGATAGTAAATATATCCTGACAATTTCAAAGTCATGGCATCGTTGGGTTTGAGCACCAGGCAGTGTTCCAAGTCGGCGATGGCCTTGTCAAAAACATTGAGCTGGGCCTGCACCGAAGCGCGCAAATAATATCCGTAGTGAAATTTCGGTTCCAAGGTCACTGCCTGTTGGCAGTCGTCCAAAGCCAGCGGAGTTTGCCGGTTTTGCAGGTAACAATAACCGCGGTCCGCCAGGACCAGCGCGCGTTGGCTGCGTGGAGCCAGCGCCAGGGCGCGGGTCAGTGGCACGATGGCGTCGGGGTACTTTTTTTGCAGCATAAGCGCTCGCCCTGCTTCATAGATCGTCATGAAGTCGCGCTGCACTTCGGCAGCGCCCGTTGCCGTATGCGGATAGGTCCGGGGTGCGGGCGTGCATGCACCGGCTGTCATGAGTGTGCCCAGCAGGAAAATGAAGAAGACACGAAACACTATAAAATCCACCTTATGCCGGATAGCGGCCTTATTCGGAAAAAACCGGTAAACGGACCACAAAACAGCTTCCCTGGTTTGGTACACTTTCAACCCGGATGGTGCCGCCGTACATGTCCACAATATCCTTAACGATCCGCAACCCCAATCCTGAACCCGAAATATTATTTTGCAGCTCGCTGGGGATGCGGTAGAACCCTTCAAAAATCTTCTGCAAATTTTCCGGTTGTATGCCGATGCCCGTATCCTCAACCCTAAGCTCAACTTCACCGGCATTCTCGGGAGCAAGCGCCAGTTTCACCGTGACCCGCCCCTTCAAAGTATATTTCAAGGCATTGACGATCAAATTCGTGACCAATTCTTCAATATGCTCCTGCTGCGCCCGGATTTTAAGCTCCTGTCTTGGCTCCAAGTCAGCGGACAAGTCCAGGCCCTTTTCACAAGCCATGAGTTTGACCGAGTCCACCGCCTGCCGAACCGTTTTGGAAAAATTCACTGCCACTAATTTTGCGGGAGCCTGCGAAAACTCAAGCTGTTCCACCGTTAAAATCGAATCGGCCAAAGTTTTTAACCGGCCGGTGTTGCGGTTGATAATATTAATGAAATCTTTTTCGTCATCGGAAAACTGGTGCGATTTCTCCAAAAGCCGGAAATAACTGATAATAATTGCGAGCGGATTTTTCAACTCATGCGAGAGTGTCGAAAAAAGCCGCTTACGCATGTCTTCCAAGCGATGACGCTCGGTCAAATCGATGACCAGCAAAATGCCTTGCGATTTTTCCGGAAAGAGCGCGGCCATGCAGGATACAGGGACGCGGGTGCCGTCGTCCCGGACCGCGTTCATTTCTGCGGAATCCATGCGCCCTTGGCCAATTATCTTCTCCCAATAACCCGGCGAATTTCCGGTTTTAGGTTCAATCACATTCGTCAGGGAAAGCTCACCGGCCCTGGCTTCTTCGGCCGTGTGCTCCGTCAAACGCATAAAGTATTCATTGGCGTCTAAAATTTTCCCTGCCAAATCGAAATATAAAACTCCGACCAGGTTGGATTCAAACATATACCTGTATTTTTTTTCGTTCTCCCGCAAAGCCTCCTCGGCCACTTGCCGCCGTTCATTGGCACGCGCTGCGATCCAGGAAATTAATAGGATAAAGACCAGCAGCGCGCTGAGGGCCCAGGATAAATACTGCAGGCGTTTCCATTTCAGCGCATTCAATTCAGCCCGGGGGATGAAAGAAATCAAAGTCCAGTACTTTCCTTGATTGGCGGCCCCAAATTGCCCCGCTTTGGTTTCCAATTTTTCTGCGCTGGTTTTTAAAAATACCTCGTTGCTAAACCAAGGATAAACCCGGGCAAATGTGAAAAGTCCCTTGTCAGTTTGGATCTGGCCGCTGCTTTGGCGGGCAATGACACTCCAGGCAACCGGATCCCAAACTTGCATCCTCTGCGTGCGGTTATTTGGGATGATCCAGCCCCATTCAGGCCCCGGGCGTATGGCGCGAATCCAAAATCCGCGGGAGTCCACAATCAGCATCCGGCTGGATGCGGAAGCAACTGCCTCTTCCAATTCGCTAATCAAGTGGGCGCCGAAAAAATTGATGATTACACAACCTTTTTTACGTTTCATCCGGTCCATCACCGGAGTGCCGAAGCGAATGACTGCGGTCAACGGATATTCAACCATGCCCGTAGGCGCGCTTAAATCAAAACCCGATACATAGACTTCCCCGGGGGACATTCGCATACTTTCCCGGAAATAATCGCGGTTCGACTGCTCCACCAACCGGCCGATGGCCGCATGCGGAGCTTTAATCTGAGGGTTTTGAACTTTAATGATCTCCCGGCCCGTTGCATCCAAGACGCGGATTTTATAATACATTCCGGTCTTCCCCAAAACAGTTTCAAACTCCTTGATTAATATATCTTTCGCCCGCGCGCCGCCCGGTTCGAACAACTCATGCAGTTGCACATGATCGGCCAATTGCATGAGGTCATTGCCGACCAGGGAAAAATGATTGTAGGTAATTTCCCTTTGGAGCTTACTCTTGGAAAGTTCCCGGGTTTTTAAAAGATTTTGATCCGACCGGATATCCTGCAGGTAACCCAACCACATAACCACACAGGCCAACAAGGCCAAAGGCAAGGCTATGCTCAAGGTATTTTTAAGCAATTGTATGTTTTTCAACTCAATAGTCCCCCACGGCTATTATCTCACATTCGGCCTGTAATTTCACGCGGGTAAGGGAAGGTACAAGCTACCGATTGCAAAACGACTACTTGGTGTTCGGCTGTAATGGACGCATCCGCTCCGCGATCCAGTGTTGGATCGTTTCATTGGATTTTAAAATCGTTTCTTTGCCGTGCGGGCCCTCGGGTACTAATGCCAGCTGCTTATCCGGATGGCTCCAGGCCGCCAGGATTTCCTCACACCCCCGGCGGTCCGCCACGCTGTCTTGTTCTCCGTAGATCATCAGCAACGGAACTTTTTGCGCTTTCGCTTGGGCGGCCATGCTCTCGATGAGCTTCTGCACTCCCAACATATAACTCAGGCTGAAATATTTGACCAGCATGGGGTCCTGGTTGCGTTGGCGGGCTTCTGCGCGCTCCCGCGGATCGCTGATGCGTTCCGGATCCCCGGACATGTTGACAATCGGCGTGTGCGGCGCAAACAGGTAATACGCGGCGTACCGCATATACTCCCACCACGTGGGCGTCATTCCGGGCGCGGCTTTTCTACGGTAAGGGGGATTGACCAGGATGATGCCATCCACGCGGTCCAGGGCTTGGGCCGCGGCCAGCGCCACGGCGCAGGACATACTGTGTCCGAAAATAAACACCCGCCGGCTCGGCGTGAGCGCAGGCGCGTCTTGGGCAATGCCTTCAATAAAATCATCCACAAAACGTGTAAGCGAAATTATATCCCCGCGCGTCCCTTCCGAGTATCCGGTTCCCCGTGGGAATACAGCCACCACGCGGCGGTCAACACCGGCCAATGTATTCAGCACATCGCGATCCATTCGGGGATTCATGCCCGTAATGCCCGGAGCCATGTATGCGGTCGAGGATGCGCCGGACGCGGGCTGAAGCTTAACCACGTGCAGCCGAAGTCCGTCGCGTGTAGTAAAAAAAGCGTCCTCCCCGGACATAGATGAAACCTCCGGCCGGGGATTGGACAAGCCTGCACATCCCGCGCAAACATTGCCCAACAAAACAGCCAACGCCATCCACACCCGCATCGTCTCTCCTTGGCTTGGCCGCTGCTGTTCTAAGGCCAACACCGCCGTTTGTTCAACCTCATAGTTTCCAGCTAAAAATCGAAATACAGAGATATACGGGGATAAAAGCCCGTATCTGATTTGCCATTATATGTAAAAGCCGAGATCATATTTACTTTCAAGTCAATTCCGAACCATTTCCAAATTTTATATATTCCGCCAATGGCCAATTCATGCCAAACTCCATCCAAGAAAAACGTGAGGTCATTGGAACAGTAGAATTTATATTTTTCCGCATAATATTCATAATTTAAACCCAGTAAGGGAGCGCAACCGAATCCCTTGTTAGGATCGAACATGTCCCAAACATCGAAAAAAACCGACATTCCGGCTTTCGGCAGCAAATACTGGCCGGATTTTTGATCGGAATTCCCCAGCGGAAACTTGTAATCCGCAGAAATATTCAAACGGGTGAAATTTCCGACAACATATTCGGAAATATAAAACGCATCGAGATCCGCATTGAGGCCAAGTTGGTTTTCCCAAATAAAACGGGGAGAGGAATAATTAATTGCATAGTTTAAATAACCGTATTTTGCATTCATAAAAACGCCCAAACTCATTTCATGGCTATCGGGCAAATTGTCCTTGGCATAGGCCGTTGGATTGAAATGCGGCAATAGAACTAAAAATACAAAAAAAAATTTTATAATACCTTTATTGTTCATAGGCTCCCTTATCATAGGCTGGGCCGGCCGGCCGCGGATTAAGGTTATAGTCAAAACGAACTTCATCCAACGCCATGCCTGTATTGATCGCCGGGCTGTTGGGGAGCAAAGTCAGATCACCGCTTATGGGATTTGAAAAATAAGGGTTGCTTATTATTTCCGTGCTGTCCGCATTGTCCGGATAATTCCACGTAGAATCTTGGTTTTCGGAAAAGAAGATATTATAGCCATGCCGAAGCGAACCAGTTTTGTGTATCCGGGCATTATCCGCATAAAATTTCTCTACCGGGTGGGCTGAATCATTATACGCGGCATTATTAAAAATGCTGATTTCCGAGGTGGCGACATGGTCGGGTTCCGGCACTCTGATCAATGTTTTGGATTTATAGCCGCAGTTGTAAAAAGAGTTATTGAAAATTTTGCCTTTTTGACAGGAGCCGATGCTAATACCGGCCATTTCACAGTTGATGAAAACATTATTGAAAATAATTTGTTCATACGCCGAAGGGTACTCAAACCAGGCATTATCGCGCCAGCTGAATTGCCCCCATCCGCCAAAATTCAAACCGGCGCCATTGGTTTCTTTGCCAACCCACATGCCGCAATTTTGAATCCGGTTGTTGTACCAAATATTATTTGCGCTTCCGCCTTTGAAATACCCGCCCGTGCCTCCCCCGTTATCATGCAGAAAGTTATTCCGGCAGATGGAGTGATAGACGGCCACCCCGTCAATACAATCATCATATTGCAGGCGATTAGTTACTTGGGAAATATCATTTTTCTCAATCAAAATAAATTCAATATGGGCGCTTTTCACCCCATCCCGGCCGGTATGATGTACTATGTTATTCCTCACCACACAATATTTTCCCTTATCCTGATCATCTTTGCCAAATACTCCAATGCCGTACCCCCGGCAATTTCTGATCTCAAATCCATCGATGACAACGGCTTGGCCTTCTATGACAATTAAATTTTCCGTATCATTATTGCCTTCAATGATTGCTCTTCCCGGGCCGTCTTCCGAGTACAGTACGAACGGTTGGGCGCTTGAGGCATACATGTTCAAGTTGATCATTCCCTCGGAATAAATTCCGGATTTCACTCGGATGATCGTTCCGGACTGACCGTGGATTTGAACGGCATGTTTGATGGTGCGGTAAGGATGGACGGCCGAACCATCGCCGGATTGGTCATCGCCATCAGGTGATACATATACACTACTAAGCGCGAAATAATTTTCCGTGGGGAAAAAAAGTTCCATCTCCTGATAAGTGTAGATGGGGATTTTCCATGGGGGAGTTTTGGCTTTCCCCAAATCCATGGAAGGAAAATTCGGATTTGGCGTTTGCGCACAACCGGCTACTAAGCAAGTGGTTATTAATAAAACCTTAAATTCATTTTTCAACATTAAAAAAAACCGCCTGGTTCTTCATCAGAATTGAAGGCTTACTTTGCCACGGTAATCCGGCTTTTTTTCTCCACGCCGTCCACTTTAACCCGGGCCTGAAAAGTGCCGGGCGGAACCGCGCCGCAATTCCAGACAATAATCCCGGGGCCGGGAGGCAGCACTTTTTTTATTACCGCCACTTTTTTTCCTTTGGCATTGTAAATATCGATTTCAACGTCCGCTTTCTTTTTCATGGTCAACCGGAACGTGATTTCGCCCTTTTTCTCTGCCGTGGCTTGTTGCCGGCCTGCCACAGTCACCGCAGAAGGCGTTGAGGATGTGCCCGACAGTTTGATTTCCGCCCACCCGGGTAAATGAACTGCCAACAAAAAAATAAATACTACCGCGAAAAACGCACCTGATCTACGCACGAGAACTCCTCCGATAGGGTTAATTTAACCTGACGCCGGATAACGCCAAATTCATCCTCTTGTCAAATATTTTCTATTCCCACGCGTACTTAAACACGCAATGTTTTTTTCCCCGGTTCAGGCATTCCGAATGATCTATGGTTAGTTGCTTGGCCCCCGCGTATTCCAAGGCCATGCGCGACCAGCCCAAGATCCCGCTGCAGCCCGCCTGGCCGTAGGGCTCGGCGCCGATCAGCTCAAACTCGGCGGAGTTTGACGTCATACTGATGGTTTTAAACTCTCCGACATTAAAATATTGTTTATACGAGTTCGGAAAGGACTTGGCGGTAAACGAGGGTGTGCCTATTTTTATAAAAATACGCAAAATAGTCCCCAGGTCGTTAAGCGCCACCGCGCCGCCGATTTTTTGAAAGAGCTCATCGCTCCACATGGTACAGATGATTTTGTAAAGGTTGACGTACATAGAAGCCGGAATCTTGCTGATGGGCATGACCTTGGCCTTGGTCCAATACTCCCGCTCGTTCTCAGGAAACGCTTTCACAAACGTTTCAAATTCCTCAGGCGATTTGTTCTCCGCGAACCATTTTTTCGCGCCTAAAATAATAAGCCCCTTGAATGTTGCGTTGGATTCCATGGGTTCCCCCTGTATACGATATGCAGCTGTTGTGGTGACAAGACGATATTTTAGAACTTTAAACGCGCAATATCCAGCTATTTAAAGAATCGCCCGCGCATTTTATGCGCAGCGCCAGCGTCCCCGGGTTTTCTTTTTCCCCCTGCCTTTTTCCTTTCCCTTAACGCCGTCATAGTGTTTTATGCCCCATTGCAGCATGGCGTCCAATACGGGCATGAAGGACTTGCCCAAAACCGTGAGCTGGTACTCCACCCGGGGCGGGACTTCAGGAAAAATCGTGCGAATGAGCATCCCGTCGGCTTCCAATTCTTTGAGGTGTTTGGTCAGCATTTTCAAGGAAGCATCCTGCACGGTACGGCGGAGCTCCCCGAAGCGCAGCGGTTTGTCCTTAACGGCCCACAGGATCAGCGGCTTCCATTTGCCGTCAAATTTGCTTAAAGCGTAGGTGAGCGGGCAATGCACTTGAATTTTATTCATGTTATATTCTCTTTTCATATCACAATAGTCACTTCTGGTTACTATTATACCAAAAGGTAACTACTTGCAAAAGGGAAATAACCAGTATAAACTTGGCCAGTGCTCAATTCATCCGGGAGGAATACTCTATGATATTACCAGCCATCCAGGAACGCCGCAGCGTGCGGGAATACGAAACCAAGGAAGTGCCCCAAGCCTTGATTTGGGAAATAATCCAAGCCGCCCAGTATGCGCCCACGGGCATGAATAACCGGGCCGTGGAATACGTGGTGCTGCGCGGGGCGGAAACAAAAAAACGGTTGTTTGAAATCTTGGAACCCAAACAGCCCTTTATCAAGGAAGCGCCGGCCATTATCATTCCGGTTACGGACACGCGCAAAACCATTGTCGCCACCGCGGATTTGGCCATTGCCTCTTCTTTTATCATGACCCAAACCACGGCTCTGGGGTTGGGTACGGTTTGGAAACACATTGATCCGGACAAGGCTCACGAGGTCGGTAAATTCCTGGGCTTGCCTCCGGAATACATCCTAATTAACGCCCTGCCGGTCGGGTATCCCAAAAAAAAGATGCCCGATCACCAGGAAAAAGAATTTTCGGAAAATAAAATCCATCAGGAAAAATGGTAAGTATCTTACTTAACTACGGGAGGAACCATGCAAGAGATTATTGATTTTTTAACTGCCAATGCGAACGGATGTTTGGCCACAGTCAGTGAAGGGAAACCGCGGGTGCGCCCCTGGATGTTCGCGCATGCGCACAAGGGCAAATTGTATTTCGGCACTTCCAATAAAAAATCCGTGTTTCAGCAGCTTAAAACCCTGCCGTATGTGGAATTCACCTCGACCTCACCTGCTTTGGTTACGGCCCGGGTACGTGGCACGGTTGAATTCACCGGCGACCGCGAGCTCAAAAAGAAAATCCTCGATACCCACGAAATGGTGCGCTCGATTTATCAAAGCCCGGACAATCCCGAGTTCGAGCTGTTCTGCATTGCTTCCGGCGAAGCCAGCCTGTCGGATTTCTCCGGGCAGCCGCCCAAGGTTTTCAAATTTTAACCACCGCGTTTATCCACAGGGGCGGGTTTTAAACCCGCCCCATTTTTTCCTCAACTGATTTATACCTTTTCGTTTTCGTTGAAACTGCCGGCATACACCCACTCCCCGTTGCGAGGTTACATTTAATTACAAATTTCTTTTTGCGTTAAAAAACGTTATTCTTTATCATTGACACTTCGCATCCGCTTGCGGTTTTTACTTGTTGGTGGATATCCCGAAGTATTCTCAGGAGGCATTATGAACGAAATTTTCAGGCATCTGGCTCTGGCCGGGGATACGTGGGTTCTGTACTTGCTGGTCGCAGCCAGTGTGCTGAGCGTGGCGATTATGCTCGACCGCTATTTGGCGTTTTCCAAGGCCAAAGGCGATGTCCCGGCCTTGATGGACGGTTTGGCGCGGCTCTTGGAAAACCATGATATCCCGGGCGCGATTAAACTGGCGGAAGCCTCTTCCCGGCTTGAAGCGCGGGTGGCCCTGGAAGGCTTAAAAAGCGTGGGACGCGGCGTGGCGGCCGTGGAAGAAGTCATGTCCTCCCGCTGGCTGCGCGAAAAAATGGCGCTGGAAAAAAACCTGATCATATTAGCCACCTTGGGCAACAATGCGCCGTTTGTAGGCTTGTTCGGGACAGTGCTGGGCATCATCAAAGCATTTAATGATCTGGCTGCCACCGGACAATCCGGGGTGGCCGTGGTCATGGCGGGTATTTCCTCGGCCCTGATCGCCACCGCGTTCGGCATCTTGGTTGCCATTCCGGCCGTGGTGGCCAACAACTACTTTGCCGCGCGCCTGAAACAGACCCAGACTGCTTCCGAGAGCCTCTCGCATATTTTGCTCGCCTATCTGAAAGAAGAAAAGAAAGGAAAGGGCAGCCATGCAAACCAATGAGGATGATTCCAATGTCGTATCGGGCATCAATGTAACGCCTCTGGTGGACATTACCTTGGTGCTGCTGATTATTTTCATGGTCACGGCCACGTTTGTCAGCGAACAGGGACTGCAGGTCCGTTTGCCCAAAGTCATCACGCAAGAAAATGCCCCGGCCCCGGCCATCACCGTGGCCGTGGACAAGGAGGGCCGCCTGCGCCTGATGAAAAAAGATGTAACCTTGCCGGAGCTGGCCACGCAAATGGCGCTGGAAGTAAAACTGGACCCCGGCGTTAAAATTTTGGTCAAAGCAGACAAAGATCTTTCTTATTATAAAGTGGCGGAAGTGCTTGATACGCTCAAACTCGCGGGCGTGAATAAAGCCGCGCTGGCCATGGATAGAAAGTGAAGCCCCCCGAGGCCTGCCGAGGGATATCGGATATCATGCCCCGAGCACCCTTTATTATCCCTGCCGCTGGCGGCAGGGTATTGATAGGCGAAAGGGTATGAAACTGCTGAAGGGGTTTTCTTTTTCCCTCCTGATCCATGCCCTGCTGTTTTCCGCGGGCTTTGGGTACATTGCCTGGGAAAAAGCCCACGCCGTGTCCGTGATGGATATTGATTTGCACAACTCCTCGCTGCTCTTGCGCCCGAAGCAAATTTCGGGAGGACGGCGGCTGATGACAATTCCTCTTGAACCTTGGTATTTAACCACCAATAAACGCACGGTGCCCGCAGTGCCTAAAGTTCCGCAACCCAGGCCCACGGAGGAACCAATACTGTCCGCGCCTGTGGCGGATAATCCCAATCTCAACGGTCCGCCCGGCCCGGGCACGGCACCCGAATGGGTTCCCGCTTCCCTGGCAGCGCACAGTCCGGATTGGGTGGAAGGGTTCATTACCGAGGATGATTATCCTCCGGTGGCCCGCAAGCAGGGCAAAGAAGGCCGGGTCGTGGCCGTGGCGCTGATTGACGCGCAAGGCATTGTGCGCGACGTGCAAATCACCGAAGGCAGTTACCCTGAATTCAACCAGCTGGTCTTGGAACGCCTGAAGGCCGCAAAATTTCTGCCTGCGCGCGATCAGAATAACCAGCCCATTGGCGTGCGCATGACCATTCCCATTGTATTTGAATTACACTAACTATCAATGAGGATTCTATGAATGCTTTCGGTTCCCGCGCGGCCCGGTTTTTATTCCTGCTGGCTTGCAGTCTGTTTTCATCCTGGGCCTGGGCCGAACCCGGCGTACCGCTGCCCTTGACGCCCACGGTTGAGGCCGCTCCCGCTGCGCACCTCTTCGGCCGGGTTCGGGAACTGGGATCCTCCGATCCCCTGCGCAGCGCTCTGGTGGAATTGCTGGGCACAACCCGGTGCGCGGAAACCGACGCGCGCGGAAATTATCGCCTCGACAGCGCGCCCGGCAGCCTCCAACTCCGATTCAGTGCTGTGGGCCACGCACCGGTTTTGAAAACAATCACCCTGGCACCCGGACAAGAACTGAAACTCAATGTCTCGCTTGACCGCGTGGATTTCACATCGGGAACCATCGTGGTGCGGGGGAAAAAAGAAAGACCCCAGGTAATCACCACCACCTTATCCCAAACTGAAATTAAAAAAAATCCCGGCTCGGCCGGGGACGCGCTCCGGGCCGTGCAAAACCTGCCGGGCATTGCCATTCCCAATGATCTTTCCAGCCAGCTGGTGGTTCAAGGCGGCGGCCCTAATGACAACCTTTTTCTGCTCGACAATATTCCCTGGCCCGTTCCCTTTCATTTCGGAGGTATCCTCTCAACCGTAAACTCGGACTTGCTCTCGACAGTCGATCTCAATGCCGCGGGCTTCGGCGTGCGCTGGGGCAACTGCCTGGGCGCGGTACTCGACGCCAAAACGCGTGCCGGGAAAAAAGACCGCCTGCATGCTTCGCTGGATACCAACCTCGTTACCACTCAAGGCCTGGTGGAAACCCCTCTGGGCTGGGGCGACGCGTCATTAACCCTGGCCGGACGGCGGAGTTACTTTGATCTCTTCATGGGGCCATTGATGAAACGCTTTTCCAGTTCATCCGGGTCCGGCTTTACGGCTTTTCCATATTTCTGGGACTTAGGGGGCAGCTTGGATGTTTCGCTCACGCCGCACGACCATATCCGCGCCCTGGCTTTGGGCAGTGATGATATCCTGGGGCTCTACATTGCCCCCGAGGATTCGCGCGATCCGGCCTTCTCCGGGGATTTCCGCATGGAGAACCGGGCATTCACCAGCGGATTCAGCTGGATCAACACGGCAGTAACGGGCTTGGTCTCCACCCTGACACCCTATTATTATCAAACCCTGTCCGCCAACTCCCTCGGAACCGGATTCGAAATTAACCTGCAACAAGATGTGGCCGGCGTGAAAGAGGAAGCGGAATGGAATGCCGGGGAGTGGCTGGGAATGAAACATGAACTGGGCGCCGGGGGCGGTATCGAATGGCAAACCTACAGCCAATCAATGTATTTTTATAAAAGCGTCACCAACGGCATCCCCACCGACCCCACCGGAACCACGATCACAGCCCGCTGTATCAACCGCAACGCGTACCTGCAGGACCGCGTCTTGCTCCTGCCTGCCTTAGCACTGACCGCGGGCTTGCACTATGATAAAAATGACCGGGTGGCCGGGGACGTACTGACCCCGCGTTTGAGCCTGGAATGGCAAGCCGATCCTCTCACCCTATGGAAAGCCGGGTGGGGCCTCTACGACCAGTTCCCCGGCGCGCTGCTGACCAACCCGGACTTCGGCAATCCGCAGTTAAGCGCCAATCGCGCCGAACACACAGTGCTCAGCCTGGAGCGAAAATTTTCGCGCGACCTTTTGGGGCGCGTTGATGCTTACTATAAAAAATACTATGACTTAGTAGTCAATGATTCGGATACCACCATCAATAAAGGACTGGGCACGGCCAAGGGTGTGGAATTTTTCCTGCGCGAAAACTTGGGTGAGAAATTTTTTGGTTGGATTTCATATGCCTACTCCAAATCCGAACGCATGCGTCCGCCGGTGAATGACTGGACCGTGTATCAATACGATCAGCCTAACATCCTGACCTTGGTGGCCCACTACAATTTCACTCCGGCCTGGGGCCTTGGGAGCAAGGTGCATTACAATTCCGGCCCGCTGGTGAAAAGCCTGAAAACCCGCTACCAGGACTTGGGCGGCACCTGGCGCGCCACCTACTCGGATACCTATGACCAGCGTTTGGATGATTACTTGCGCGTGGACATGCGCATGGATTACGTCTGGCGCTTCGAAGGCTGGCGCCTGAGTGCCTACCTGGAAATTTTAAATGTATTGGACCGCGGCAACCCGGCGGGTATTACCTATTCCGAGGATTATTCCAAGGCGGAAGTTATTAACAATTTGCCGCGCATGCCCTATTTCGGAATCGAAGCGGAGTTCTAAACGCACTTACCCGGCTTGAAACACCGGCGCCAAGGCAGTCACGGTTTTTTCGGGGTGCAATATGAAACGGTCGTCGAGCGTGATGCCCTGCTGCGCCAGGTGCAGTGTTTCAAAAAAGTAGCGCTGGTTTTCCAATTTAAAATCACCATAGCCGCACGAAAGCCTTTGGCCCAGCTTCAGGCCTTCGCGGCGTATCTGCACCGTAATTTCGGTTTCCAAAAAATCCAGGGCAAAATCAACTTTCTCGGACAATACCGCATCCAGCATCACGGACTGCTTCAATTCTCCTGCATCCGCCAGTTGCTCAATTTTAGCAAAATCCGCGGGATCGGCGGAAGCGGCCAGCAATAAAACCTTCGGCGCATTAGCAAAGCGTTCGGCAATTAAGCGGCTGGAAAATGTATGGGTGCCCAAACGGCAGACATCCCCGTCAATGCCGAGGGGCTGAAAAAGATACGTCACCCGCACCCGGGTTGCGGCCACCAAACTGCGCAGCCTGGGCGCGTATTCGGTAAGAATCGGTTCAGCTTCCGACAATCCCGCGCGGTAACCCAACCGCGTGTATATCGTCAAGAGCGGCATATGACTGAGGCTGAGCCATTTCATGATGGGGTCGGTCATGGGTACGGTCCTTAATCTTTCATCGTTACGATGTTTTCGCCAGCGTAATGCCCTTGGTGCCCTGGTACTTGCCGCCTTTATCCGCGTAGGAAATATGCGGCAAATGCTCGCTCTGTAAAAACAGCACCTGGGCAATGCCTTCGCGTGCATAAATTTTCACCGGCACCGTGCTGGTGTTGACGATCTGCATGGTCACGTGCCCTTCCCACTCGGGCTCCAGGGGCGTAACATTGACCAACACGCCGCAACGGGCATAGGTGGATTTGCCGGTGCATACGGTGATCACATTGCGCGGAATGCGAAAATGCTCCACCGAACGCCCCAAACAAAATGTATTCGGAGGCAACAATAATATATCGCCTTTGAAGTCTTCAAAATCTTCGGCGCGGGATTTTTTAGGATCCGTGATTTGTCCCCCTTGGGGCCGGTAAACTTTAAATTCATCATCCACGCGCATATCATAGCCGTACGAGGAAATGCCGTACGAAACCACGCCGCCGGAAGTCGGCTCAGCGCAGGGGTCAATCATGCCGTTCTCTTTCGCCAGCTTACGAATTAAATGATCGGGCAACACCATAAGAATTAAGCCTCCTTAATTATTAAAATAAAGTTCTATAGGGAACTAAACGCAAGCTTTTTTCGAAGCCATTCCACCACCAGCCGCACGCCCACACCCGTGGCGCCTTTGGCATAAACCGATCCCCCGTCCCCATAGGCCGTGCCCGCAATGTCCAAGTGCACCCAGGGCGTTTGGCCCACGAACTTCTCCAAAAATGCGGCACCCACAATGGTCCCGGCGCCGGGCTTGCTGCCGATATTGGCCAGATCCGCCACATCGCTTTTTAATAAATCCCGGTATTCGTCCCACAAAGGCATGCGCCAAACGCGTTCCCCGGATTCCTCCCCGGCCGCATGGATCTCGGCCGCCAGGGTATCATCGTTCCCGGCCATGCCAATGGCCGCGTGCCCCAGGGCCACCACCACGGCGCCGGTCAGTGTGGCCATATCCAAAATTTGCGACGGCTTGTGACGCAGTGCATAGGTTAACGCATCGGCCAGGATCAACCGTCCCTCGGCATCGGTGTTGAGGATTTCAATGGTCTGACCCGACAAACTGGTTACCACGTCCCCGGGACGGCACGCCGTGCCCGAAGGCAAATTTTCCGCAGCCGGGATAATGCCCACCAAATTTATAGGCAGCTTCAGTTTAGCCACGGCTTTAAAAATACCCAACACCGCGGCAGCTCCGCACATATCAAACTTCATGTCTTCCATTTTTGCCGAAGGTTTTAAACAAATCCCGCCCGAATCAAACGTGATGCCTTTTCCCACAAGCGCGATCGGCGCGGCCTTGGGTTTGTCGCCGTGATATTTAATTTCGATCAGCACCGGCGAATGACTGCTCCCGCTGCCCACGGCCGTCAAAGCGCCAAACCCGGCTTTCCCCAATTGCGGCTGGGTCAACACGCTCACGGCCAAATTGGAATACTGACGCGCCAACAAACGCGCTTCATTGGCCAAGATCTGCGGATACACTTTATTTCCCGGGCGGTTGGCCAGGGTGCGCGCGTAATTGGCGGCTTCGGCTATAATTTCGCCCCAGTCCACGGCCTTGGCGCAAGCTTCGGGGTTCCGGCTGGCCAAAAACAACTTGGGTGCCGTGGTTTTGTCTTCGGGCTTCAGGAAAGTTTTAAGTTCCTGATATTGATACAAAGCCAGCAAACCCACCATGGCGGCTGCTTGAGCCACTTCGGCCAGATTGCCTGATTCTCCGGCAAAGGTTTCCAGCCACACGGCGACTTCCTTGGATTTCAAAGCCTGGGCGCGCTTCGCGCCCAGGCCCAAGGCTTTGCGCACATTGGGCAAACTCCATTTCTTCATTTCCCCCAACCCGCACAGGATCAAGCGGCAACTGCCTTTTTCCTCGGGATACAGGACATGCACTTCGTCGGCTTTGCCCGTTACGTCCCCAATTTCCCGCACGCGGGCAATCAACCCTTCCATGGACTTAGGCAATCCAACAGGCACCTCCCTTACGTCCGAAAAAACCCCCATCACCAGCGTTTCACATTGGGCTAATTTTTCATAGGTCAACAATTTCACAGACACAATCAATTCCTCCTAGAATTATTCCACTGCTTCCACCAGCCTGGCCAAATCTTCCATGCTCAAGGTTTCGGGCCGGCGCTGTGAATCAATGCCTGCTTTTTCCAAAGCCGCATCCCACGCGGCTTGGTTTGGCACACCCGCCGATCCCTGCAAACAGCGGCGCACGGTCTTGCGCCGGTGCGTAAACATGGCGTGCACAATAAAGAAAAATTTTTCCGGATCGCGCAAAGCCACGGGCGGGTTTGGCCGCCGGTCAATGCGCACCACGGCCGAGGAAACTCTCGGCGGCGGATTAAACGCCTTGGCCGGCACGCGCACCACAAACGAGGGCACGCCATAGTACTGCAGCGCCACGGAGTAGGCGGAATATTCCTTGCCCCCGGGCACAGCGCACATGCGGCGCGCCACTTCTTCCTGCACCATGACCACCAAGCGGTCGCACCCTTGCGGCGCGGCCAGGGAATGAATCACCATTTGCGTGGCCAGATAATACGGCAGGTTGGAAACAAGCTTCACCTGTTGATACCCCTTAGCGCGCAATTCCCCGGAGATAGCGGTCCAATCCACCTGCCGCGCGTCCTGCAAACGCACTTCCAAATTAGCCCGCGCCCCCAAGCGTTCGTGCAAACGGTTGGCCAGGCGCTCATCGAGTTCCAAAGCCAATACGTGCCCGGCGCGCTCGCACAATCCCTTGGTAAGCACGCCCTTGCCCGGCCCAACTTCCACAATGGCGTCCGCAGACGTTACTTCAGCTGCGTCCATAATGGGTTGTAAAAACGAAATATCGGCTAAAAAATGCTGCCCCAAACGTGGTTTGCTCATGCACGCTCCGTATGTTTATTTTTACCCTTTTGCTCATACCGCACCATATCCACGGCGCATAAAATAGCGGCTGTCATGGAACCGGCGCCGGCCTTTCCGGTGCCCGCCAAATCAAACGCCGTGCCGTGATCCGGCGAAGTGCGTATGATCGGCAGTCCGGCCGTAACATTTACCCCCGTGTGCATGGCCAGCATTTTAAACGGTATCAATCCCTGGTCGTGATACATGCACACCAGTAAATCCCATTGCCCCTTGAGCGCTTCGGCAAACATGGTATCCGGCGGAAACGGCCCTGCCACGCTGAAGTCCCGATTTTTTTTTAATTGTTTAATTGCCGGCACAATGGCGCGGGCTTCTTCGGTGCCGAACAGTCCGCCTTCCCCGGCGTGAGGATTAAACCCGGCCACGGCCAAACGCGGATGCGCAATCCCAAAACGCTGCTGCAATTCGCGCACGGCCAGCGTGGCGGTTTGTGCGATCCGGTCCGGCGTTAATAATTTGGCAACGCGGGCCAGGGGTTCATGAATGGTCGCCAGCACCAGCCTAAACGGGCCGCCTACGAACATCATGGCATAGCGCCTGCTTCCCGTTAATTTGGCCAACAATTCAGTATGCCCGGGAATATTGGCCCCGGCCGCGTGCCAGGCTTCCTTGCAAATCGGCGCGGTCACCAAAGCATCGGCCTGCCCTTGGCCGATCAGTTCCACCGCCAGATGCACGGCTGCCAGCGAGGCCATGCCCGTAGCTTCGGTCCAATGCCCTGGGGCCGGAAGTTTGGGCATGGGCCAGGCATTGACCACGGGCAAAACTGTTTGGGGCGCATTCCAGGCATCTTCCAGCACAGCATATTCCCGCACCTGCAATTTGGAACCACACACAGTTGCAGCTTTTTGCATAACCCGCGCATCGCCTGTCACCAAAATGCGCGCACTCCGGATAACGCTCCTTTGCATCCGCGCTTTGACGATGATCTCCGGACCCACGCCCGCCGGATCTCCCATGGAAATAATCAATTTCGATTTGTTCATGTCACCCGCGCTTCCCCGTTTTGATTTTGCGTATTCCGTACCAGCAGATTTTAACACGCTTTCCCGGCCAGGGTCATTTCATTTCGGATTGGCGTAGCAATAGACGCAGCCCTGTGGGCACGACAGCGCATAATCGCCGATGTCGATCGCGGGCGTGCAGCCGCAGGCCTTGCGCTGCCCCGAATCTTTCCCTCCCGGCGCCGGCCAGCCTTGCGGATGCAACCGCGTCAGCCGCGCGCCGTCCACACACTGCGCCGGAAGCACGCCCGCCCCGGTTAAGGGCGGACAGCAGCACGCGCGCACCTGCAAACCAAAACGCGTTGCCAGCGTCAAGATATGTGTTGCCAAACTTCGCACCCGCCCGGGCTTGGGGTCCACCCAAGTTAATCCCGCGTGTCCGAAGCGGCGCCGGACCTTGGCGTATGCTTGGCCAAGGGACACGGTCACTTGCGTCAACCCCGAGTCTTTGGCTATGCGCATCCACTCCGGCAACTCGCGTAAATTGGTCCGCACCTTGCCGTCGCTGCACCAAGCCAAAATCGGATCAAACCGCCAGTTCACGCGTTCAGGATGCCCGGCCACGGCAACCAGGGCTTTGAATTGTTGCGCTATAACCTTGGGAGAGGCAATGCCGGGTTCAAGTCTGCTTCCGCCCAAGCCGGTCAAGGTGAGATGAAAAATCAATTGCGCATACCTGCGCAATTGATCCAGTACGCCGCACTCATTGGCCAAAACCCGCGCGTAATCTTTGGACCACAAAACCAGGGTATGCACCGCCTCGGGCCTTAAATCCACGCAGCGGACTTTTCGGTTAAAAGGATTGGGCACCAACACCTGCCCGGCTTGCAACCATTGCGCCAATTGGTCCGGGAAACAGCGGGATAAATCTGTACGGCGCGAGGCCGAGATGACAACCCGTTCGGGAGGGAAAAGGGACTGGGGCTCCATCAAAGCAACCGGGTTACAGGGCCAATTGGTAGGTTAATTTATACGCTTGGTAATCTATGTGTTTGGTTTTATTAACCGCCAGTGACAGCGGTGCATGCACAAACCCGCCTTTCTGGATGGCGGCCAAAATGGCAATATGGCCCTCGCACAAAGCCCGGACCGCCAAATTTCCCAAACGCGCTGCCAAAAAACGGCTGCGGGCCGTGGGGCTGCCGCCGCGTTGAATGTATCCCAGCACGGAAACGCGGACTTCCAATCCCATCTCCTTGGTGATTTGAGCCGCAAGCTTGCGCGAGTCCCCGGCGCCTTCGGCCATGACAATGATGGAGGACACCTTGCCCCGCTTGTGTCCCAAAACCAAACTCCGGCAGATCTGTTTCAAATCAAACTTCACTTCCGGCACCAGCACGGCCTCGGCGCCGCAGCACAAGCCGACTTCCTGGGCAATAAATCCATTCTCCCGCCCCATGACTTCGGCCACAAAAATCCGCTCGTGCGAAGACGCGGTGTCGCGGATTTTATCAATGGCGCTTACCGCCGTGTTGACCGCCGTATCAAACCCCACGGTCTCGTCCGTGCCGTACACGTCATTGTCAATGGACGCCGGCACCACGGCCACGGGCAATTTTAATTCCCGGTGAATGGTATAGGCCGCGGCCGACGTGCCGTTGCCTCCAATGGCCACCAGCGCGTCCAGGCCTTTATCCAGGATATTGCGGTAGGCCTGATCTCGGTTTTTCCGTTCGCGGAACTCCGGGCAGCGGACCGTGCGCAGAATCGTTCCGCCGCGCGAAATGATGTTGCCCACGCTGCGCGAATCCATGTCATGAAAATCTCCGGTCAGCAAACCCCAATAGCCGCGCTCGATGCCTGTTACTTTTAATTTCCGGTCCAACGCGCTGCGCACCACGGCCCGGATGGCCGCATTCATGCCCGGCGCGTCCCCGCCCGAAGTTAATACGCCAATGTGTTTAATCGCTTTTTTCATATTCTAATGCCTCCGAAAAAAAATACTCAGGTCATATTCACCGCAGAGACGCAAAGGGCGCGGAGAAAGCCATAAAAAAAACAAAGCTTATTTCTCGGGAATTTTCTCTGCGTGCTCCGCGCCTCTGCGGTGAAATCATTGCCGATTTTGGACACAAATGAGTTACTGGTAATCTTGATTCACAACCTTGAATTCCACCCGGCGGTTTTGGCTGCGTCCGGTTTTTGTTTTATTGCTTGCAATGGGGCGGGTCTGCCCAAATCCCACGGCTTGAATGTGGTCGGCGTTCAATCCCTGTTTGTCCGTCAAATAGGCTTTCACCGCATCCACCCGGCGCTGGGATAATCTCAAATTATCATCCGCGATTCCCTGGGCATCGGTATGTCCCTCGATGCGGATGGTCAGCGCAGGATACTGCCGCAGCAGGACGCCGATTTCCTTGAGGGTTTTCAGGGAAGCCGGGTTTAAATCCGCTTTATTGCTGGCGAATTGCACCTTGGAAAATTTGCCCAGCGCGATCTGCTGCGTAAAGTCATCAATTTTTTTCTCCAGTTCCTGAGCCTGCGCCTTGATTTCAGGCGCCGGTGCCGGGGTAGGAGCTGCCGTAGGTGCCGTCGTGGGAGCCCGGGCCGGAGTGGCCCGGGGAGCAGGCGTGGATTTGTCCAATGCGGGCAAGGCATACGATAAAGCGATACGGTGCGTATTTCCTAAAAATCCGTACGGCACAAACGCATAATCCAGCTTAAAATCCCGATAGTAAATTCCCATGCCCGCAGACACGCCGGCCAAGGTATTGGTGCCGTAACCTTCGTAATACTCCGAATTATCAACCGCGCTTTGGTAACGGTAACCGACGCGCAAGGCCAGAATTTTTTCAAATACATATTCCAGCCCCAAACTGATTTTTCCGTCCTGTTCCAACAGTTGGTTGTAATCCACCGAGGCCAGCAACCGCGGCATGGCTTGCCAGGAAACGCCTACTTTTAAATTAACGGGCAGCCGGGCATAATTGTCTTCCGGCCGTGTAGCAGGCCCCAGGTTTTGCGCCACGGCCCCTATTTTCCAGGCCGGCCAGGGCAGACGGTATAAAAACGACAGATCCACGGCCCACCCCATGTCGGCTCGGCTGTCGATGTTTTCGGAAAATAGTTTCAGGGCGCCGCCCAAGGATAAGCTGGGGTCAAACGGATACGCGTAAGCGGCTGAGAAGCCGAGGTTGGATGCGGAAAAAGTTCCCCGGTCAGGAGAACTCGGCGTGTCGCCTTCCTCGGAACGCGAAATATCCCCGTGGTTCAAATAAATAAGCGATGCTCCGCAAGTTCCCACGGGCAAGGGGAAAGAGAACGCCAAATGTTCAAAATAAATTTCTTCCAGCCAAAAGGTGTGCATGGCCGTCACGGCCGGGGTGGGAATTTGCGATAAACCCGCGGGATTCCAATAAACAGTCGAAGGGTCATCGGCCACGCCTGCGAACGATTCACCCATGGCCACCGCACGCGGACCCACGCCGATTTTTAAAAACGTCGCGGCCGTGGTGCCTTTGCCGGAAATCGCGCCGGCCTGGGAAGCCGGAAACAAACTCAAAATCACAAGCAGCGCCTGAAATTTACGCACGCCAAGCCCCCTGGTCAATCTATAGGGGTTATCTTATCATCGCGCGCGGACAGAGTCAACCGTAGGGAACGGTTTAAAACCGTTCCCATAAAATTCATGCCTGCGGTTACGCCGAACCGGCCAGGGTGCGGATGACGCTCGGATCAGCGGGTTTCAGTTCCTGCCCTGAATCATCATACACCGGAAAATGATTCACCAGCTGATTGCGCAAGTGCGGATGATGCAGCACCAATTCCGGCACCCAATATGCAGGATAAGTTACCGTGTTCCCTGCGGATACGGCCAGGCGGATACGCACTTGCCGTTCAGGCGTGAACACGGACATGGCCTTGACCACGGCCAGTTGATAGGCGGCATCCGCACCGGGCTGTTGCATTTCCGCAAGCAGGGCCGTGAGCAGCCGCCGCTCCAAACGTTGCAGCCGCAACTGCTGCCGCGCGGCATCGGCGCCCTGCTCCGCGCTGCGGCTTAAAGCTTGAAGACGCGCCAAATTATTCGTCCACGAGGCATTTTCCCAAAGATTGCGCAACAACAAGCCGCGTTCCCGGGGGGCCACCTGCGCTTCGGTTAGCTGCTGTTCCAATTGATATTTTAAATATGCCGCAGGCGCCAGTTCCAACCCGATATCGCCCAAACGTTCGGTTTCCCGGCGCAACGCGGCGGTTTCGCGCTGCAATGCATCCACCCAGGCCGATTTACCAAACCACGCCTTGAAAACCGGATTGCGGTTCAACGCAGCCTTAACCTCGGCCGCGGTCACGGGGTCCACCTCGCCTTGCACCATCAAGGTTCCGTTGGTGACCGCCCACAGGGTCTGCGACACGGTCCAAAATTGTGAGTGCCGGACAATGGCCCACAGTTTTAATCCGTGCACTTCCGGTGCGCGGCCGAAAACTTTCTGCAGGAGCGAAACCTTGCGTGTCATGAAAATGCTTGCTGCCAACGCCAAATACAAACGGTTTCTTAAGCCCAGCGGTGCGCGCATGGCGGACGAGCCCTTAACTTCAAGCCTCAAACGCGCACCCGATTTTTTTCCTGCCGGCAATTCCTTGGCGGCATTGGCGCGCGCAGCATATTCCCAGGGCGTGGTTTCCGTGGATTGAATCCGGGCAATCGGCAAGGGCATCTGAATGCCGCTGCTCAACACTTGGTGTTCGGGGCCATAGGCCAGCTCGTCAAAAATTTGAGCTGCCGCATCGCGCAGTACCGCGTCCCGCGCTGAACGCGTTTGAGCTCCCAGAACCGAGACCCGTAACTCTTGCTGCAGCACTCCGGAATTGACCGCACGCTCTTCAACCTCTTCGGCCAATTGATCTTCCTCCAGGGCCTTTTCTCCCAAGCCCGCCTGCAGCCATTCGGCTTCCTGACCCACCACAGTCCGGCCCGCGGCTGCGAACACGTTTTGCCAAGCATTCCAATCCACGGTTTTTTCCGCGGCAAATGCTGCGGTGGCCGGGGTCGTGGCCGACCCAAAAACATATACGCGTCCTTGCGAAATCAATTTCGCCCATCCGGCCAGCACCACAGGCGCGGTCAATTGATTTTGCCGGGTGAGAACCAACAGTCCAGGCGCCGGAGCCGCAACCGGAACTTGCCCCCCAAGCAGCGGAACAGCCTGCATTTGTTGCAGCACCTGCTTGGCTTGGTCATTTCCGGCTTTATTCAAACGGCTTAATTCCATATTAATGGCAGCCAACAACTCCGTATCATCGGAATACAATTTTAGATTGCCGCGCTGGGTCTGAGGCAGCTGCGAAAAAATTTGCACGGCCTGACGCGCAATCCAATATGCGCGAACGTGCAGCGTTATCTGCGAACGCAAGGTATTGGCCACGGTTTGCGGAACGGTGAGTTCCCCGGCCTTCGTGGTGTCCAACCGCAACACGGGGCGCAATAAATTCAATTGCAGCCAAGCGGCAAGCTCGGACGAACGCACGCTTCCGGCCTGGCGGCGCAGAATATCCCAAATACCGTTGAAACCCAAACGCGAACGCCAGACATCGCCCACTATGCGCAGGGACGCTTGGCGCAGCCACGCCTCGGCCTGAACCATAGCGGGCATTCCCTGACGGGCGGCTGCGCCAGTGAAAACTTGGCGGAATGCCCAAGCCCGGATCCCAATGCCCGGACCCGAAACCTGGACTTGCCCCAAGGCCAATTCCCAAACCGCGTTGGGCGCCGGCGCCAGGAAAACCGCCCCCGGATATCCGGCTTGACCCAACAACAGGCGCGGATCCAAAATCCACAACGAACCCTGTTGTTGAATCAATAAATCGCCGGAGGCACGGGCAAAACGAATACGCCCTCCGCCTTGAATATGCTGCGTTAAAGCCTGCAGCACCATGCCGGAGGCCGTGGCCAGCAGCCGCTCCCAAGCCCGCAACCATTCCGGATCCGTGCTGTTGAACTCCAACCGGCCTTGATTCAGCTTTACTTCCAGCGGTTCCCGGATGGAACTATTTTCCGATTTGGCTTGAAAATACGACTTGTATTCCTCCCATGTCGCGCGCACATGCCCTTGGCCGAAAGCCTCAAACACTTCATGGCGCAGAACCGCCACTTGCGCACCAAACGGCAGGGATAAAAAGCTTGCATGCAAACGCACCAACGGCCGCCCCTCGCGGTCCTTCAGGCCTTGACCCACCAACACCCCCCGCAGCAGTGCGGATAACCAATTTTGACGCGGCAAGACCTCCACGCGCGGGCGCCGGTAACTTGCCGGCAATCCGCCCACACGTTCTATCTCCGCAAACACGCTGCGCAATAACGCCCCGGCCGCGTCACTATCCAGCTTGGGTGCCCGGCCTTGCCGCAGCCGCAGCCAATAATACAACCGTGGTGCGTAAATTACCGCCAACCCCAAACCCGACATCGCGCCCCACACCGATAGCGTGGTCAGGACGGCTGTGGGAGAAAACAAGCTTGAGACTATTGCGCCGATGGCGAGCGCAGCACCCGCAGCCATCACCGCGCGCAGGGGAGACACCCGCAATTCGTTCCCGGCAAACGCCCACCGTTCGCGCAAAACTAAATCCGGGGTGGGAAGCGCCGGATACAGTAACCGGGTAACTCTCAGGTCCCGCCGGTTTAATCCATAGCGCCCGAACATTTCATCCTCATACGCGAGTTCGCCGCCATATATGCTGAAATCTTCCATGGCCAAATTCTCAGCCGCACGAATGGTTTGCATGCCGGGTTTCATAGGAAATTCGTAATGGGTGTCCTCGTAGAAAAAATGCACCCCCAGCGGGCGCATGCTGCCGTCGGCTTGTTTCTGATACAATACAAAACGCGCATACGGGACTTCATTCTGCGTGGACGCGAATCCGTTCAGCAAATACCCGCCGGTTTCCAAATCTTGCCCCATGCGGTTAATAATCTGGGTTTCTTTGCCGGGGTTCATGTACATGACATTGAAACACAATTTAATGCCAGCCGGGATATCCCGGCCGTATGAAGCGGTTTGAACCGTAAACCCATTTTTCAGGGCATAGGCCTGAATGGGATCGGGCGTCACCTCGATGTTTTGGTCCACGGCCAGGCCGTTCTGAAAATTAAAAAATTGCTCCCGGAACCGCGCCTGCACTGCCGGATTCTCAGCCTCGGCCAAAGGTTTTCCATCCTGGTGATACAGGCCGACGATCTCCCCGGCGGCATTGTGGTAGGCAAATACTCCGGTTGCAAAATCCCAGGTGCGGAATGCGGGAAGTAAAATATCCGCCCCGACCACGGAGTTATCCGGATTTATGGCTTTTACAATTTTGGTGAGTTCGGCCGTGGTAAACGGAACCGGGCCGCCCAACCCAACATCATTAATCACCACGCCGCCCGGGCGTTGCAAAAGTTGTTGAATGCCCTGATGCGCAAGCATAAAGCCATAGACACTTTTCAACCGCTGCGGCGAAGTGGTAAGCACCAAGCGTCCATTCCGGCGATTCGCCTTCAAATTGGCGGCAACTTCCCGTTGCAACGAAGGCGACAATCGCTCTTGAATGGCATTGAGTGTCTGCCACGCCGTGCGCGAAATGCGCGGATGGCCAAAACCATTAAACCGCATCAAGTCACGGGCAAAATTCTCCAATTGCTCCGGCGCTATTTCATCGGCCCGCAGTTCAATATTAACCATACCGCGGACATTCTCTGAGACATAACGCGAAAAAAGCAGCTGTGTTATGGCTTCCACCGGAACCGTTTGTGCGTGGTTGGCCGGAATCAAGGCCACTTCCCCGCGGCCGCCTTGGGTGAGCTCTGTTTCCTCCGGGTTATCCTGCGTGGGTGCATACGGTTTGCCCGCAAGTCGGCGCAACGGAGCCGGTGCTGTGGTGTTGAGCCACCACGCCAGGTAGAACGCGGTGACAGGAATATATTGCCCTAGAAAAATAACTTTTTGCAAAACTTTCCAAAATGCCGCAACGGCATTCTTTTTAAATACGTCCGCCAAATACGTCAGCGCCGACTGCACCCACGCGCGGTATTCCTGCCAAGTGGCTAACGCATGATTTGCGGTATGGGCTTCAAAAATTTCATGAACCAGCACCGCGCGCTGAGCGGCCGGGGACAGGGAAAGAAAATTTTTATGCAACTGCACTACACCCAAGCGGCCTCGGCCTATTAAAATACCTTTCCCAAACATGGACCGCAGGGATTGTCCGGGCAATACCCTGAATAATGGACGCTGATACTTCGTCGGCAGGATGCCTTGCCTTTCAATATCCACAATCACGTTGAGCAACTGACGTTCAATTTCCCAAGGATGCAAGGCCGGTGCGCGCGGACGCGACACAGACCAAACATACCACAATCGCGGCATAAAGCTGAGCGCCAAACCCAGCCCGGAAACAGCGCCTGCAATGGACAATGTGGTCAGGGAAACAGTAGAGCCAAGCGTGGTGGAAAACAACCCTGCCGCACCCACCACCGCCGCAAACACCGCCCCCCAGCGCGCCAAGGAAAACCGCAGCTCGCCCTTGCCCGGTTGATCCGAACGCCGGAAGAAAACCCGCATCCAGTCATTGTCAATTAATTGCTCAACCGGAATAGCCGGCGTTGGGGCAACCACGTCATTGGTGTCGGCCGATTTCAAAACGCCGGTTTTCAATTTTTCGTCTTGAAGCAAAACGGGTTCCACGGCTTGCGGTGTTCCATTTTTTTGGAGCGAAATGCCCACCACGTCCGAACTGCCCTCGCGGGACTTGTGATAGATCAATGTGGCCTGAAACTGCGGATTATCCGCCGTGATTTCCCGGATAGTTTTTATGGCCTGCTCGCTGTCCAGCGGAGCAAACTCGTTTGAATATTCAGGCGGCATGAAATGCATATATACAATGCGGCCGCCATCCGGGAGCAACTCCCAAGCGCGGACCAAATAGTATAGGTTGTTGTATTTCATGCGTTCGTCTACGTTTGTTAATTGAATCGGACCGTACATCCCCATGAAACGAAACATATTGAAAAATACCAACACGGAAGGAAATGCTCTCAGCTTGGCGTCGTCCTGAAGCTGAATCGGAAATTTTTCATTAAAAAAATCAGCTCTGTACACTTCCTGGCCATCCTGGGCAAAGAAATCACTATCCATCAGGTTGTCAATGTTCAAAACGCGATAGCCTTGCGCCAGCAACGGATTCCGGCCAGAGCCCACGTTTAAAACAACCGCATCTCGGGGAACATTCAGGGCACGCAGGACCGTGCCGAGATTCTGCGATGCTTCCCGCCAGTAATTCTCTCCGCGATGTTTCGTCAGCTCAACTTCAATCTTGGCTGGATTGCCGGGCTGTCCTTCCTCCCGAATTGATTTTCCGCCATACATCGGACCCGGCACAATCTTCATATCTCCGGCTACCAGAAAACCCCAACTCAGTTCCAACTTTTTCCCCAAAAACCAGTAGACCAGTACCAAACCCACCCCGGCGCCTGCCAAAATCATCCGCGGATTTTCGCGAACCCATTGGACCAGGCGAAGCAAAGCAGGACGCATCTGAATTTGGGGACGGTCTATGGTTCCGGCGTGCGTCTGTTCCTGAAGCCGTGCCTGTACCCAGCCCGTTAAGCCCTTTCGAAAAAGGCCGATATTCAAAAGCGTGCTGAACCGTATCCCCTCAGCCGATTCAGCCGTCCCTGCTTGCCGCTTCAGGGCCATCCCCTGGCGCAGGGCAGTATCCAGGCTCTGCACTGAAACAGCCCACAAGGCTTCCAGCGCCTCAGGCCGGCTTTGGTGCCACCAGCCCTCGCGGACCCACGTATCGATCACCAAACCCATGGCCGTTTGCACCGCGGCCAAGCGGCCGGCAAGATTTTCGTTTTCTTCCCAGGGACTCTGCGCCTGCACCACGGCGGCTTGCGTATACAGTTGCAGAATAGCGGCGGCTTTCTGCTGCGCGGTTTCTCCCAGGGATATATGCAGCTCCGGCACGCCCGCGGTCAAGGCCGCACTGGCGACTTCGCGTGCTTCAAATTGTTTCAACAACTGCCGCGCAAACTCCCGCAGCGGCAAACTTGCCGCTTGTGCCGGATCCGCCAAGCGTTGCAGCCATTTATGCCACCGGGCAACGGCCCGGGGCGCGGAGGCAACCTGGACGGTTATTTGCGCCAAATCGGCAGTGGTTAAAATACCCTGTTGCCACCGTTGTTCCAGCCGGCTTTCCCACTCCGGCTTATCCAATGTTTCGGCCATGGCCAGCGGCAGCCCTTGCGCCAAGCGGAGCCGGTCTAAGTCTTGAGCAAAAATATTTCCGGTTTGTGCGAATTGATTGGCCGTGGGATCAAAAATCCATTCTGCCCCAGTCCGGGCATCCGTAACTTTTAGGAAAAAATGGTTCACTTCCCAACCGCGGCTCGCATGCCGGAGCAGCGTCACCCGATGCCCCTGAGCCGTTAGGGCTTGGTAGGCAGCCAGCGACGCCCAGTGACAAACGTTCTCGCCATACCCCTGAAGATAAAATATCGCATTGGTGGCCGCATAAATCTCCCGGCACTGCGCCAATAAACCAATGCCCTGCAAGCGGCCTTCCAGCATTTTTTGAATACGGCTTAATCCCGGAACCGTATGCTCATTCACCAAAACCCGCGGCACAACCGCGGCATCTTGATAAAATGTATGCACCATGGCATTGCCGGGATCCAATTGCGGCGTGCGGATCAACACATACGGTTCGTTGGCCAGAAAAAACACATCTTCCCCGTAGGCATCCAGCATGGATTCCGGGCGAGTGTCTTGCACTGCATTGGCCAATAAAGCATTCCGATTTTCCCGCCAGCGCCTGACCAATCCCGTACCCAGTGCCCAGGATTGCATCCCAGCCCATACGGTTTGCACTATTTCCTGCCAGCGGGGCCGAACCCGTTCCCGCAAGCCGGCAGCCAAAGCCGGAGTCAACGTTACATTGTATAATGACAGTTCCGCCTGATCCTGATGGTAGGTATAAAAAGGCACTGTCGGGGAATTTTTCCACGCTCCGGAAACAGCCGTGATGCGGAATAATTTTTCTCCGGCTTCCAAAATTAACGGTACGGCTTTTTTCGCTGCATCCTTTTGCCAAGCATCCCAATCCACCCGGATGCGATAGGGTGAGCCTTGATTCAAAATTTGCAGCAACGCTTCAACCCGCGATCGGAAACCGGACGCGTTCCGGCCTTGGGCCAGCAAAGGTGTCACTTGGGCCAGATATAATGCCCCGAAAGCTTGCCAAAAATCCTGATGCTCAGGGCGCAACTCCAATACCGAGGACAGAGCCAGCAAATGTTTTTCCGGCGGAGCAAACAAAGACCGGAAAGGCCCGAACTCTCCGGACAGTTGCCGAAAATAATGCCCGGAATCCTGACAGGAACGTATGTTGGGCCGCACGGTTAAACGCGAAATCCCGCGCGCTTTCAATTCCGCGTCAATCCCGGAGGTATGAAAACCGCCTGCCACCAGCACCGCGCGGTCAGTTTTGTAAACCTTCATGGCCCGCAACGTGTTTTCCACCAAAATCCGATTGCGCTTTTCAGCCAGTGTATAAAATTCCAGTGCTTCCTGCAGGCGCATATCCAAGTCATACAATTTTGGTTCTACCTCGGCCGTCACTCCCAATACGGATGCCTGATCTTGGTAAAAATCCAAAAACGCCTTAATGCTGAAACGCAGCCCTTGGCCGCGCGCATACGCCAGATCATCCTGAAACGCCGCGATATTCAGCAGCCGCTCCATGCGGTCCAAATCCTCGCGCCAGCGGTCAAGGGCCGCTTGCTGCGCCGGGTGTGAATACAATTTTGTTCGGATGGCCTGACGCAGGCGCTGGGTCTTAACTTCCACCTCGTGGGCTTCCCAGTCGGATTTGGCGTCCAATTCCGCCGCTTCCGGATATTCGGAAACATTGACCCGGACCGCCTGCGCGCGTGCTTTTAAAAACCGGAGATACACCGGCAGGGAAATTTTCTGTTCTTGAAACGCCTCAAGCTTTTCGTCCAGTTCCGCCAATTCTTCGGTATTCACCGCCCCCAGCAATTCTTCCAGCAGGTAACGGACATTTTGAAACTGATTTTGCACTTTTTGCCATAAAAAACCCCGGACCATGCCCAGCGAACGTTCATATATTTCCGCATCTTCCACGCCATACAGTACAACACTTTCCTGAGAGGAAATCGCTGCTGCTTCGGTTCCCGAAAGTTGTCCGCTCTGCCTGAAGTAACTGAATAAGCGCTTTTTAATATCCGGATACGGCAGCTGCCGCAAGCGGTCAATATCCAAAAATCCCACTGACCCTTCAACCGCTACCAGGCGAATTTTATTTTGTTGAATGAATTGGGTAATAAGCTGTTGAATTTTTTCTTGAGCTTCGCTATTGGAATGCAAGTCTTCCACGTGAATAATGCCGGGAGGCTGTTCTTTATTTTCGCGTTTCAAATTGCGCCAATCAAATGCCCAGGAAAGTTCCGGCATAATAAAAATCACGGATAATATAACCGCCATGATCCGGAAAAAAGTGCGCCGTGTAACTTCATTCCAGCCTAAAAAATAATGAAAAACTAACATATTTCATCCTTAAACGTAGGGAACAGGCATGCCTGTTCCCTACAAATTATTTTAGAAAAAGTATAGCATACCTGACAAAATATTTCAAATTGTGTGGTTCTATTCCTGAGAGGTACCAAAAAGTTTATCAACCACTGAATACGGAAGGATGATTTCATATAGGTGACAGGGCTTGGAAATTCCTTTCAAAGCAACAGTTTCCTGAATATCTCTTAAAATTATACGTTTATTTAAAAGCGTGTCATAATAGTACAAAAATTTTTCTTTTTCAAATTGTTTTTCGTTTTGATTAATATTTTTAATATGAACTTCCGATTGCAACCGCTCAAAAACATCATCTGTCATCGCAATGCCACAGTTGAATAATTTCTTATCCCAGGCAAATACATTAAATGGAAACGGTTGGGCCAAATTTTCTTCAATGTATTTTTTCACTACATCGGAAGAACCCGAAAGCCGCGCGGATTGCGTTAATGCCGGGGAAATAACAATAGGACATTTCGGCCGGTCATCGGACCCCACCATGGCTACGAATAATTCGCCGCAGGTCAACCCTACACCCACATCCACCCGGGGCATGCAATAATCGCCGGCAATTTTTACCAGTGTCTTCATCAAAAAAACTTCAGCGATCGATACCGTATCCATTGCGGCCAACTCCCGCAAAAATACCATAACCTCCGGAGTGATTGCCTTCCCGCCCCAAGCGCTCAGGACTTTGGCCAAGGCTTTGGGTTTTAACCAAGGAACGCTTAAGGCTTTCGCCTCCAGGTACATGGCTTTAACCTTACGCCGGTGCTCATCGGATGATTGAGCCCGCAATTGTGTAAACCGCCCGGCAAGATTATACGCCGCCCGGATGGCATCCATGGACTTATGGTAGTGCGCGGCATACCCGTCCCCGGCAAAATAAATCCGTTCCCCCTGGCAAGCTTGCGCCTCAAAATCCACAGCCGTGAGATACGGGGTTAAAAACGACGCAGTATCTTTGGTAAGCTTCATGGTGGTTTCCGTGGAATTGCGCAAATCCGCGAACAAAAAAGCGCTCCGGCGCCTGCGTTCCTGGGTGCCGGGATAAATATCGCCTTGGGCGCGGCAAAGATATAAATTGCCCTCGGTATAAGCATTGTCCATTTCCAGCTTCATACGGTCCCAAAGCGGCGTGCACGCGAGACGATCATGCTCGTCGTCCGGACTTTCGGAATAATTCAACTCATATCCGCGCCAGAGTTTAACCCCGTTCCACCCCACGCTTTTATGGCTCACGCGGGCATACCGTGAACGTATCCGCTGGAAATTCCGGTACTGGAATAAAAAATCCGTCCAGCGTCCCAACGAGCGCTGCAGCACTTCGCTTAATTCCGCGCGTGAAAGCCTCCCCAGCCAGCGGCGGCGGCTGCGCTGCAGAAAATGTTTTGCATCTCCCAATATTTCCTGCGCGGGTTTGGCTAACTCCTTATGCCTGAGTTTCAACTGCTTGATGAACCGCCGGCGGGTTGGAGCATTTTTTAAAAAATCTTCTAAAAACCGATTCGAGCCCAGGCTGCCTGCGCTTTCAGAATCGGCTTGCGTGCCGAGTTTTTGCCTAAACCAGGTGCGCACCTGTTCACAGGCGATTTCCAAGACCAACTGCTCACGAAAGAGCCGTTCGCGCCGGATCCAGGTTAATAGCCGCTTGCGCTCGGGAATATGCTCCCATAAACGGCCTAACGTCTGTGGGTCAGCGAAGCCGGCGTCAATGCTGGTACATTCGAACCACCGTCCGGCTTTAAAAAACTCGTTAAAAAAATCCAGCCACGCCGTATAGGTACGCAGGGATATCCGGTACGGATTTAACCCGTGCAGCAAACGTTCCGGTGTCAGCTCATCGGCCGGTCCCGGCCAACACAAGGTCCAGGGATTAATTAAGCGCAACACCTCGGGATTGGCGTCCGGCGCGCCGAATTTTTCCTTGCGCCAACGCGCCAGATCAGCGTGGGATTCGGCGGCGGTCAGGGCCAGAGCCAGGCACCTGCCCAGTGTCATCCGCAGTTGCCACGCCGTGCTCCGGTCCAAGGAAATATTTTTTTCAAAATACTCATGAATAACATCGGCGATTAAAAGCACGGCCAACTGCGCAACCCAGACATTCAAATTCGGAATATCGGTTTCGCGCTCCTGCCGAACCGCATTGCAGCGCAGGCGCCGGTAGGCATCCGCCACGGCTCCGATCTCATTGGCCTGCCATTGCTGAAATGCCTGGGGCGACATGCGGGGCGTAACGCACCATTGATCATAAAAAAAATCCTGCAGCGCGGAATCGCGCCAGTTCGAAACCGGACCGGGCTGCGGTTCCGGGTCATGCACCAATTGCACCAGCCTCCGGACAGCGTGAAACACAATAGCTTCCAACCCGTCCGGCTCCCCGTCTGCGGGAGGAAACGCCGCCTGGTGAAACCGGGTTTGGCCTCCGTAATTCACTTCCGAAGGTTTATGTTCGAACACGGCTATGTCGCCGAGTTCCGGAAGCGCTTGTTTGGTGCGCATACTCACCTCGTGATTATTTCGTCTCCTGCTCCACCCGCTGGATATTGGCCCGGGCTTTGGGGTGTTCAGGATCCAATTCCAAAGTTTCCGTCCATGCGGCCAAGGCTTCGTCCAATTCCCCGCGTTGATATGCCGCCAAACCATCTTCGTAGCGCACTTGCGCAGCGCGGCGTTTTTTTTCCACGGATTCAGTTAATTCTTTTTTAGCGCGCAACAGTTGCCCGCGAATGCCCGCATCCTGGGGGTCCGCGGCCGCCGCGGCTTCCCAAGCGCTGATGGCCGCAGGCAAATTGCCTTTGTGATAAGCTTCCACACCTCGGTTGTAAAGCTTCTGGGCCTCGGCCTTGGTGCCCTGAGACTTCCTTTGCGTTTCCAAACCGGCGCGCACGCTTTTGACTCCACTTAAAGCATCGGCGTTTTCAGGGAAAATCGCTAATACTTTTTCAAAGCTTGCCAAGGCAGCGTTCGTTTTTCCATTCGCCAAATCCCGGTTGGCCTGATCCAGAATTCGGCTTACGATGTTATCAACTTCCCGCCGTGTCCGCGCCGCGCCGTCGGCCGCACCCTCGGGCAACGGCTGCATGCGTTGTGCCTCCAGCCAGGCTTGGTAGGCTTTCACCCACTCTTGGGCACGTTCCGCGTCCCGGGCTTGCGCCACCAAAATTTGCGCCTGGGCCAGATCCTTCAACTTCGCCAATTCCCGGCGCGTTTTTTCCAAATATTTTTTAACTTGCACTTGCTCGGAATTCAACTTGGCGGCTTCTGAAAACTTAATTTCCGCGCCATCCCATTCCTTTTTACGGTACAACTTCATACCTTCCTGATAAAGGTTTTCGGTCATCCGGTCAAAAACGCGCCGGGCATCGGGCTGATACCGCTCTTCCGCCATGCGATTTAATCCTTCTTGGGCCGGAACGTGTTGCGGGTCGAGCACCAATATTTGTTTATACATCAATTCAGCTTCTTTCAACTGACTGGCTTGGTAAAGCCGCTCGGCTTGACAATAGTCCGCATTTACCCTTTGGCCCAGATCGCCTTCCGGCAATGCCATGGCTTCGGATCCGGTGCCCGGATTTTCGGCCTTGTGGATTTTCTGCGCCAACTCCTGCCGGGATGGGTCCAATTTCAACGCCAGGCGCCATTCAGCCACGGCTTCGGCAACCCGCCCTCGTTGAAAAATTTCTTCGCCCTTGGCCGCATGCCTGCCTGCGGCGCGCGCCTGATTTTCGCTTAAGCTTGCACACCCCGATAAGTTCAATGACCCTGCCAGAGCCAGCACCAATGCTATTGCCGCGCACTTCATGCCTTGCCTCCTAAATAGATTTCCCGCCCGCCGCCCATACACACTACGCTTCCTCCCATACCAATTGATCGCCGATTCGGCCCTGATTTTGCGCAAAGGTCCCGGCGGCCAGTTCCAAAACAGCTTGCGCTCGCTGAACCCTTGACCCGATCCGCCAGGGATGCAGGGTTTCGCATTGGATGACATATCCTTGTTGGTCCAGATAGAGCGCATCGATGGCATAGGCCATGCCCAAGGTGTGAATCCAGCGGCACGGCACGAGGAGCAAACCCGTACCCGGGTTTAAGCGCGGAAATGCCCATAATCCCAACCCGCGCTGCCAAAATGTTTTGGCCATCCGGGCATTTTTCACCACGATTCGATTGCGCGTGCGGTTAAAAATTTTCATGTGCATAATTTTATCAGAGGCACGCTTAAATTGCCAGATTCGAATCCCGGTTGAAATCGCATTTTCGGTTTATAAATATTTATAAACGTAGAGACGCAAAATTTTGCGTCTCTACAATTTTTAATTGTAACCATGCCTAAAGTTTCCCGCTCCGATTCCGAAGCTTGTAATAACCGAGCCAGAAGAATGAAAAAGCGCGCGCCGTCCCCCTATCCGGCCGCGCTTTTTCATTTCCAGCAACTCCACCGCATGCTGCCGTCCGATGCTACCACAACTTCCACGGCGCCAAATTGAGCTGTGTCCAAGGCCAGGCCGGAGAACCGCTTGATGCGCTCCCACGTATTAAAATCCGGAAATTTGTGCATCCCGAAAAACCCGGATTGAACCACGGAAATTTCCGGCATTACTTGGGCCAGAAAACGCTCCCCCGACGCATGCCTGGACCCATGATGCGCCACTTTTAATATCCGGCATTTTTTCAACCCCGGCCAAAGATCCTCGCAGGCCTGATCAACGTCCCCAGTGAATAACGCATTTCCTCCGGGGAAATCCCACCACGCCACCAGGCTATTGCCATTGTTGGCCCGGCTATTTTTTCTAATCGTTCCGGGTGTGCCGGTTTTAATTACGCGGCGTTTGCGCCCTCCTTCCTTGGGTTCAAGCGCCGGATCATAATGGCGCGGCGGCCAAAGGACTGCGAACTTTAAATCCGGCGCCAAACAGACGTTGGCGCCCTGAATCAGCGCATGCCGGACGCCGGTATAAGCGCCCAGCAGCTGTTTGATCCGCTCTGAACTACGGTCATCGGAACCGGAATAATAAATTTGCCGGGGGCGAAAATACTTTAAGCAAACTTCCGCGCCCCCGGCATGGTCAGAATCGGGGTGGGAAAGCATGAGCCCGTCCAATCGGTTTATGCCTTGGGCGGCTAAAAAATTTTTCACCCGCCATAAAAACTCGCCTTCCGTGCCTGTGTCGATCAACACCTTCTCACCTGTGGAATTCTCCAACAGGGAAGCTTCGCCAATCCCCAAATCCAGAAAAGTAATCCTGGTCTGCCCCGGATTCAAGGCTTCCGGTTTCATGGCCGCATACCAAAGCAGATGGATAAGCAGGCATACCGTGCCCGGCCGGCGCGTGGGTTTCCACAGGGCCGCGATTCCGGCCGCATACATGCCCGCCACCCAAAGCGCTTCCCCGCGCCAAATAAAAATTCTTCCCCAGGGAATCTTTTCCGCGCTTTGGGCCAGCAGCGCCAATCCTCCTGCCGCCCATCCGGTCAGTATTCCCAGGCCCTGGCTTAACCAAGGAAAATTATTTCCCAACAACCCCAACAACAATCCGCCGTCCGTGGCCGCGGTCACCAGGGGTATGGCCAATAAATTGGTGACAAGTCCAATGGGAGTCACGCTGTAAAAATAAAAACATTGCAGCGGCAGCGCGGCGGTCAAGGCTGCCAGCGTTAGCCCGATCAAGGCCGGCCCTTGTTTCAGCCAACCACGCCAACCTTGCGCTGAAATCCGCAACCACGGTGCCGCAATGATCAGCCCCGCTGTGGCCGCAAAGGATAATTGAAACCCCGGTTGCGCGCCGCTGAGCGGATCGATCGCCAGGAGAACCAACCCCGACAAGCTTAACGCCGACAGGGCATCGGCCCGCCGTTCACTCCACAACCCGATAATCGAGACACACGCCATGATGGCCGCGCGCACGATGGATGCACTGGCCCCCACCATGGCGCTAAACACGCCTACGCTCAACAGCCCGGCCAGCCATAACCATTTACGCGGCACCCGGCATAGGCGCCCGATGCCAAACAGCGAGGTCAACACCAGGCCTATATTCATACCTGAAACTGCAAACAAATGTGCCATGCCCGTGGCCGCCATGGTCTCTTGGCAAGTGCGCCGCAAACCCGAACGGTCGCCCAATACCAGTGAAATGACCCACTCCCGCTCTTCCGGCGGAACCCAACGGCGGATGGATTGTACCCAGCGGCGGTGCAGGATTGACCCCATGCGCCGCACCCATGAGGCTTGCGACAGATACACCACGTCCGCGCGCTGCTTGATGCGGCAACTTCCGTACACGCCTTGTTGGCGTTTATATTCCGCCAGATTCCACTCCCCCGGATTTCCCGGGCCCGGGATCATTTCCAACGCGCCCCTTACAGCCACTGCATCCCCGCCCGACCACGCAGGACAGTTGCCCGGCACATGAATTTTTACCGCACCCGATACCGGAATGCGCCGGGTTCCCTTCACAATGCTTTGGCAGTCCACCTCCGCCTGCCAGCCTTGGCCAAATGCATCTGCTTCCGGCCACTGCCGCAACGCGCCTTCGATTCGGATATCCGCGCAAGGCATGAAATGGGATATGCCGTCCTCCGGAGTCTGAACAGCCTGCCAGGCCAAACAGGTGTAAACGCCCCCTGCTGCCAATGCCGCCCCTGCCCAAAACCAGCCGGTTTTTCGCGCCAGCACTGCCGCCATCAACCCGCCCCAGGCAACTGCCCACCATCCCGCGCCAATTCCAAAACCGCGGGCACCCAAAAGGCATCCGGCCTCAGCCATCAGTGCCAGGGGAATTAAAGGTTTAAAAAAAAGCCGCGGAATATCCATGTTTCATTGGACATTCCACGGCAAAAATCATCGCATAATTTTTATTAATATATGTGTAGAGACGCAAAATTTTGCGTCTCTACGATTTAATGTTTATTTAATTATTGGGTTAGGGTTTGCGGTGTCAAGACTACGACTTGATCGTGCTGGGTGTCGCATACGGCCAGCGCTCCGTTGGGAAGGACTTGCATGCTGCCTGGGAAAAAACCGGTTTTTACGGTTCCAATAACCTGGGCCTGAACCACATTGATGGCCACCAAACGGTAGGAATCCTCGCAGGCCACCCACAACGTTTGGCCTTGAAGCGCCAAGGAATTGGGTTGGCGCCGCACCTTGATGCGCGCGCTTTCCTTGCGCTTGATAATATCCACCAACGATATGTCGTGCGATCCATAGTTGGAAACACAGGCCGTGTTCCCAAACAAAACCACATCGCGCGGATAAATCCCCACCGGAACCCGCGCCACTTCCGTGCCCGTCTGCGCATCCACAATGCTGAGGGCATTTTCGCCCTTAAGCGTCACCAACGCCAAATTGCCGTCAATGGAAAATGCAATGTGCTGCGGATAACGCCCCAAAGAAATTTTTGTTTTAATCATCAACTGTTTGGCGGTTAACGCACAAACCGCCCCAACCCCGTCGCAAACCCACAGTTCGTTATGCCCGGGCCGCATGGCCGCGCTGCTGGCGAGCGACAGGGAGCCGGAACTAAGATTTTTTTCTATTTTTAAAGGCGCAGCGGATAAAATGGAAAAAACAGATTCTTGCGGATACATGCAATACACTATTTGATTGGACGCATCGTGCACTAAAAATCCGGGTTTGGAGCGCACGGTAAGGCTTTGCTGAACTTTCATTTTCACCGGATCGACGACGTCAATGGTTCCGCCCCCGCTGCAACTCACCAGCAGCGTGCCCGCGGCTCCGGCAATGATGCACCCCGGCCCTTTGCCCACGGCCACCCCGGCGGACTGAACGGGCAACACGGGGCTTTTATCCGAAGCGCAGCCTGCCAATACCAGCAGGCACGCCACTCCCAGCCAAGCCCGAAAAAGTTTAACGCCCGAATGCATCGATCGCATCGTCTACGCTTTTATAGGAATAAATCAAGTTGGAAAAAGCCAGCAGATTGAACACGTTCTTCACTTCGTTGGTCATGGAGGCCAGTTTAATGTCCCCATGATGTTCGCGCGTTTTGTGGAGCAGGCTGATGAACAGCCCCCATCCGGCCGAAGACACATACGTTACTTTTTCCATGTTCAGGATCATTTTGTAACGCTGTTCCCGCAAGAGCGCAGAAAGCTTTTCATCCAAAATCAGTGTTGTGCCGGTATCCACCACACCCGTGATATCAACCATGGTAATGTTTCTTTTCTCGTCGTATCGCACTTCAACCTGGATGGTTCCATCTTTGCGCGTGCTCATGCTGTTTGCCTCCTAATCCGAATCAATCTACTTTTAAAATAATTGCGGCAATGTCGTCGTTTTGGGGAACATCTCCGCAAAATGACGTCAATTGCCCGTCCAGTTCCCGCATCAGATCCCCGGCCTGGGACGCGGATTTATGCTGCTTTAAAAAGGCCTGCAGCCCGCTTTCGCCGAACTCTTCCCGCTCGGCATTCATGGCTTCCGTGACCCCGTCCGTATACAATACCACAACATCGCCCGCTGTCAGAGCTATTTTCTTTTCCTGCAGCAGTTTTTCAAAGAGCGTTCCCTTGTCCACCCCGACCGGAAGGCACGGGGGCTCGGAGCCCAGGAGCCTGAATTTTTGATGAGTCGAGTTCCACAACATGGCCGGGTTATGTCCGGCCGACGCATAGGTGAAGGTTTTCTTGGAAATATCCAGCACCGCGTAAAAAACCGTAATGAACATGCCGCCTTTTAAATCGCTGTGCAACAAGCGGTTCAATTCCTTCACCACCTGGGCCGGCGAGGAAAAATTGTGCGCCATGCCCTTCAGCATGCTCCGGGCCACGCTCATCAGCATGGCCGCCGGAATGCCTTTGCCGCAAACGTCCGCGACCGCGATGCCCAATTTATGCTTATCCAGCCATAAAAAATCGTAATAATCGCCGCCCACTTCCTTGGCCGCGCGGTACAAGGCGCCGAAAGAAAACCCTTCCACCTGCGGAGTATGTTTGGGCAGCAGGCTTTGCTGAATCTGATGGGCCAGTTGCAGTTCTTTTTTTATGCGCTCCTGCTCCAAAGCCCTTTCGGTGGCGGCTTTCAATTCCAAGGTCATGCGGTTGAAGGTGATGGCCAACTCGCCCAATTCATTATTCCGCATGGCGGGAATTTGATACTCCAGGTTGCCGCCGCCGATGGCTTCGACGCCTTTCGTTAGTTCCGAAATCGGGCGCAGCATCAACGTCACCAGCACAATGGAGCCCAACAACCCGCCCGACAAAAAGAGAAAAGCAACCAACGTTACCTGTTTCCAAGCGCGGCGCACCACTTTATCAATCGTAGATTTTGAAACTCCCAGGTGCACTTCCCCGATTTTGGACGTTCCCTGCAAAATCAAGGGTATGCCAATATCAATCACCCGCCCGGCCTGGGGATGCGTCCAGGTAAACGCGCGGGCCGCCGGCCGGTCCAGGGGATAATCCCCCCGGGGCCGCGTATAAGCCTTGCCGATCAGATCCGACTTGTCCGACGCCACTACGCGCCCGTTGCGGTCGATGATCAGTGCATAAAGCATATCTTCATTTTTCATGACATCGGCCACCAAGGTAGCCAAGGTGAGTTTATCGTTGGTTAAAAAAGGATCTTGGCCGTGTGCGGCCACATACTGCGCCAGGGCCATACCGCGGCGCGTGACTTCCTGGGTCAAGGCTTCGCGCTCCTGGCGGAGGGTAAACCAAGTCAGCACCAAAATACTTACGGCCAACAGGAGCATAACCCAAAGTGCGAGCTCAACTTTAACGCTGGATTTCCTGGATTTTGGATGCAACACGCTGGTCATGGTCGCCTCATAAACGTTGGTCGCGTTGGCGCGGGCAGTATTTTGTGATTATACACGAATCCCAAGGCTTTGTAATTGGGAAAACAAACATCAGCGCAGCAAAAATACAGTGGCGCTGAAATGTTGATTTTCTGTCTCGATCCGGCAGGCATAGACACCGCCTTCGCAAAGCATGCCTTGCGCATTTTTTCCATCCCAGTCCAACGTATCATTTAATGTAATAACGCATCTGCCTTTGAGGTTGAATATTTTAATTTTCAAGGATGCATACGAACTATTTTGCGGACAATTAAAATGCGCTTTTTGGCCACGAACCGGTGCGAAAGGATTGGGGGTTATGACCCACCGCGATGTCCCGGCACCGGCCAATGGAGTTAGCGTCGCCGTTGTACTCGCTGATTCCGTGGACGATGGCGTGGGGGAGAGCAACGGCGGGGTCTGCGTGCTCGTTGGTGTTAGGGTGGCTGTTTGGGTAATCGTGGCCGTGGGGGTGGGCGTTAAATAGTGTTGCACATATATTTGATATTTCGCGCTGGTTTGATCCTTCTCTTGCCAAGTAAGATATAAAGTATTCCCCATAAAAGCAATATAAGCAGACAACGCATCCTGAGTTGAAACTTTATTTAAACTTCCGCCCAGTAAATTCCAAACAGACCCATTAAAAACCGCGGCATATATTTGGCCTGCAGTACCGGCATTTTCAGCCCATGAAGAATACAAAACATCGTTATAAAAGGCCAACATAGGCCTTTGGGCATTTACATTACTATTTACATTTAGCGCTGATCCATCCTGAGCCCAACCGGCTCCATCATAATGCTTCACACAGGCAAGCAACGTTGTGCCGGATGCTTCTAAAAAAGAAACATACGGCGTACCGGAGGAATTTAATGCAAGGGAAGGCCACTGCGCATCCGCGTTCGTATTATTATTAAGGCTGCCTCCCACCGCCTGCCAATCGGTTCCATTAAAATATTTCACATAAACCTGCCTGATCGTACCTTCGGTCCACGCTACATACGGCGTGCCATTAAACATGCGCAAATCCGGGTCTGTGGCATTTTCGTTTTCATTAATATTCAAATAATTGCCATCTTGTTGCCACGAGGCTCCATTCCAATGTTTGACAATCACTTTGCAGGCTACTCCGGCGGCAAATTCATACCATGAAACATACGGCGTAATGTTGTTAAATTGTATATCCGACCGCCAAGCCACGCCTGTGTTGCCATATATATTTAGGTTGCCGCCCACGGATGCCCAAGCAGCTCCAATATAATTTTTCACATTAACTTGATAATAACTATTTGTGGAATTAGTTGATTCGGTCCATACCACATGCGGCGTGGTATTATCAACAGCGATTCCCGGCATCCTCGCATCGCGGTTGCCGTCCATATTCAGGCTTCCGCCCACCAAATCCCAGCTTGATCCATTAAGTCTTTTTACATATATATTGGAAGTATTGCCATACATTTCCCGCCAGGTCACCCAGGCCGCATAAGGTTCGCTCTTCGAAAAAGCCATCGCCGCCACATAGGCATTCTCATTTTGATTGAAATTCAGACTATCCCCGTCTTGCATCCATCCGGCCCAGGATGGTTGGCTGGTTAGGATCAAGGCCATCGCCGCCAGTGCCAGCCGCACTAAGCAGGCGTTCATGGGGCCAGCGCAAACTTGACCCGCCGCACGCTGCGCCCATCGACTTTCAAATGTGCCAGATAAATGCCTGGTGCCATGCCGCGGCAATTCCAGGCCACCACGTGGGGTTCGGCCGTGGGATGGCTGACGCGCACATTGGCAATGTGCTCACCGTATACGTTGTAGACATCGACTTCGCTGCTCAAACCGGCAGGCAGGATGAATTTGACCTGCTCATGCGCGGGATTGGGGAAAGCCGTGCCTTCCCACGCCGATAAATTGTTGTGTGCGTCCAAGGCCGTGGCTGTGCTCGTCGGCGTGGCCGTGGGCACCAAGGTCGCGGTTTCCGAAGCGTGCGGCGTGGCCGTGGTGGTGATCGTACTGCTTAACGTGACTGTCGGCGTGGGCGTAAATGTAGGTGTCACCGTAGCGGTGAGCGTGATTGTTCCCGAAGGCGTAACCGTGCCGGACTGGGTAGCTGTCAAGGTTTGCGTCGCTGTCGGCGAATACGTGGGAGTCATGGTAACGGTGCGTGTAATCGTGGGCGAAGCAGTCCGGCTGGGCGTGGCTGTAACAGTTGAAGTAACTGTTGGGCTTACCGAAGGGGTGGGTGTAGATGTGAACGTCACGGTAGTGCTGGACGTTGGGGATGGGGGGGACTGACCAGCGCATTTAAGCTGAACCCCGATGTGCTGCCGTCGGCATTGGTGGCCGTGGCACAAATATAATCCCCGTATTGCAGGCCCGTGCATGCAATAGCCCAATTGCCCGTGCCGCCGGCCGCGCCCTCGCCGACGCAACGCAGACTGCCGCCATTTACCCCCGCGCCCCGGTCGGAAACAAAAATTTGAATCCGGTCATTGTTGCCTGATGTGCCTTGAACCAAACTCAAGCCCGCGCTTTGAATGACCGGGACGGCTTTGCTTTCATTGGCTCCGCTCAGCAGTTGAATGCCTTGGCCCGAGAAGGCGCAAATGGTATTGGTCCAAAAGGAATTACGGATGCACGTGTTGTTGCCCACCGTGATGCCGTTGTTCGTACCAGCCATAAGGTTGCCCGGTCCGCCCGCGGGTTGGCCAAAAAGATTATCCCTGGAGGTAGTGGTCACGAAAACCGCGTACGTAAAATTAGGCGTCGTGGGGACGCCGGTGGCCAGTACGCCAATCCAGTTGGCCGTGCAGGTGTTGTTGCTGCTGTTGCTGAGATAAATTCCCGAGAGTGTTCCGCCGGTGCCGCCACAAATGACATTACCGCCCGATGAAGTGCCGCCGATGGTGGTGTACGCGGCATTGCCGATATAGAGGGCGTGCATTTGATTGGTTAAAAGTGAAGTCCCGGCCTGATTGGTGCCAAGGTAGTTGCCAAAAATCTGATTACCCGTGCCGCCGGTCAGGGCAATACCGTATTGCGTGTTTCCGGCAATCACATTGCGCGAGCCGGGATCCGGGCCTCCGATGGTGGTGTTCGTGCAATTGTTGGCATACAGCCCGGAATAACCGTTGGGCAAGGCGGCATTACCCGCGGCATTAAGCCCGATCCGGTTGCCTAAAATTTGATTGTCGCTCAACGGATTGGAAAAAAACCATTTATCCATGACAATGCCGTAGTTATTGTTTCCCGAGATCAGGTTGCCGAACTGTCCTCCGGTGTTGGCTCCTCCCACGCAATTGCCCCAGCCGCCGCCCAAATTGATCCCATTGCCGTTGGGCGCAGCCCCACTGCCGTCTACTAAGGTTCCGACGTAGTTTCCGGCCAGCGTGTTGCCATACCCATCTTCCAGGTAAATGCCATTATCCGTATTCCCGGATATAATGTTGCCCTGATTCGCATTACGGTCTCCGCCGATCAGATTGTTGCCGGCATGGTATAAATAAATGCCCGAACCATTCGGCCAAAGCGTATTGTCGGGGCCAATCCCCACATAATTATTTTGCACGGAATTCCAACGAGGCGTGGGCTCGCTGTTGACATTGCCCGAGAGGATGATGCCTTTGCCGGAATTGCGTCCCACAATATTTTCGCATCCGGTTGTGGTCAAGCCGATGAAATTGCCTTTGGCGCCGTATAGCTCGATGCCTTTATAGTTGGCGGCCGCAGCACTCAAATCCGGTAGCATGCCCACGATATTACCGCAGACAGTATTGCCCCAGGCCGTGGAATCCACGTAAAACCCGCGGTCGCTATTGCCCCCGAGCACATTGCCTTCGCCGGCCAGGCGGTTGCCGCCGAACATCGTCTGGGTCGTTCCGTAATCAGCATCAATGCCGATGTTGTTGGCGATCACGCCCAGGCCCGTGGAGTTGATTCCAAAATAATTCCCGCGGATCGTGCAGCGGAAAACGCTCACGGTTTGCAAACCAATGGCATTGCCGGAGAAAATATTGCGCTCCGCCGGGGTAGTGCCGCCAACATCATTGAACGAACCATGCAGGGTCATCCCATAATAATTGGTCAAGCCGCCGGTATCGTACCAGTCCGTGCCGAACCTGCAGCCGTATATACGGTTGCACGATGTGAAAACTTCCAGTCCAATGGCATCAAATCCCGAGGCAAGAATAAAAGCCAGACCGGTTACAGTGCTTCCTTGGCTGGCGCTCACCAAACGGAGCAGGTTGTTGCCGGAAAGCACCACCTGGCCGAAGCCGTCTAAAAGCAAAGGATCACTCACGGAAATCACCCCGCTGGTGATGGTGATGCACATAGGTCCTGAAAATATAATCGTATCCGGACCCAGGTTGGCGTTGGCCAAAGTGACTTGATCGCGCAAAGACCCGGCACCGCTGTCCGCATCCGTGGTGACCGTATATGTGGCGGCTTGCGCCGCCCACGCGCTCCCCAAACAAATCATACTCAAAAGCAGCAAACGCAACCCGGAGCTCATTTTCATGGGCATCTCCATGCAATAAGTGGAATAGTGCCACACTCCCATAGTTTCGGGTTATGCCCGGGAAATATAAAGCGCCTTGCGGCTTGCCGCAGGGAGCAAGTGTATAGTAAACTGTTTCCAGACAGATCAGCAACCCATCCACCAGGAATGGTCAACACGGAGGAAACGTATGCCGCAAAGAAACGGACAGAATCCCATCAGAATGGAAAAAACGTTCAAACAAGCGCGTAATAAATTTGTCCAAACAAACTCCGGTCAGATCAGAACCGCAGGCATGATGCAATGCCCCGCCTGCAAGGCGGATGTACCCCCAAAACCGGGTTTCAGAATGCAGTCATTAAAATGCCCCAAGTGCGGGACTGCCATGCACAAGTAGCCCCAATGCGCTGCGCCTGTTACTTTTACTTGGGGTCAAACTACCATCAAAGGTAAAAGGAGGGTTTGCATGGATACTATCTTAGGTTTGGTTTTTATATCTTTACTGGCTTTGGCTGGTAATGCCTGGAGTGTGGAAAATGAAAAACCGCTTTTAAAAGCGGGAGACGCGGCGCCTGAATTCTCTTTGCCGGATCCTAACGGCAATATGGCGACCCTTTCATCTTTCCGCGGACGTTATGTGGTGCTTTATTTCTACCCCAAGGATAATACGCCCGGGTGCACCCGCGAAGCATGCAGTTTCCGGGATCAGGAAAAAAGTTTTCAGGATTTAAATGCCGTGATCATTGGTGTTTCCCGTGATTCGGGCGAGAGTCATGCCGGGTTTGCAGCCAAATACGGTCTGCCCTTTCTTTTGCTGACCGATGCCTCCGGCGACATGATCAAACAATACGGAGTCTGGAAACCCAATTTTCTAACGGCCGCAGCCGGATTGGGGATTGAGCGCACGACTTTTCTAATTGATCCCAAGGGGAAAATAGCGCGCGTGTATCCCAAAGTGGATGTTAATGGGCATGTGGAACAAGTGCTGAATGATTTGCGTGCGGCCAAGTAAAAATCACCGGAGCATAAGCAAGCTACCCCGCTGTAAACAGCGGGGTAGCTTGCAACCAACATCTAAAATTCTACTATATTTTTAATTACATCATTCCGTTGCGCCTTGGGTCTCAAAGGGCACGGTCCAATTCCCAAAATCAGTGCCAAACACAATCTTACCTTTAACCCGGATATTAGCCTTGCCTTGGTTGGAAATTAAATTGGCCAGCATGCTCACGCCTTTGCCCAAGGGATTATCCATAGTCAAGGTCAGCGTTTTTTTATTCATCGCCGACCATGAAGAATTTGAATCATTGCTCGTCAATACATAGTTTTTACCATTCATTATCATCGTGGCTTCCACGTTTTCAACGGTTACGGCAAAGGGGTTTTTATTTTCAATCCCCAGGCTGACGCTAAACTCCGAACCAAACGGCGATCCCTCGGTGCCTTCAAAACTAAAAACCGGAATTTCGGGTATGGCAAAACGGCCGCTCATATCAAACGGCACAACGTTAAAAGGCAAATTGCCCTTTACCTTGATTTTTCCTCTAAACTTGGCCCAGTACCAGCGGGAGTTATTCTCCGTTACTGCATTCTTAACCAAAGCTTCCCAAGTCAGCAGAAAAGGCAATATAACTTCTTGAGTTTGGCCGGGCCGAAAATTCGTGATTTTATTATATCTCCCCGTGAGATATCCTGCCTGGTTATCCAAGTCCAAAGCATAGTCTATGCTCTCCACAGGAAGATCCATGGCCATAAGATTTTCAACTTCCATTTTCACTTGAAATTGCAATCCATCCGCCGTAATTTCAATTGCTTTAAAATTTTTAAAAGTAATCTTGGGTTCCGCCGGCATTTGGGAAAGGGTGGCACAGCCGCTCAACCCAATACAGATCGCTGCCAGACTTGCGGTGTGTCTTAAAAATTTCAATTGCATTGTTTTCTCCTTTAATAATCAAGATGGTAAAAATCAAAAATGCCGTTCAAATAGCCCGAATCCACCTCCTTTTTCAAACCGGTTTTACTTCCATTAGTGCGCAAAATAATGACCTCAAATATTCAGACAATTGGCACGAAAAATAATTGCACAAATTTTTCTAATTCAATGCAATCTTTTTTTCCATCCACGGTCTAATTCAGTGTGTTTTGATAAATATCATTTAGGAGGAATGCGCATGAAAAAGACAGGTTGGTTGCAAGCTGTTGTGTTGGTGGGGGCCTTGAGTATCGCGAGCCTGGCGGCAGCCCAGGGATTTTATGCCAGCACCCAGTCGAAAAAGTTTCACACCGAGCAGTGCCAGGCGGCCAAAAAAATCAAGCCCGAGACCTTGAAGGTGTTCAAGACCAAGCAGGAGGCGGAAACCGCCGGGTTTAAGGCGTGCAAACGCTGCAAACCCTAAGTTACGCAAGAAAAACGGGTACCGGTTGGCCTATACTTAACCCCGGCCGGTATCCGTGCATAACTGTAATCTGCCGACCCCATCACTCTTTCTTGCCTGCACCTTATTCCCATTTAATTTCGGACAGGCAATATTGGTCGCCCCGCGCCATGCACTTGACATGGTTAACCGTGACGTTTTTCGCTCCTGATAGTGAAGCCAACGTAATGATCGCCGTGGAATTGGCTACATCATGGTGCAAAGGTATATTCGGAAAATCCGTAATCTTGAACAGCATGATTTTTTTTTCTTTTCTCTCAATTGTCACGGCCCCGGTATCCAGATACTGGCGCCAAGCCCGGGCGCTGCTGTTAATGATTAGTTCCATGCTTGTGAAAGAAATAAAAAGTTTGTAAATGCCGGTAAAATTCTTGCGGATCTCATATGCCACAGCGTCTTTTATCAGTTGCAGGTCGCCTTTGCCTAATATTTTGTCGGCAGTTAATAGAAAATTAAAATTCGCATGGTAATCAACCAAACTAATCGGCATAATCGGCTTGGAGAAAAGTGCGATCCGGTCTTTTTCACTCAAGGCTGCCTTGACTTGTTCAATGCCTTCCAGACCTTTGATTTTTTCGAAATATTCTAGCAAGTTCAGAAAAGACGTTCCTTTAATTTTGGCCATTCGCCTTCACCTCTCCCCGCACGACTGACGGGCACGTTTTTCCCTTTTTTTATTTTCCGGTGTTTGCCAATTCGGTGCCGCACGCGGAACAAAACGGAAAGTGCAGAAAGTTGCGTTTCCCGCACTTGGGGCATTTGCCGAACAGCGGGAGGCCGCAAAACGCACAATGGTCCGGCGCTTCATCCAGCGTCCGGATTTCACCGGCCACCCCGACTTTGGGGTACCATTTGTTGATTAAAAAATCACGCTCGCAGGAAGGACAGCTGTGCGACAGATACGCCTTGTGCGCAATATCGTCCTTAATTTTACTGACACGCTCTTTGGTGGACTCCTCCAGTTCGGCTTTCTTTTTTGCCAAATAACGATTGAGCTGCTTGACCACATAGTAGCCTATAAAAAGGGAGAGCGCGGCGCCGATCACCAGGCGGATGTAGCCGCCGAAACTGGGCAGGTAAGGCAGCAAACCCACAAAAAAACAATACAGTGAAAAAAGAATCATGCCCCATACCAAGGGCCAGAAGCGTGAATTGCGCCCACGCAAGAACAGGAACACACCAATAAGCAGCATCGGCAGCACAAAAGCCAACCGGATGAAAAAAATCTTCAGCCCGTAATGTTCCATGGCCGTATTGTATTTTTGGCCCGCCGCCTGTTCCAAATTCCGCAATTTTTCCCGGATCGGCTTTCGCTGCTCTTGAAGCGCATTGATTTGCGCATTGACTTCGTCAATCTTAACCTGCCAGCTTTCCTGAATCTGGCGAAAACGATCCAGGGTTTTGGCCCGCAAACGCACTTCCGAATCCTCTTGGCTGGAACCAATGGTTGAACGGGCTTGGAGCCAATCACCGTAAGACTGCTTTTGCGATTCATACTGGCGTTCGGCTTTTTCCAACGAGGTTTGATACCTGCCTTTGGTATCCTCCAAGCTCTCTATTTGTTTGTTAAAACCAGCTTCACCCGCAGCCGTCTTCTGCAGGGCTTCTTTGTCCTGGTACGTTTCCTCCTGAGGCGCTTTCACCCAGTGATTGACATCGGAAAGAATTTTGTTGCCCAGCGCGCTTAAAAACCCGGCCAAAATCAACATGACCAGAAAAAGAACAAAACGGGACCATTTTTCAATCCGGGAAACAGAACCTTTATAGCTCATAGGGCTCCTTGGATACAAAGATCAATGTGATAAACAGGCTTATTATGTGGATAACCCGGAAAAAAACAATACAAAAAACCAACCCGAACTTACACAAATTCCGCAAATGCGCAGTGGCCTTCCCCCGAAATCACTATAAAATTCGCTGGAAATAAAAAACCCTGCACCATATGGGGTGCAGGATTTTAAAGTAACGGTGTAGATTGTTGCCATTGACCGAAACAGGGGCTTTTTTTAATTCACTGTGCGGCCGCTGATGCCTTTTGTCCCTTTTGTAATTTCCTTGGCTTTTTCTTTTGGTCTCAGGGCGCGGACCGCTGCGCCTGTGCGCCACATTTCCGAATTATGAACCTCCGCAAGCTTCTTTTCCAAGAACTGCTTGTAATCTTTACCGCCGCAATCGCGGATGACCTCGCGTGTTTCCTGCCCTGTTTTCACTGATTTATAAAGCTTCTCAAACACGGGCAGATTCGCCGTACGGAAAATCGGGCGCCACTTGAGCGCGCCGTGCTGCGCAGTCGCCGAGCAGTTCGAAAACATCCAGTCCATGCCATTTTCGTCGACCAGGCGGATGAGGCTCTGGGTGAGCTCTTCAACCGTCTCGTTAAAAGCCTCTGATGGCGAATGGCCATTTTTCCGCAGAACGTCGTACTGCGCCTGCATGACTCCCGCCAGCGCGCCCATGAGAATGCCGCGTTCGCCTGTCAGATCACTATAAACTTCCTGCTCAAATGTCGTGGGGAAAAGGTATCCCGAACCAATGGCAATTCCCACCGCGATGCAGCGTTCCTCTGCGCGCCCAGTATAATCCTGGAACACGGCAAAACTCGAATTGATGCCTGCGCCGGAAAGGAAATTGCGGCGTACGGACGTTCCGCTGCCCTTAGGGGCAACCAAGATTACGTCCACGTTTTTCGGCGGAATAACCTTCGTCTGTTCTTTGTAAACAATCGAAAACCCGTGGGAAAAATAAAGCGCATCCCCGTCCTTAAGGCTTTTCTTGATCGACGGCCATACTATCCGCTGTGCGGCATCGGAGACCAAAATTTGGATGATGGTCGCTCTTTGCACGGCTTCTTCAATGCCAAAAAGCGTTTTACCGGGAACCCATCCGTCTTTGACTGCCCGGTCCCAATCTTTTTTATATTCTTTGGACTGGCCAATGATGACATGAATGCCATTGTCCTTCATGTTGAGCGCCTGTGCCGGACCTTGAACTCCGTAGCCAATGATCGCGACGGTTTCCTTTGCCAGGACTTTACGCGCTTTGGTAAGGGGGAATTCCTTCCGGGTAACAATTTTCTCTTTCTTTCCGCCAAAATCGATGATTGCCATGCCAATGCTCCTTTTTGATAAATGATAATTGAGCGAGCCGTGCCCGCCGCCTATAGGAATTTGCCTTTCGGAAGCAACCTATTCATAACGGCTAAAAACATATCACGCCTGACAAAAAATCTCAATGGCTTTATATCGCACCAATTCGCAAAAATACGTTTTATAGAAATTTATTTGCAAACTCCAAAAAACTATGTAAAATGGAATTACATATACCAGATTACATAAACCGCCAAAAAAAATCTCTCCCTTTTTCGCACGGCACGGATTACCCGCGCCATGTTCACGGGGTTAAAATTATTTTTAAAAGATTATCCCATGGCCAAAGCATTTTTGATTTACGGGGGCAAACGCCGGATGCGCGAGGGCGCCATTGACATAGTGCCTTTGGAAGAAACATTAAAAACCCTTCCGCAATTACTCCAAGGATGAACCACCAAGGCAATGTGTAGATTGTTTCACCTTCAACTTCTTTACCGTTGGATTTTGGCTGTATAATGAAGCAGTTGAAAAACTAACTGCCTATCCGCGAGACTGTGTCGTAACGCGAAAAACTAGATTGCCGCGCTCCCTACGGTCGCTCGCAATGACAGCATTAAAGGTTTTTCAGTCATTGCGAGAAGCGTAAGCGGCGAAGCAATCTCTATTTTTTGCGTTGTGACACACTCTCCGTTAGGGGAGGAAACACCCATGACTTTCATCACTAATTTAAAAATCGGATTTTTACGCATGTTTGGAGATATAAAAATATTCAAATGGCCCATGTTTATTCTCTATGACCCGGGATGCGCATTCCGCTCAAGACGGCCACCTATTCCGATGCATGGCGGCCACCCTCCCACCGAACAAAATCTCAACGATCAAAATATAACAC
>JAGVPM010000064.1 GCA_020052235.1 Candidatus Goldiibacteriota bacterium
CACACAGGGCCGCCCCTACGAAAATCATTATTTTTCAATGGTTCTGTAGGGGCAGGCCTATGTGCCTGCCCGGCTTTTTGACGTTGTGACACAGTCTCATTAAAGAGGGGGAACGAGGGGGAGTTGGGTTGGATTTTAAGGCAGGACAATTATCTTTGAATGTGTTAAAACGTTCCTGGAAATCGGCTTAAAATCCCCTGCAATGAAAAAGGTGCCGGGCATTTATGGTAATGGAATCGGTTTTGCATTGGGTGCTGCAATATAAATATTTCGGGATTTTTGGTTTACCAACACAAATTGCAATTGCTGCCGACGCTGGTGGCCGCGTTTTTAGGCAGTTCCGCGGGCATGACCTTGAGCTATGTGCTGGGACATACGCTCGGCATTTGTAGCCGGGTCCTCCAAATTGGAATATCACTTGTTTGCGTTTTTCGCCTACTTAGGCGCAATGATTTGGACCGCCACGTTTATTTTATTGGGCAGTTTGCTGGGTGAGAGCTGGAAGCGTTTGGCCGGCGAGTACAGCACGGAATTGGCCGCAGGTATTTTGATTCTCCTGGCCGCAGGGTTGGTGTGCGTGGTGTATTTTTGGCGCAAACGGAGGAAAACGGAGCGCCCATAATTTCAGGCCTTTGGACCGGAAAAGCAGAGGAACAGAATGCAGAAAAAAACGTTGCAGTGGATCGGAACGATTATTGGGGTTTGCCTGTTTAGCCTGGCCATTTGGGTGTTGGTGCATGAATTGCGCACGCACAACTTCAAGGAAGTGCGAGAACATTTCAGCAACTTGCCCACGCGGAGGAGTTATGCCGCATTATTTTTTATGGTGTGCAATTACCTTTCCCTGACCTTATACGACACGCTGGCATTCCGGTATGTGAAACACGGGTTGCCCTATCCTAAAATCGGCATGACCTCGTTCATCGGATATGCCTTCAGCCACAATATCGGCTTAACCTTTTTAACCTCAGGCTCGGTGCGGTACCGTTTTTATTCAGCTTGGGAAGTATCGGCGCTGGATGTGGCCAAAATTGTCGCGTTTTGCGGCATTACTTTTTGGTTGGGCTTTTGCACATTGGGCGGATTGACGTTCGGCTTCGGCAGCCTGGCATTGCCCGATTCGTTTACCTTCTCCCCGGTGGCCTTGCATTGGCTGGGGGCGGCGCTCATAACCCTGGCGGCGGCGTATATAGGTTTGAGTTTTGGGCATCAGAAAAGTTTGAAAATCCGCAATTGGTCGTTTCAAATGCCCCATCCTTTGATCGCCATGGGGCAAATCGGCGCTTCCTGCCTGGATTGGCTTACGGCCGCCGCGATTTTGTATGCGTTGTTGCCGCCGCTGCCCAATTTGGGTTATTTTTCATTTTTAGGCATTTATCTGCTGGGGCAAATCGCGGGCATGGTCAGCCAAGTCCCGGGCGGGTTGGGCGTGTTTGAAACCGTCATTTTGCTTTTGCTGGAACCGTATTATTCGCCCTCGGTGGTCATGGGCATGTTGCTGGCTTTTCGCGGAATTTATTATTTGATCCCCATGGGCCTGGCCATATCCCTGCTGGGCGGGTATGAACTTTTTCGCAAGCGGCGCTAGCGTTTTTTTCCGCGCGCAATCCGCGGCGCCCGGCAGGCGGTTTGTGGTATACTGATACTTCAGTCAGCGATTTTATTCCGGGGAAGGTGCGTATGCGCGCAGGACAGCCGGTTAAAACCTTGGGTCGCACATTAGCGGCCCTCGTGTTTTGGCTGGGGGCCGTGATGTGGCTCGGGGCAACCCCAATGCCGGCACGGGCGGCCACGTGGCTGGAAACATCCCTGGCCGGTTCCAGCGACAATAATATTTATTCGTATGTCCTGCCCTACAGCGACAGCCTGTCGCTGGTTGAACTTAAATTAAACCACAAAAATAAATTAACCCGCACGACCCATTATTTGGCCAATTATTTTTTCCGCGATGCCGCCTACAACCGCTGGAGCAGTAAAAATTACCTGAACAACAGTTTGAATTTGGGTTTGGAAGAAGATTTGATCGCCGATCTGGTAGCCGGTATTTCGGCCCAGGGCACTTACTATGCCTATCCGGACAACGCATCTTCAAAATATAATTATTTGAATTGGGTGGCGGCTGCCAACCTTCGTTGGTACACCTTTTTCATGGATTTCACCAGTTGGGAAGCGGGCGTGAAATATCAGGCTTATACCCTGCCCAATTATAATTTTATGCAGGAAGGCTGGACTCCCAGCCTGACATTCATGGAAGAAGTGGCGGAGTACAACGGCACCGGGGCCTATGTGAACATCAAGCAAGGGTTGCCATGGTCGCTGGATTTGGAACTCGGCGGAACCTGGATCAACAATGTTTGCCCCGAGCGGCCGCTGTATGCCGGCGCGCACGACCGCGATTTTACTTCCGAGCTGCGGCGCGATCAGGAATTGAATCTCAATGCCGCACTATCCTGGCGTTTTTTGAAAAATTCCAATGTCCGGCTGGGATACGGCTGGGGCAGCGTGGCCTCCAATGCCAATGCCTTGGTTTACGATGCCGCCGCCGGGGTTGTGGAATTGGAAGCAGGGTACTATGACCGGATGAATCAGTGCGTGAACCTGGGCGGTTTGTATTGCTATGGCAAGGAGAACAGTTATGTGCGCGTCAATACGTCCCTGACCTCGCGGACCTATTCGGGGCGGCGGGCCCAGGACGCGCAGGGCCGGATTTCCAGCGCGAACCGCAGCGACCGCGAGTACAATGTTTTGGTGGAACTCAATCAGCGTTTGGGGGAGTGGCTGGGCACGCAATGGATGCTGCGGCTGGGGTACAACTATATTCAAAGCCAATCCAATGATTATTATTACAGCTACATTCGCGAAGTATACACATTGGGATTTGTGTCGAATTTTTATTGGGAATGACCGGCGGAGGGTTAGTTATGAGTGCAGACAAAGGGTGGCGCGCAGGCTGGGCTGGTTGGCTTCTGGCGTGGAGTTTGGCGCAGGCTATTCCGGGATTTGCAGTCTGGGATGTTTCCACAGTGGATGCAACCGGGGATGTGGGTTGGTATGCTTCGCTCACAATAAGCAGCAGCAACCAGCCTATGATCGGTTATTATGATGCCACTAATCGTCATTTAAAATATACCCGTTTTGACGGGTCTAATTGGAACTGTGAAACCGTTGACTCCAGTAGTAATTGTGGGCAAGGAACCTCATTAGCGCGCGAATCCGGGAATGATTATCCGCACATCAGCTACCTGCGGAATAATAGTTTGTATTACGCCAAGTGGACCGGTTCCTGGACAATAACATACGTGGCGTCACAATCTTCCTGGGACATCATGTGCACGTCCATTGTTTTGGACAGCAATCAGCATCCTAATATCAGCTATAATTCTTCGGGAGTTAGTTTTATCCGCTACAATGGATCGGTATGGGACGCACCCGCAGGTGGTATTTCCGGAAGCGGTTACATGGAAAGCTCTCTGGCCTTAGATAACTCGAATGTACCTCACTTGGCGTATTTTGACAATGGCGGATCTGGCGGCGGCGATGTCCGGGTGGCGCGCTTAAACGGAACGTCGTGGTACTCCGGACCACAGCCTAGTACTAACGGCGACAATGACGGCTACTGGCCTTCTTTAAAATTAGGACCCGGAAACACGATGCATATTAGTTGTTGGGGAAATACGCAATATCATAAAGAATGGAGTGATGCGCAGGGGAATACCATTAGTGTGTTGGACGATAGCGATTTAAAGTATTATGTATTTAATGGTTCTAGCTGGGATTATCAAATTGCGGATGTTTCACTTAAGGTGGGCTTGTATTCTTCGCTGGCTTTGGATGGCGCGCAGAAGGCGCATATAAGTTATTTTGACCAGGCCAATTGGGCGCTGAAATACGCAACCAACAGCAGCGGGGCCTGGGCCAATCAGACCGTGGATAATTTGGGGGGCGTGGGTTATTACACGTCCATTGCTTTGGATTCTTCGGGAAATCCAAGCATCGCGTATTACGACCTGACCAACAAGGATTTGAAATATGCCCATTGGGTGCCGGGCGCGTATGCGCTCCGGGGCGTGATCCGGGACGGGACAAGCGCGCCCAAGGCCGGGGTTTATGTATTTTTAACCGACGGCACGCTGCATGCCAACACGATTACCCAAAGCGACGGCAGTTACGCCTTCACCGGCATTCCGGCGGGAACCTACAGTTGTGTTCCAAATTTGGCCGGGTGGTCTTTTTCACCTTCGCAATACACCTACACAGCCTTGAGCGCCGATCAAAACAATCAGGATTTTACCATCCTGCCCGGAAGCGGATATTTTATCCGGGGCTATGTGACGGATGCCGCGGGGCGGCAGATAGGGAAAAATGTTTTGGTCACGCTTTCCGGCGCAGGGTATGGTTCCATGACGACCGGCATCAGCGGGTATTATGAATTTGTAAATCTGACGCCCGGCCAGTACACCGTGACTCCGGCGTTGAACGGGTATACCTTCAGCCCCGCCGACCGGACCTATGCGGCATTGGGCGCCAATCAGGACAGTCAGGGTTTTGTTGGGCTCATCATCGGCCAGGTATTCAGTTTGCAGGGCACGATCCGGAATCCGCAAGGGCAGCCCGTGCCGCAAATCACGGTGCAGGCGCAAGGCACCAGTTTTACGGTTTCAACGCTCACGGGCAATGACGGCAGTTTTACTTTGCTTGGGCTGCCGCATGCCGTCATCACGCTGCAACCGCAAAGCACCGAGTGGGTTTTTGATCCGTTGCGCAAAACCTATTCCCCGTTGGGCCAAAATTTTACAGCCGAAGATTTCACGGCCATCAAGGGCGCGGCGCTTCCGCAGGAAGTTAAAATCATCGGCGGATTATTCAAGCCTTTGGCCGGGGAGCATGCCAGCATTTGGTATACACTGACCAGTGCCGGGAACGTGGTGATCAAGCTGTACAGCATAGACGGCGTGTTGGTTAAAACCTTGGTGGACGGCAGGCGCGAAGCCGGAACGTATCAGGAGATTTGGGCCGGTTTGAACAAGGACAATCAAACCGTGGCCAGCGGAATTTATTGGGTGGATATCCAAATGCCGGGATCGCATGTGCGGAAGAAAATTTGTGCGGTGAAATGATGAACTTAAGCAAGCACGCTTATTATAAAAAAATGTGTTCTTCTCTCTTAAGAGATTGTGTCACAACGCGTCAAAAAGAGATTGCTTCGGCGCTTACGCTTCTCGCAATGACAGAAAATCCTTTAAATGCTGTCATTGCGAGCGACCGTAGGGAGCGCGGCAATCTCGTTTTTCGCGTTAAGACTCAGTCTCCAAGGAAGGGGAAAATTAGCTGGGGTATTATTGGATTAATGATTTTAATGGGACTGTTGCCGGCCACCTATCCATGCCAAGCCGGATTAATCAGCGGCGCGCGGGTTTTGACCTATCCTGCCAGTGCGCGCGCCCTGGGGCTTGGGGACGCGTATACGGCCATGGCCGATGACCTGGATGCGATTTATTTTAATCCGGCGGGTTTGCAGCGGATGAGCAAGCCGCAAATCAGCGCCACTTATTTCAAAACTTTGGAAGACACGTTTTACACCACCTTGGCCTTCGGCATGCCGGCCACGGCATCCTCGGCTTGGGGCGGCAGCGTGGCTTATTTTGACGCCGGCCGGCTTGACTACATCACCGGGGACGGCAGTGAAAAATCCGTCAAGGCCATGCAGGATTGCGTGGTGACCCTGTCCGGCAGTTTGTGTTTGTATGCGGGCAATTGCGCGGGGCTGAACGTGAAGTTTTTAAGTTCGCGGTTGGCGGAAAGTTATTCGGGATTTACCGCGGCCCTGGACGGCGGAGTCTCCTATCACGTTTGGCGGGATCTGCAATTCGGCTTGGCCATTAAGAATTTGGGACCGAAACTTAAATACGGCCAAGCGGGCGATTTGTTGCCGTCCTCGCTGCAGGCCGGTTTGGCGTATCGCTGGTCATGGGTGGGAAAACACGTTCTGGCGTGCAGCGCGGAAAGTGTTAAGCCCTTGGACCAGGATTTTAAATTCCACACCGGGGTGGAATATGGGTTTAATAAAATGCTGTTTGCCCGGGCGGGATACAAAGCCGGATATGATTTGGCGGGATTCACGGCCGGGTGCGGCGCGGCCTTGGGCGGCGTGCAAATGGATTACGCGTTTGCCGGCATGGGCGCGTTTGGGCTGAATCACTTGGTGACCTTGAGCGTGAAATTTTAATTTAAGCACCGGGAAAGCAGGGGGCGAATGAACTCACGGATATGGGTGCGCAATTGTTTGTGTCTGCTCGCGGCGGGGATCATGTTGGCAAGTTGTGCGCCGAAACTTAAGTGGCAATCTGAAATCGCGGACCCCGAGGCCTTGGTGAAAGGGCAGGAAACGTCCCTGGCCATGAATGCCCAGGGTGAACCCTATATGGCGTATTGCGACTGGCGCGACTATGCTTTGAAACTCGCGCACCGGGCGGGCGGGAAATGGCCGGTGCAAAACGTGGACAGCGGCGGCAACTTCGGCACGTATGTTAGCATGCAGCTCGATGCGCAAGCCAATCCCTGCCTGGCGTATTTTGACTGGAAGAACAAGGACTTGAAGTATGCCTGTTTTGAAAACGGACGCTGGATGACGGAGATTGTGGATGCGCCGGGGTACGAAGGCACCTATGCCTCGCTGGCGCTGAATTCCAAGGGGTCTCCGTGCATCAGTTATTTTGACTGGACGAATTATGATTTGAAATATGCGCAACGCGAGGGAAAAACCTGGAAAATAGAGCGCGTGGATTTCAAGGATTTCGTCGGCATGTTCACCTCGCTGGCCTTGGACGCCCAGGACCGGCCGCATATTTCGTATAGTGACTGGGGCAAGCACGCGCTGAAGTACGCAGCTTGGAACGGCACGGCTTGGGATATTCAAACCGTGGACACGCAAAAGTTGCTGGGCATGTTTACGTCCCTGGATTTGGATCAGAAAGGCTGTCCGCACATTGCCTATTATGATGCCGGCCTGCCGGGGCTGAAGATTGCGGCCTGGGACGGAAGCCGTTGGAAAGTTAATCAAGTCGATGCGGACGGGGATGTGGGGCGTTATGTGCGGCTGCGCCTGGATGCGCAGGGGCAGGCGCACCTGGTGTATTACGATCACGGCCGCAAACGTTTAAAATACGCAGTGGGCCGGGATGCGCAATGGAAAATCAGCATCCTGGATAAACAGGGCGACGCGGGGGCTTATGCTTCCCTGGTTTTGGACCGCGCCGGGCGCCCGCGCGTCAGTTATGCGGAGTACAAGGCCGCCAAGGTGAAGTATTTGGAACCGGCAGGCAAATAGGGAAAGGTGCGGAATATGAAAAAAATTATTTGGTTGTTTTTGATCGCGGCCGTCGGCGGGTTGGGCATGGCGGCTTTGTGTTTTGGGCATGCGTGCGATGATCCGTGGCGTCCGAACCCCGGCAGTGCCGGCGCCGCCCCAGGCGGACCCGGGAGCGCACCCGAAGCTCCGGCGCCGCCCCCGCCTCCGCCCGCGCCCGGGGAATCCGGAGGGCCGGGAAGCATTGCCGGACCCGGCAGCGTCAATGCCCTGGGCATGGGCAACCGGTTGCCCGGGGAAACCGCTCCGCAAAGCGGGCAAGATGAAACCAGCCCGGACAATATTGTGCTGATTCCCGAGGCCAGCCAGTTGAAAATCATCGGGCGCAAGGGAGAGTTCCGGACCTACATTGTGAATAAATCACCGCGCGACTTGTTTGACGTGAAGCTGCAGGCCGTCAGCCCGGCGTTTGACACCGAGGTGGACCCGGCTTCTTTGCGGCGCCTGGTGGCCGGGGAGCGGGAATATTACACCGTGAAGCTGAAATTAAAAGACGATTGGAAATCCGGCAAGTTTCCCATGGACTTTAAAGTCACCTCGCGCGGCGCCACCATATATGAAGGGAATTTGGACGGCTCGGGAGGATCGGCTGCCGCGCAAAACCTGGGCTTGACCCTGTCGCAGGTGCCCGCAGGCGTGGCGCAAAAGGCCGGGTTCAAGGTATATTTAAAGAACAACGTATTTAATGAATTGAATAATATTGTGCTGACGGCCAAGAGCGAAACCTTTGATCTGGCTGTGAAGCCGGCCAGTGTTAAAAAACTCTCGCCGGGCCAAGCGGCGGAATTTGAAGTGGCGCTGACCGTGAAAAAAGGCAGCGCCCCAGGGAAATATAAGGTAACCCTGGACGGGCGGACCTCCAGCCGCAATGTGTTCGCCGCGCAGGAACTCACGCTGGATGTGAAAAAGAAATGAGCGCGGAATCCGCCGCCCAGGCGCAATCCGGCATGATTACCATCGAGGTGGTGGACAATCCCTCGTTTTGGGACTATGCCGGAGAGTACGTGTACGTGGGCATTATTGTTTTGTTCGTGGGATTGTTTTTATGGCGCCGCTGGGCCATGCGGAAAAAATAGCACGAAGGGAATTCGGATTATGGTCTGGCATAAGATCACATGGTCGCGGCGGGTGGTGCAGGTGCTGTCGTTCCTGTTTTTGTTTTACGGGGCAACGCTGCTGAATTTAAAGCCGCAGGAAATCAAATGGTACTCCCTGGACGGAAAAAACCAAAAGATGGCCGAGCTGCTGTATGCCAACCCGACCTGGACCCAGCCGTTCCAAACGTTTCTGCCCGGGCGCAGTTGCCGGTTTGCGGGAACCACGGGAACGTTCCGCGGCTGCCTGATGTACTTTCTCTCCGATACCCTGACCTGGCGTCCGCCCTGGAAAGTTATTTTGCCCAGCTTGGCCTTGCTGCTGGGGCTCATGGTGCTGCTGGCGCGGTTTTGGTGCGGCTGGCTGTGTCCCATCGGATTTTTATCGGAAATGTTAAACGAGGCGCGGCGGTTTACGGGTTTGGCGCGGATCAAATTTCCGGCCTGGTGGCTGGCAACCTTGAAAGCCGCCGGGTACGCGCTGACCGCGGCCTTGCTGTTCAGCGCCTGGGCCATTTCCTGGTCGTTCGTGGCGTGGAGCGTGAAAAAACCCCTTTACTTGGCCACCTGCCAAATTTGCCCGTCCAAATTAATAACCCCGCTGCTGACGGGTTTTCCGGTCATGATTAATTTGCAGTTTCCCGGCGCATCCACCGCGCTGCTGGTTACGCTCTTTGTGTTGTTGGTGATGTTCACGCTGCTGTATTTTTCCAGCGCGGTGATGAAGCGCAGCTGGTGCAAGCTTTGTCCCGGCGGGGTGATTTTGTCTTTCTTTAACCGGGGTTCATTTCTGACCAAGGAAAAAGACGCCCTGCGGTGCACCAAGTGCGCCATTTGCGCCGATGCCTGCCCCATGGAAACTCTGGCCGTGTACGAGGAAAAATCGCGGGTGATCGTGGACCACACGCAGTGCATTCAATGCTACCGGTGTGTGGATTTATGTCCCGAGAAAAAATGCCTGACGGTTAAATTTTTGGGGCTGCCGATTTTTAAATCATAAGGAGTTGCCTATGCACACGGATTTCGAAAAACGTTATGCCCGGACGCCGGTCCGCAGGCCGTCGGAGAAAATATTAAACGGCATGCGTGACGCATCCCGGGATTTGGCCCGGCGCCTGCAACAGCGTCCGGGACGCTTGCCGGGTTTGTCGGTTTTTGAAACCATGTTTACCACCGAACAACGCCTGGCGGAATTGAGGGCTTCGGACCGGCGCGTGGCGGGCACCTACTGTTATTTCGTGCCCGAAGAATTGCTGCGGGCATTTGATGTGACTCCGGTCCGGTTGTGCAGCGGATTTACCGAAACCATAGCGCCTTCCGAGGAAGTGCTGCCCCGCGATATTTGCCCTTTGGTTAAATCGTCCTTTGGCTCGGCCGTGGTCGGCGGAGGGTATTTGGACGAGTGCGATGTGATTATTTTGCCCACCAGCTGCGATGCCAAAACCAAACTGGGGGAGTACCTGGCGGATTATAAGCCCGTGTGGCTTCTGAATTTGCCTTCCACCAAAGACTACGCAATCGTCAAACCGTTTTGGGTTCAGGAAATCAAACGCCTGAAAACCAAGCTGGAAAACTGGACCGGCCGCAAACTGGACCGGAAAAAGCTGAAAGACGCCATCGGGCTTTTTCAAAAGCGCTCCAAGGTGTACCGTGAACTTTATGAATTGCGCCGGGCGCATCCGGGCGTCATTTCGCATCAGGATTGGCTGATGGCCATCCAGGCAAGTTTTTACGCGGATGTTCCCACCTGGATTGCGCAAGCGGAAAATCTGGTCCAAGAAATCCGCAAAGCCGTGGTCCGGCCCGTGCCGGATCTGAAAGTCAAATTGCTGCTGACCGGGGCGCCGGTCATTTGGCCCAATTATAAAATTTTAAACATCATCGACGAGCTGGGGGCGGCCGTGGTGGCCGATGAAATGTGTTCGGGGCATCAGCGTTTGTGGGATTACGCCGAACCGGATGAATGGACCACGGACGGCATGCTGGAAGCTTTGGCCTCGCGGTATTTGTTTCCCGCCACCTGCCCGTGTTTTACCGGCACCTGCGACCGCGTGGACAAATTATTAAAAATGGCGGAGGACTTCAACGTGGACGGCGTTATTTATCATGATTTAAGGTTGTGCCAATTGTTCGATATGGAGCGCGATCTGGTCAGCCGGGTTTTAAAGGAAAGGAAAATGCCCATGCTGACCCTGCATACGGATTACGGGCAAGAAGACGTGGAGCAGTTGAAAACACGCGTGGAAGCGTTTTTGGAGATCATCCGATGATTACCGCCGGAGTGGACATAGGTTCGGTTGCGGCCAAGGCCTTGATTTTAAACGACCGGGAGATTTTAGCCACGGCCGTGATTCCCACGGGCAGCCGCCCCAAAAACAGCGCCAACACGGTACTGGACCTGGCGCTGCAAAAAGCCAATGTGCCGCTCACGGAAGTGAAACGCATTGTTTCCACCGGGTACGGGCGGCGCGTGGTGGATTTCGGCGATAAAACCATCACGGAGATTTCCGCCTGCGCCAAGGGGACTAGTTTTCTGGGCAGCCCGCGCGGGCAAGTGCGCACCATCATTGACCTGGGCGGGCAGGACATCAAGGTGATTTCCCTCGACGAGAACGGGGAAGTCACGGATTTTGTCATGAACGACAAATGCGCGGCCGGAACCGGGCGGTTCCTGGAAGTCATAGCGCACGCCCTGGAAGTGCGGCTGGAAGACCTGGGCGCATTGTCCCTCAAGTCGGAAAAAAATATTGCCATCAACGCGACCTGCACCGTGTTTGCCGAGAGCGAAGTCATTTCACTGCTTGCGCAGGACACGAAGAAAGAGGACATCGTCGCGGGCATTCACAATTCCATTGCCGAGCGCATGTTTGCCATGGCCAAAAAACTGGGGCTGCGCGAGATCGTGGCTTTCAACGGCGGCGGCGCCAAGAACAGCGGCCTGTGCGCGGCCATGGAAGCCAAGCTGGGGGTAACGCTTTACATACCCGGCAGCCCGCAATTTGTAAACTCCCTCGGCTCGGCCTTGGAAGCGCAGCGGCTGGGATGAACTCCCCCCAGCCCCCTCTTTGCCAAAGAGACTGTGTCGTAACGGTGAAATACAAGATTGCTTCGTCGCTATCGCTCCTCGCAATGACGTGTTTAAAGGGTTTTCGGTCATTGCGAGCGACC
>JAGVPM010000118.1 GCA_020052235.1 Candidatus Goldiibacteriota bacterium
CGACTGCTTGAGATTTTCCGGTGCGGCTATAAAGTCGTGGTGGTATTGAAGCGGCGCTCCGACGGCATCCGAAAGCTGCCAAGTTTCGCAAAAAAGCGAAGAGATTTGGGCATGGGAAAAACCAAAAAGATTTTTCTCCACTTCCAAATACGACGGCGCGGCCGGGTCCGGCGAAAGTGAACTGAGCAAATTCATGAATTCCTGGTGAAATAATTGCTCCTCGATAATCAAGCCGATATCGTGGAGAATCGCGGATGTGGCTAAAACCTCCTCCTGATCGCCGATGCCCAGGCATTCGGTGATGGCTTTGACGCAGTGCCGCACGGCCATAGAGTGGGCCAGGAGAATTTCGCCGGTGAAACCGTTGATGTTAGTGGTGAGTTTCAAAATGTCCTGGACGCATATTTGAATGGCTATGTTTTTGATGGCATCGAAGCCCAGGCGCACTATCGCCAGGCGCAGAGTTTTTATCCGGTCAACCGGGCTGAAAAAAGCCGAGTTGACCAAGTGCATCATTTTGGCGGTCAAAACCGGGTCTTGAGAGATAAGCTTCTCAATATAATCCACGGATATTTGCGCGTTCCCCAGGGAATCCGACAGGCGGAACAAGATTTTGGGAAGCGGGTGCAAGTCGGTAATATTTCTAAACAGCTCGTCGCGGGTCATCTGCATCCCTCCTTGGCTATTCGTTTGTATACTCCATTGAGTACCTTATGGACATAAAAAAAGTCCTTCGGCTGCTCTCATTCAGCCACAAATATAGGTTTTTATCGATAGAACCCATACTACATTGCATTGAGTACGTCCTCCGTTTCGCCACCAGATCGCCGAGTTCCTTGATGCAGTTGATTTCGAAGATTTTTTTTAGCCCACAGTGTTTCCTTTATCGTGCCCCTTCGAGCATATAATAAGTTCCATCCTCTTCCCCGACCAGAATGCGGTTACCCAAGGTGATGACGTGATCGATATAATAGCCCTGGCGGATGCCTTGCCTACCGACGAGCGGATAGGAGCTTAATTCCTTGCCATCTTCTTTGCTGATAAAATGGAGTGAGTTCTTGTTTCCAACGTGGGTGCTGTAGCAAAGCCACACGGAACCTTGAAGGCGAAGGGTGGCCGAGACGCTTTTTGCAAACTTTTGCCAGATGATTTTTCCATCATTCCTGGTTATTTTCGATATGTTTTCATCATAGGCAACGTTATAGGAATACTTTGCATCCAATATGCCTGTAGAATACGGCATGGAAGGAAATATTCTTTGATCCCAAAGCAATTTTCCGGTTTGTGCTTCAAAAGCTTTATATCTGAAATAGGCAATTTCGTAAGACAAGGGGACATATAATATTTTATCTTTCCAGATTAAACTGACATCGTATTCAGCTTGGCATTTAAAATATTCCTTTACTTTATATTTCTTTAGTTTTTCCTGATCTAATTCTTTGAATTCCGTGTCCCACAACACTTTACCGGTGTTTAAATCCAGGGCCGCCAGATGCCCGCCTTCATCTTTTATGTCGTTCATGGTATGGACAAACACTTTGCCTTCGGCGATGGGAACATAGGTGTTGTTGATGTACCCCTTTGGCTGATCGCTACGCCATAATTCCCGGCCAGTAACCGCATCCAGACAGAAAAGTTTCGGCGTTTCTGAAACCTCCACACTGGCGACTACAATTTTGTTCTCCGCCGCCGTCAAATATGTTCCTACTCTTTTTATATTGCCTATAGTAAATAGCGCACTATTTGTAAAAACCCAAGCTGTCTTTTTCGTTCGTGTGTCAAAAGCAAAAACATAGGTTTGTAAATCGTAACCAGCACCCCTCTTTTTTAAATTTACCGTGGAAACATAGCAGCGACCTGCATAACCCAGCATGCGATAATACTTATAATTTTTGAGCTTCCCCACTTTATATCTCACTTTGACTTCCCCGGTTGCCTGATCAACTTCATTTATATAAAAAGTGGCATTAAACCAGCCCCGTCTTCCTTTGACAGTATAAAGCGTATTGTTCATATAAACCGGCAACCGGCCGCTATCATTCTGCATCCATACCTGCTTGAGCGGCAGGTTGATATTCACCTCTTGCCTGTCATTGCTCTCGTTTTGCAGCTCCGTCAGCCAGTCCATGGCTTGAACAGACAACGGAATCAGGCAACTTAAAATCCATAACAAAAACAATAATGTTGTATGTCTCATCCTTCTTCCTCTTGGGCCGCGCCTTATAACCGTTCTCTTCTTGGCAAAACTTTGCCTGCTCCGGTTACCCCTCCACAGAACGACTTGTCCCGGATTATTAGCATTTTTTCGCTTAGTTTATGGGCTCAAAAAACACGCGAGTTTTGCTTCCCAGCACCTAAAAATCAAATTCGCTAACCGCCAGGTGCAGCTTAAGTTGATTTAACAGCAACTTATAAAATGCTTGGTTACGTTGATTTTTCACTTCAAGCCATTGCTGCCTGGCTTCCAAAACTTGCGCGAACGTCCGAGCCCCTACTGCATGTCCTTTTTCCATAGCACGCACAACTTCCGCGCCAACCTCAACTCCCTGATTTAAAGCTTTTATTTGCTCTAAACCGGAATGAACCCCAGAATAGGCTTCAGCAATCTGAATGCCCGCTTCCCTTTCCAAGGCCAGCAGCCCGTACTGCGCTTTTTCTCGGTTCTTTTGGGTCTCCCGGTATTGCGCCAGCGTGCCCAGGCCTGAAAAAAGAGTCCAGGTACAACGAACACCGAGGCTGCTGTTTTTATTTTGTGTTTCCACGGGCAAAGACGCGCTGGGCCCGAGCTGTGCCTCTTGATAGGTGCCAATCGCATCGATAGCAGGCCAAAAACCAGAAGCAGCTCGCAACTCATCGGCTTTGGCAATTTTAAGGGAAAAACCAGCAGCCCGGACTTGCGGGTTCTCGGGAATCCTGGCGAGCCAGTCATCCAGGGTCTCTTCCCTTTTTTCGATTTCAGTTTCGGCCACAGGGTCCGGATCGGTTGTGTTGGGTCCAGCCACGGATTCTAAAACCCGCCGTTTATTGGCAAGTTCCCAACGCGCTTCCAAAACATCCGCCGTGACCAAAGCCAGCCGGGCTTGAATCTGCAAGGGTTCCGTTCCTGCGACCGCGCCGGACTGGTGAAGACTCCGAGTGGCGAGTTGTCGTTCTGAGAGAGTGCGTTTTTCCGCTTCCAAAAATTCCAGGTTTTCTTTGGCATATAAAACGTCATAATAGGCCTGGGCCAAACGCAAAATTAGTTCTGATTCAGCTTGGCGCAAAGTACAAAGTGATTGTTCCCGGGCTTGCTGCGATTTAGTCAGTTGAGCCCAATCTTCCACATGAAAAAGAGGTTGGACGAGTTGCGCTGACCAATCGTTCGAAGTGTAATCACGGTCAAAGCTTTCATAACGCGAATTATCGTAGGTTACCTTCACATTATTTCGGGCCAGATTTCCGCTGGCGCTTAGCGAGGGAAAAAGTTTTGAAGATGCCTGATCGACTTGAAAAACCGTTGCTTCGTACTCCGCGCGCACGGCCAGATAGCGGGCATCATATTTTTTGGCCGCCGCGACCAACTCTTCCAAACTCTCAGCCCAGACAGCGGATGCACATAAAATGAAACAACTGCAAAAAAATCCCAGGACGATAAACTGACTTGATTTAACTCGTGTGATGTATTTTTTCATCTTTCTTTAAAACTCTCGTCCGCATGTTCCAGCAGGGGGCTGAGGAAGTACTCAATCACCCGCCTTTGACCGGTTTTGATTTCAACGGTCACCGCCATGCCGGAAGATAAAGTGATGGTTTTATTTCCCACTCGCAAAGTGTTTTTCAACATCTCGACGCGGGTGGAATAGAGCAACCCCTTTTTTTCATCGGCCACGGCGTCCGTGGAAACAATTTTTATCCGGCCTTGAATTGTGCCGAATTTGGTGTAGGGGAAGGCCTCCACTTTAATGACCGCCGCTTGGCCTTCGTTGATAAAACCAATGTCCTTATTTTGAATAAACGCTTCGATTTCGACTGAGTCCCCGGTGGGGACAATGGTCAGAAGCGGCTGGGCCGGAGTCACCACGCCCCCCACCGTATGGACGGCCAGTTGCTGCACTTTCCCGGCCACTGGCGCTCTGAGCTGCATAAAATGCGCGCGTTGCGCCGCTTTGATTCGCTCCTGATTGGAGCCTAAAGAGCGGTGATCATTTTCACCTAATGTTTCCCGCGTGGCGCGTTGCGTTTCGGCAATCAGCGTATCTTTGGCGCGCCTGCTTCCCAGCAGGGCGGATTCCAGTTCCGCGAGCTTGCTAGACTGAGCCGTTGCTTCATGTTCCAAAGCAATGCGCTCTTTCTCCTTATCCAGATATTCATGTTTGCTGACATAATCTTGGTCAAAAAGCTTTTTGTACTCCTGGGCGCGCTCGCGGACAATAGGCAAGGTTTCCTGCATTTGCGACAATATCTCACGCCCGGAAACGATCTGGGCTTCATTGCCTGAAATTTCAGCCTCGAGTTTCTCCAGCTTAACCTGGAACTCCGTGGCCTGGGCCACTAAAATGCGTTCCTCGGCCGCAATCTGCGTGGATGGAATTCCTTCCAATAAAACTTTCGTCTCAGGCAGCCTCAATTGAATATTTTTCAGATCATGCTTTTGCATGACTTTCAGCAATGCCAAAGCCCTGGCGCTCGCCAAACGCGAGGTCATCCAGTCGCCCTCGGTGCGTTTTTCGTCCGCTTCGGCTGCAGTGGCGTCGAGTTCCAGAAGGATATCACCGGCCTTGACTTGCTGGCCGTCCTGCACATAAATAGCTTTGACGGTTGCAGTTTCCAAGGGTTGGATAATCTTGGTGCGATCACTGGGAACAATTTTCCCGGCTGCGGTCACCACCACATCCAGTTTTCCCAGGACGGCCCATAACAACGCGATCACCACAAAACTGATAATGAGTCCCATGGCGACCCGGGGCAAGGGAGAAACCGGCGTTTCTTCCAATTCCAGGGCGGCAGGCAAAAATTCGCGTTCATGTGAGGTGCGTTCAGGGTGAGTGAGCAAATGCCGCTGTTTCCAAACTACCTGCCAGATGGCCAGGTAGCGCTTAAGCAGTTCTTTCCAAGCCGCGAAATAGTGGCGCATTTAAAGCGCCGCGCCTTGCTGTAATTGATGCATTCTCGCATAAATGCCGCCAGTTTGAGCAATCAAGTGTTCATGGCTACCGTCTTCCACAATCTGCCCTTTGTCCAAAACCACTATGCGGCTGGCATCGCGCACGGCGCTTAAACGATGGGCAATCACAATCACGGTCCGCCCCCGGCAAATGGCTCGCATGTTTTCCTGAATAATGCGTTCCGACTCATAATCCAGGGCACTGGTGGCTTCGTCAAAAATCAAAATGCGCGGATTGGTCAAAAGCGCCCGGGCAATGGCGATGCGCTGGCGTTGCCCTCCAGAGAGCGAGGCCCCGTGTTCTTCGACCATGGTGTCATAGCCTTCGGGCTGTTCTAAGATAAAATCATGCGCCCCGGCCAGCCGCGCGGCCTCCATGACGCGTTCCATGGGAGCGCCGGGATCGGCCAAGGCGATATTCTCGCGGATGCTGCGTTTAAACAAAATGTTTTCCTGGAGCACCACGCCGATTTGCCGCCGCAGCGAACTGGCATCCGCAATGGCCAAGTCAATGCCGTCAATCAGTACCCGCCCGCGTTCGGGAACGTAGAGCCTTTGTATCAATTTCGTAAACGTGCTTTTACCAGAACCCGAGCGCCCCACAATCCCAATGAATTCCGCAGGAGCAATGGCCAGATCCAAATTTCGCAGCACTTCCGGACCATCCGCGCGGTAGCGGAAGCTGACCTGCTCCAGCACGATGCCTCCCTTTAAAGGCGGCAAGGTGCTGCGGCTGGCGCTGGAACCTTCTTGAGGACTGCGTAAAATATCACCCAACCGCTGCATGGAAATACCCACTTGTTGAAAATCAGTCCAGAGGTTAGCCAGCCGTAAAATTGGCTGCGAGACTTGGCCCGAGAGCATGTTAAAAGCAATTAATTGTCCGATGGTTAATTTCCCATCGATCACCAACTGCGCACCCAGCCAAAGGGTGCCCACGGTGACGAGCTTTCCAATCAGGCTGACACCGGCATTGCCCACGTTGCCGAGCGTGGCGGTCCGAAACCCGGTTTTCACATAAGCCGCCAGTTGGTTATCCCAGCGCAAGCGCACCTGCGGTTCCACGGCCGCCGCTTTCAGGGTTTCAATCCCACTGATGGCTTCCACCAGGAAGGACTGATTTTCCGCACCCCGGGTAAATTTTTCCTGCAATTGCAGCCTTAAAGCCGGTGTTATGAGCAAGGAAAGAACCAGATACAAAGGAAGCGAGGCCAATACAATAAGCGTCAAACTGCTGCTGTAAAAAAGCATGACCAAAATAAACAGCACTGAAAAAACCACATCCAAAACGAGGGTGATGGCATTGCCCGTAAGAAACGAGCGAATGTTCTCCAGCTCCCGGACCCGGGCCACCGAATCGCCTACCCGCCGGGACTTGAAATAGGCCAGCGGCAAATTGATCAAATGCCGGAACAAACGTGCCCCCAGTTCCACGTCGATCCGACTGGTAGTGTGCGAAAAAACATAGCTGCGCAGAGCGGTCAGGGCCACATTGAAAACCGAAACCACCAACAAACCGACCGAAATGACATTCAGCGTCGACCAGGCGCGATTGACCAATACCTTGTCCATCACCACCTGGAAAAACAGCGGTGTCATCAAACCAAAAATCTGGAGCACGAGGGAAACCAGCAATACTTCGGTGAGCAAGCGGCGATATTTGATGACTGCGGGAATAAACCAGGTAAAATCAAAACGTTTCAGCTCAGATGCAATCGCGGCCCGGGAAGTGAATAAAAGAAGCTCTCCGCTCCATTTGGCTTCCAACTCGGCTTGGGATAAAAGGAGCGACCGCTTGGAGGCGGGGTCCTGAATAAGCACGCGCTCCTCTTGGGCTTTGACCACAATGAAAAAATTTCCTGCCAAGTCCTGTCCCACGGCCGGAAGCGGGCATTTGTCCAGACGTGCCGCTTGCGCGCGAACGACCTTGGCTTTAAGCCCCAGCCGCTTGGCTGCCAACACCATGGCTTCCTTACCAAAGGCGCGCCCATCGGGTTTATACTCGTGGGCAATTTGATCAGGATCCGCAGGCACATTGTGGAAACGGCAGATCATGGCAAAACAAATCAGTCCGCTGTCCACCGCCCTGGCGGGTTGCCCGTCAGCGGACTCAGGCTCAGACCTTGAACTCGGGTCAGCCTTTTCCGCGCCTGCATCGAGCGGCGGTTCTTGCGCAAAGGCGTCAGAGTAAGACTGCGTCACTTAGGCTCAGTCACCTTGGATGGCATTTGCTCAACCGCGAGCGGTTCCCCGGCAGGCGCGGAATAACCCATGCTGAACCACTTGGGCGCCCCTCGCCAATCTCCCTCGGCTCCCCAAAAAACCAGCTTCGAATTGATGTAATGCAGCCAGAAAGTCTCTGTGCCCAAAAAAGGAGAAGCCGGAAGAATCAAAAACCAGGAAAGCGCCCCCACGGAAGCGTCGTCGTAGAGTTTGTACTCATGCAGTTCATAGGACTTATCGTCCGCCAGCTTTTTTCCAACGCGAATCACATTGGGCTTTCCCATCACTTTTTGCACCATGCGCTTGTCCATGTCCACGTCAATTTCGGAGAGCGAACCTAACGTATGCCTGCCCGCCGTAAGTGATGAGCACCCTTGTAAAAAAGCAAAAGCCGATATAATACTGATTATTTTTTTCATGATATTTCTCAACAACCCTCCAATTAATGTTTAGCACCCTGGTGTATTTTCTTTTCCATTTCGGCTAAAACCTCGGCTAATAAAACACCTTCCAAACCCCGGCTGTTTTTCTTAGGCGTAACCAAACGCACCTCTTGGCCTTTAAACACCTGATCATTCACGCTTTTGAAAAACGGATAAATGCTCGGAGCGCTACAGATGCTGTCGATGATCCAAATGCGTTTGCCCGCATTCCATTCGCGGGGAGCCAGCCGGGTATTGCCCGACAACAGCCTGGCTTCCGTTTCTTCCGTCAACGCGGCCCAACTGATATAAGCCACGGGCTTTTTAGCATCACGAAAAACCCGCATTTGTTTTAAACGCAGCGCCGGTATTACCAGCCATTCCATATCGGAAATAAATAAATGCCGGTGCGCCTGTGAGTGCAACATCAAGAAGGAAACATCCCCCAAGATACTGGCCATGCCTGTATCCGGATTTTTTATAGGTTCTGCTTTCACAACCTCACCGCCGGACGCCCGCTCTGTTTTTTTGTTTTTATCCATGAGTCAACTGCTCCTCTTTCTGCCCATATTATTGATCATAAAACTCTACCTTTAGTTTGTCATCCCGACGCCTGCTTACGCCGCAAACACAAAATCCGTTGCATGCAGTTGGTGCTCGCCTTGCAGTTGGAATGCGAAATCCGAGTTGATATCCTTCACTGTGGTTAAGCCATCTGTGGTGTTGAAAACCAGCCCTTGCCCAAAATCCGACTCCTTGAACCCCAGGGCCGATACATTGATTTTGTCTTGCCCTTCTTCAAAATCCATGATCATATCCATGACCGCGTCCATGCCGGAACGGGCCGAATCTTCCAAGCTGGTGAAGGTGAATATGTCTGCTCCTGCTCCTCCAAAAATCCGGTCCGCGCCTAAACCGCCGTTGAGCACATCATTACCGTCTCCGCCACGGAGCTCATCCGCCCCGGCGCCTCCCAGCAAAGTGTTGTTTCCCAAACCGCCGAACAGCGTATCATTACCTTCCTGCCCCGACAACGTGTCGTCTCCTTCGCCACCCCAAAGAACGTCGTCTCCCTGGGCACCGTCAAGAACATCATTGCCTTTACCGCCCAGCAAAGTGTCATTGCCCACGCCGCCTGCCATGGCATCCGGACCGCTGGTCCCGAAAAGGTGAACAGCCGCGTCCGCGCCCTGCGTCTTGATCCCGCCGCTTAGGCGGGTGACGGTCCCATCGAAAAATTGCAGGCTCTCCACCGCATTCCCTTCACTGTTGGCGCTCCACAAGCTGGATTTGAAAAAGCTCTCCAAGGTGATCTGGTCGCCTGTTCCTTGCGGCTTGATGATCAGATTCTCTCCATCCTCGACAAATTGAAGGTTTTCCGGCCTGATACCTTCTCCGTACATAATCTTATCCACGCCACCATTGCCAATGGAATTGAAGGCTTGGATGGTGTCTTGGCCGTCGCCGGGGTTGATGATGAAGATATCATTCTGCTGGCCGCCTCTTAAGGTATCATTTCCCTCTCCTCCATTTAAAATATCATCGCCTCCGCTTCCCAGCAGGTAATCATCTCCCGATCCGCCCAGCAAGGTGTCATTCCCGTTTCCAGCCGATAAGTAGTCATTGCCCGCCCAGCCTTTGAGCGTGTCAGCGTACGGGGTTCCAAAGACACGGTCATCCGCTTCCGTGCCTTGGATTGTCCAGCCATATCTCATTAAGTTAAGCCCTGTCCCATCGGCAAATTCCAGGCGCTGCACGGGAGCAATACTGATGTCTTTGACGAAGAACTGATCCACGGTAATTTGGTCGGTGGAATTTTTCAGCTTGATGACCAAATTACCGCCGTTGACCATATACTCCAGACTATCCTGAGATATTCCCGAGCCAAAAAGGATCTTATTGGTTCCCCCGGAAGGCCAGTTATCCATCATAATTGTGTCTTGGCCATCGCCTATGTTGAAAAGGTAGGTGTCGTTTTTCTTGCCGCCTCTCAAGATATCGTTCCCCAACCCACCGGCCAGGATGTCATTGCCGCCAACAGCCGACCACTCGTCCCAATCACCGTACAAGGTATCATCCCCAGCCCCACCGTACAGCACATCATCACCTTCATCGCCGAACAACCAATCGTTCCCTCCCAACCCATAGATGGTGTCGGAAGTCTGTGAGCCCCGAAGGTTATCCGCGCCTTCCGTGCCGAAAAGTGCAACTTTAATTTCGGGCAATGCCAGGTTCGTGCCGTCCGCAAAGCGAATATTTTTGACCGGATAACCATAATCGGCGCTCGCCACGGAATGATACTGGTCCAGCGTCATCTGGTCAGTAGTGCCCTTTAACCTGACGATCAGGTTCATCCCATCGCGGACGAACTCCACATCTCCCGCGCTGATCCCCGCCCCAAATTGAATCGTATCTGATCCCAGATTAGTGTAGGAGCCGTTGATCCCTATAATTGTGTCCTGGCCATCGCCACGATTAAACAGGTAAGTATCATCTCCTTGACAACCCTGTAAAGTGTCATTTCCCGTGCCGCCGTCTAAGATGTCATTACCTGCTGGCTTTGCATACCAATTCCCATCACCTATCAATAAATCATTGCCTGCCCCGCCGTGCAAGGTATCGTTTCCCGAGAGTCCATCCAGGGTATCATTATAACTGGTCCCAATCAGATTGTTATCCGCATCCGTTCCCTGCAACGTCAATCCCTTCGTCAAATCAACGCTGGTTCCATCCGCGAACTGCAATGTCTGTACGGTATGTGCAGATCCACCGCTGGCCGGAAAGTAATCTTTGAGGATAATTTGATCGCTGGTATTTTTCAACTTCAAGAACAGGCTGTGTCCGTCACTGACAAACGTCAAATCATCCTTGGTGATCCCGGTTCCGAAGACGACCTTATCCTGTCCGCTTTGATAGCTGCCCCCGTAATAACCAGTGCCCACAACCACCACGTTTCCGTCTCCCCGGTTGAAAAGATAGGTGTCGCCCCCGGCTCCGCCCGCCAGCGTATCGTTGAAACCACGCAGGGTGTCCGCGCCCGAGGTGCCGTTCTCGGTCCTCACCAGCGTAGGCAAATTGCTTTCCGATACCGAAATGGCCATGGAAGTGCCGTCGTTGAATTCCAGCCTCTGCACGGGACGGCCGTCAGAGTAACTGTCGCTGGAAAAATAGTTTTGCAAAATAATCCGGCTGTTGGTGTCCTTTATGCCAATGACCAAATCCAGGGAAGATTTGGAAAATACAATATCGTTTTTTGTGATCCCCGCGCCGAATAATATTTTGTCATTGCCGTAGCGGTGCACAGTGTAACCCGCGCCCGTAATCCGGGTATTGTTGACGTCAATGATCGTATCCTCGCCGTCGCCGCGATTAAAAACATAGGTGTCATTGCCCATGCCGCCGCTCAAAATATCATTGCCCGGCCCGCCTTGCAGAATGTCGTCGCCGGTAGTCCCGGAAATGTGGTCGTCCCACTGGTGAAAATTGGCGTCAGACCACGCCGTGCCCAAAAGTTGTTGGCCACGGGTCAAATCAACCCTGGTTCCATCTGCAAACTCCAGATATTTCAGTGGTTGCTCCCAATTGGCGCTTTCCGTAGAATAGAATTTTTCGATTTTGATCTGATCCTGGGTATTTTTAATTTTTAAAACCAGAGCCTCTTGATCCCGGCCAAACTCAATGTCCTGGCTGCCGATGCCCTGGCCGAACATGATCTTGTCAGTGCCATATGAATACATGACAGGCGCGTCATAGTCATCATCGAGCCAATTGTAATCAACAATATCGTCCTGCCCGTCTCCCAACCCGAAGTTATATACGTCATTACCCAAGCCGCCGGAAAGCGTATCGTTTCCCGCACCACCCTCTAAAACATCATCACCAGCGCCGCCATCTATAGTGTCATTACCCAGTCCACCGCGCAGCGTATCTGCTTCGCCTGGCAAAGATTCATTGATAACGTTGGGCAAGTTTTTGGCCAGAGTGAGTGTCCCACCATCGGAAAATTTAAGGACCGGAATTTCACCGCCTCTATCTGTGGCAAAGAAACGATTGATGGTTATCTGGTCATTGGTATCCTTGACCTTAATGACAAGGTTGTCTACTCCGCTGCGGATGAGCTGTATGTCACCAGCTCCGATCCCTGTTCCAAGATCAATCTCGTTCAGCATGAGATAGTACGTGTAGCCGGAATAAAATCCGTTGATGGTATCCTGCCCGTCCCCGCGATTAAACTTGAAGATCATGGGAGTATTGTCGATTTTATACCGGTCTTTATAGATTGAAACCAGATCGTTTCCCGGCCCAGCCGAAATGGTCAGCGGATAATTGATGGACATGTAATCATCCCCGCTGGTGCCCTCCGCCACGCCATTATGAATATTCACGGTTTTATTCCAAGTCGGCACAGGCAAAGCCATAACATCGCCTCCGGAAAATTCCGCAACCGTGCTTAGGCCGTTCCTGGAATAATCATAATAATTGTTGATCGTAATTTTATCTTCCGAGCCCGCAAGAGTAATAGTCAGATTGTTTTTATCCCTGGCAAGCTGCAAATCCTGCCGACTGATTCCTTCGCCAAAAAGTATCTTGTCACCTTCGGTAAGGCCAGCAATGGTGTCCTGCCCGTCCCCGCGATTAAAAACGTAAATGTCGGCATCATTTCCGCCGTCAAGGGTATCATTCCCTCTCCCGCCTTCCAACCGGTCATACCCTTCTTCCCCATAGAGGAAATCGTCGCCAGCCCCCCCGGTAATCTTGTCGCTGCCTTTGTCGCCGTAGATGGATTCGCTCTTATCGGTCCCGGACAGGATATCGGATTTATCCGTGCCCCGTATGTCCGCGCCCAGTTCCCGCAAAACGTCCATACCGCCGCTTAAAACGTCATCCCCCGCGCCGCCCACCAGCAAATCGTTTCCCTGACCGCCGAAAAGGACGTCCTGGCCCTCGCCGCCGTCCAAGCTGTCATCATCATGGCCGCCGGTCATATAATCATTTCCCGCGCCGCCTAAGATGGTATCTTTCCCCTCGCCACCATCCAATAAGTCGTCCCCCGCGCCGCCATCTATGGTATCATTGCCGGCATTTCCACTTACTCCATCATTGCCTGCCTCTCCGTACAAAACATCATTGCCGGCATCGCCCAGCAAGGTGTCATTGCCTTCGCCGCCGTATACCGTGTCATCCCCAAGGTTGCCGTCGATATAATCATCCCCGGCAAGGCCACTGATCGTATCGCCGAAGTTCCGGCCATAAATGGTGTCCGCGCCCTCCGTGCCAATAAGCTGCAGCGGACCGGATTCATTATGCAGAACGCCGTTAAAGATGAAATTATCCAGCGATAAATTCTGAATCCCATTTCCATGGATTAGGAAAAATTGCGGGGCTGGATATGCCTGGTCAGGGGCATAGTCGTAAAGATAAACCGCCATGGTGGTTTGATCCACCTGATAAAAGTCCAGTCCCAAGTCACTAAAAGCGCTCAAGTCTATTTTTTCCGCTGTATTATTCACTTCAAAATCCGAAATGATGACTTTGCTGTTGGCCGCCCGGTCGATAATGAAGGTATCGTCCCCTTCGCCGCCTGTCATCTGGGTATTTCCACCATGATGTTTCAGAATATCGTTGCCAGACCCTCCGAACAGAAAATTATCATCCGTGCCGCCGTCCAGGGTGTCGTTGCCCGCGCCGCCATAAAGAAAATCGACGCCGTCGCCGCCCAGAAGTGTGTCATCTCCGCCTTTGTTATCATTCAAATCCGTGGAGTCGCCGTAAAGCACATCTGCCCCAGAGCCGCCTTCCAAGGTGTCATTTCCCAATCCGCCTACCAGGATGTCATCCTGGTATTGGAAGACGGACCAGCCTTTCTCCGTGGCCTGGAGATAATCGGCAACTTGCTGCTGGCTCAGGATTTCGGCTGTGTCCCCGCCATAAATCGTGTCATTCCCGTCATCTCCATAGATGGTGTCCTTGCCGCCCTCTCCCCAAAGAATATCCTGGCCTCCACCGCCATGAATAGTGTCATTCCCAGCTCCTCCCAAGACAATATCATTGCCGCCTGGTCCGGATTGCTGGCTCGCGGATTGGCCGGGTCCGGTTATCCGAAGGTCGCCGTAAATTTCATCCGCGCCGTCGCCCCCTTCAATCCGGTCATTGCCCTCGCCTCCCAGCAGGATATCCTCCCCGGCTGATCCAAGAATGTTATCTGCCCCATTGCGGCCTTCCACATAGTCGTTTCCGGAAGTTCCAGTTAAAATATCATCGCTGTTTGTCCCATAAATCCCGGAGTTCAACACTTCATTTTGTACGGCAAGAGGCTGCTCGCCCGCAAAAATAAAATTATCATTTGTCAGGTTGGCGACTCCGCTCAAACTAAGCATCTGGTCGCCAATATAAATAACGAGATTGCGGCCATGAACAATATTCAACTGGGAAACATCCTGAATGGCGGAAAAAGCCTGAAGGGATATCTTGTCATTGGCAATGTCAAAGTCGGTAATATGATCCAAACCCCCGGGATTGGTGCTAATAAAGAAAGTATCCGCCCCAGCTCCGCCGGTTAAACCATTGCTTCCTTTGCCGCCGCTTAGGTAATCGTCGCCATCGCCGCCTATAATGAAGTTATTCCGATCGTCACCGTAAAGATTGTCATTTCCGGCTCCGCCTTGGAGAGTGACGGCTGATGCATCTTTGATTCCAATGCAATTGCTGTAACTCAGAGCTGATTGCTGCACATTCCGCAATATGAGTGTCTGGTTATTTCCGAAGTCGATAACCACATCGTTTCCGACCTGGGTTAAAAGCAGCGAGTTAATATCAGTAATATTGAAATCAGAAATGTCGACTTTATCCCCTGCAGGATCAAAATCCGTAATCACGTCGGCTTGCCCGGCATGCGCCTTGATCTTGAATATATCCGAACCGCCGTTGCCTGTGAGCTGGTTGTTGCCACGGCCGCCGTCCAAAATGTTGTTAAAATCATTCCCAATCAGCGTGTCGTTGCCGTCGCCGCCGTAAGCGTTTTCAATTTTGCTTCCCGTGGAAATATACAGGTTCCGGCCATTGATCGTGCTGGTTGATCCGGCATTCAAGTTGATGCTTGAATCTGTCATGAGTGAAGTGGCGTATATCGTGTCGTTTGCTGAACTGTCGATATCTGTCAAAGTGATGGCGCTGGCATATTCATCGGTAAAAACATAAATATCCTTGCCCGTATCCTCACTGCCGTGGATCTTCAAATCCCAGTTCAGCAAAATACCTTCCTCGCCCGTGGCTGCATCCGTGATTTGCAGCTTCCAGTCACCCCGGCTGTTTTCATTGTAGTCGTGCGTGGTGGCAAAGGTGAACTTGAAGGTCTGCTTACCATCGTAAAAGCCGAGATCCTGGTCCGGGCTTCCCAAAGCTTTATCAGGCCGGTTCATCAGGATGCTCTCGGTCCCCGAGGGGGATATCAATTTCAACACCAGATCTCCCAGCCTGGCGTGGTCCAGGTCGACGAAAATTTCCACGTATTCCACCTGCAGATCCTGATTGACATTGATCACGCTGGTAGCGGTTTGCTTGTCCAGGATGGACAGATCCGTGCCGTTCGAAAAGCTGAGGACTTTTTCATTGTTAAGGTTGTTGACTTCGTCCCAGACTTCCGCCAGGCGCACGGCTGCATGGGCATCCACCAAGCCGAACCCATAGTCCTCGCTGTAGTGCATGCCCCTGCCGTTCACGCTGGTGGAGCTATTGTTTTTCCAAACCGTATTGCTGTCCGCAAAGCTCGTGGCCGTCATGGCCAGTATCTTCTGAATGTCCCGGTAGCCCAGGTTGGGATTGGCTTCCAGCATGAGGGCCACCACTCCGGAGACAATCGGAGCCGCGAAAGACGTGCCTTGGGTCGATTCGAAGCTGTTCCCGAAAGTGGAGCCATTGTCGTTTTGCAGGAGGTTCGACGTGGATTCTATATTGGAGCCTGGCGCGGAGACCAGTATCGCGGACCCCGGCGTGCTGAAAGGATCTTCCGCGCTGATCAGCTTGCCCAGGTTGCCTTCCTGATTGATGGCTCCCACCGTGATTTCATATGGAGAGTTTTTCAAGCTATGGTAGTTGACATTATCTCCCTCTTTCCTGCTGTTGCCTCCGGCTGATACGATCACCGTACCCAAGCCTTCCCGGCCAAACCCAACCGCGTTTAAAAAAGCTTTTTCAGTCTCGCTCATCCAGGGGGAGGCAAAATTATCCACAAACGGACTCTCGAACCCCCAGCTATTGTTGGCCACATCCACTTGCTGCGCATTCCGCTCAAGACGGCCACCTATTCCGATGCATGGCGGCCACCCTCCCACCGAACAAAATCTCAACGATCAAAATATAACAC
>JAGVPM010000041.1 GCA_020052235.1 Candidatus Goldiibacteriota bacterium
CGGTGTTTATCTCACGCCGAAAGGTGAGTGGGTTAGTTTGGCCCAGGGAGTGCTCGTGAACGGGCCCTCCACGATTGACTTGACCGAAGAAAATCCTGAGTTTGCCGGGACGAAGCCAGTTAAAGATCAGTTCAGCCAAAAAACGATTACCATGAATATCTATAAAACCAAGCATGGCATCATTGTGACTGCTGAAAAAATTACCGGCAATGTATTCACCAACCGGGTGATAAAGGGCGAAATTAAGGGTAGCGATATTTATCTGAGCCGGGACGGTTCTTGGATTTCTTCGTTCAACGGCCGCACGATTCACGGTAAAGTCTTGCTCCCCAACGGCATTACGGAAAATCCCTATTTGCGTGAAAGTACTCTGGACTACGGACAGGAAATTGAAATTATCACGGAAAAGGATAATGTCCGCCATACCGTCGCGCTTGAAAAGGGTAACTTCCAAAATGGTACCTATAATGGTACCTATGTAGATGCCAAAGGTAATTTGTGGACCATTGCCTCGGGGCGCTGGATTATTGAGGACGGAATTCTTCCTTCTGAGAAATCTAAAAATCCATTTGAAGTTGGGGTTGAATTTAAAAATTGCAAACCGGTCGCTATTATGACCGTCAAAGACGGTATATCGCATACCATTCACATCAGTGAAAAAGGGAAGTTGGTGAATGGCACTTATATTGATAAAAACGGCGACCTGCAGGAATTTAATGAAAAAGGGACCATTGTGCGGGGAACGATTCGCGATAAGGGGTTCCCGAATGAATTGTTCGTCAAACAAATTGAAAGCGCCGGACCGTTGGCGCTGGAGCAGAGTTTTTACGGCGCCCAAGGCATAACCTCCAAAGTTGCCAGCGGGCGGCTGGGGATCGGGCTTTCGGACATTCCCGTGCGTTTGTATGTAGGTGCGGCCATTGATCAGACGGACGCCTTTCCCGCTGGAATCGGTCAGAAGCAAGATCCGGTCCGGAGCGTATTGACACCACGTTTTGGTTTGGAGATCAATCCCACCTCGAAAATATGGAAAATATTTATCGATCTTGGTTTTTCACCGCGGGCTTTTGGGTATGATTTTCAATCCGGCGGTGACCAGAATAACGCCAATTTGAACGGCCGGGTCACGTTCCGGTTAAAAGATACGGAAAAACAACGGATTGATTTGATGCTTGGAATAGATGCCAACCAGAGCAATGTGGATAAAAGCTCCAAGCCCAGCGTTTCCGGGACGATTGGTATAAAAATAAGCTTTGTCAATTTTCTGAATACAGTGAAACACTCGTGGCGCGTTTTACGAGGAAATGCTGATTTCAATTATGGCTTGGTTGGGTCTGTAATAGGCTCAGGATTTTTCCTGGCCATGGCTGGATTTATTCTTTTGGCCAAAGCCGCGAAAGCGCTCAATTTTCCACGGTTTGCGGATTTGGCTGAATTGAAAGCCTACCAAGATTTGCGGGATAATCCGGCGGTTAGCGCGCCTTGGCATGCCCTGGGCTATGAACAGGCCGGTCAAATTTATTTAGATAAAGAGGCTTTACTTCGCTTGCCCAAGGCTGTGCGTAATCTTTTCATTCAACACGAAGAACAACACAAACTGGGAGGTCCGGAGGAAGCGCTCGCTTTCCATGCCATGTACATGAGCGCATTGCAATCCTTGCCTGCTTCAGTTCGTGGTTTGATTTTAGGCCGGCGCGACATTGCGATTGGAAGGATTATGTGGAAAGGATTGGTTACCCTTTCTGTCGCAGTTTTTCTGTCTATATTTTCCGTGATGGCGTTTGCCCAAACGGCCAGTGAGTCTGTGCAGCGAATTGCCTGGCTTTCCGAGGCTAAGGCCATGGCGTCCCGGGTTCAGGAGATAAAAGAGCAAGATCCCAAAGCCGCGCGGGTTTGGGCCGGCGTGGGTATGGATAATCGCGATATCCCGGCCATGGCGTCCTATTTCTCGAAAATCGGGGCCCGGGTGGCGGCGATTAATTTATTCCAGGATTGGTCAAAAGATGCGGATAAAATTGTTCTGGAAAACGCGCGGCAGGTTATTGCCAATGGCGCGGTTCCGATTATTACCTGGGAGCCCTGGAAAGCTTGGGGTGAAAAAACGCCCCAAGTGATTTCCTTAAAAGCTATTGCCGCTAGGGAGTATGATACTTATATTATCAATTATGCCAAAGCTCTCAAAGCGCTTGGCCAGCCGGTGATCTTGCGCTGGGGTCATGAGTTCAATGTAGAAACCAATTATCCCTGGGCCGTAGGGCAAGGCAACAGCGCCAGGGATTATAAAGCTGCCTATATTCATATTCATAATTTATTTACGCAACCCCAAGTTGGCGCCAATAATGTAATTTGGATGTGGTCGCCCAATGTCGAGTCTCATCTCGGAACTCACGACAACCTGGCGCAAGCCTACCCGGGAAGCCGGTATGTGGATGTGGTGGGTGTCAGTGTATATAATTTACTCATGCCCAAATGGCGTGAATTCGATGAGATTTTTGGCCCCTTCCAAGCCGCATTGGCACGCTTTTGCCCGGATAAACCGGTTATCCTAGCCGAATTGGGAACTTCAAAAACCGGCGGGGATGCCGCACAGTGGTGGAAAAATTTCAGGGCTTCCTTGAGCCAGTATCCTCGAATCAAGGGTTTCCTTCAATTTGAGGCCAATGTAGGCCAAGGAAAAAATTTCCGTTTGGAAGCAGATGCCGCCGGATACAGGGATTTGGTTAAGGATTCCTCCGTGGGCGTAACTGGGACCGGTTTTATCAAGTCACTGGGTATTACACGGAATGGCACGCCTTTGGAATTTAAACGTCAATATATTAATATCTTCAATGCTCTGGGCATGAGCCTGCGCGTTTTAACCCGCTTGGGTCTGGGCGAAGCCCGGACATATTATGGTTTTGCAGGCACGGTGATCGGCGGGGCGTTATTTATCGGGGTGGCTCTGTCCATTGTTTATGCAAAACTAACCAAAATTATTCCGGGAAAAACATTAACCTTCGGTTCAGGGGCGGACCTTTCGCCTTACCGTTATTTCAGCGAAGATGTTCCCGGAGGGACTCCCTGGCAGCGTTTAAGAATCAGGGCCGGCCGTTGGTTCTCGATTTCTTATGAACACCAGGGTGAGATTTATTTGGATAAAAACGCCATGCTCCATTTGCCGGTTTTTGTCCGTTCACTGTTTTTGGCGCATGAAGAGGCACATCGCGGGCAAGGGCAGGCGGTTCAAAATGAAGTTAGTGCGTTTACGGAAATGTATTTGCGCCTTAAAAATATGGTTTTGCCCATCCCATCGCAGCCTGAAGAAGTATTAGGACGCCCGAGTGCACCCGTTGGGCAGGGTTTGATCCAAAAGATCCAAACCTTGCAGCCGGGCTTTGGTGAACGCCAGAAAATACCCGGCAAACTTTTCCCATTGTTTTTAAAACTAAACTCATTGGGCATAACCGGATTGCTTTTCCCGGTGGTTTCCTCCATGCAAATCACAGGCGGGCACCTGCAAGCTAATCCAACGGCTTTGACGATTGCTCTGGCAGGAGTCATCGGGTTGCTGGCCGTGAAAACTCTAGCCTATGCTTGGGCGAACAGTGGGAAACCAGTCACGCTGACTGCTGACCAGCGCCAAGAACTCCGGCAGCTCGCTGGGTTGGAAGCTAACGCCAATTTGCGGTTCGGCACGATTTCGGAAACAAGGCAGGGCAGTTTTATGAGCCGTGTTCTGGCTGGCTCCGTGGCTGAATATCAGGGTGGGAACGGCCAAGTGCCTACGGCCTATTTGGCCGACGGGCTGGTAAGGACATTGTTTGAGTTAGGGCAGAAAGCCCAGTGGACCCCTTGGGAACGCATTCAATTCGGTGTGGCGCGCGCCATGGCGCAATCGGCCGTGAACCGCGAATTGACCGAGTGGGCCATACCGCAAGTTGGAGAAAGCGCTTCTATTTTGACGCAAGTGCAAAATAGTGTAGCCCGTCAGTTAACGGCTCAGGCCTTGGAAAAGGGCGTAGGTGTGTTTGCCGGTTTAGCCGCCACCAGTGGCATTTTGTTCGGTGCTTTGGTTGCTGTGATTGCCGGCGTGCCGGTGATGGCTATCGCGGCAACCGTAGGGTTATTTGGCGGCGTATTGGGCTTACTCTATGCGTTTGTTGTGGAACGCCATTACAATAACCTTGAGGCAGGAGAAAAAGAAGCTGAAGGCCTCACGGCGGAAGTTTTGGCCGGCGATTTTCTCAATGGTGGAAAGTATCAAGTTATGGGTAGCGAAAATGTGGCTGCCGATGTTTCGGATTTGTACGGCGCAGTGCAAAATATGCTCCGCGTTATTAAACCGGTCTGGCAAGTGCCGGATGTGGTCCGCTTGATGTCAGATCAGAAAAAGAGCGGTTTTGGGAAGGAATTGTCCACGTTGGTCGAATACATTAGAAATAATACCTTTGAAGCGGACAGCCCATTGGCGCAGTTGCAGCAAACGGTTATTGAGGCGGGCAGTTTGTCTGGAGAAAAAGCGGCTGTGGAGGTGGCATTATTGCAGAATGCGGCGCTGGCTTCCTTGCTCTCGGCTGCTTCGGAAGTCAATGTTCAGCGGGCGGATATTACGTCGCTGGCGGACAAGCGGGTTTTTATTCAAAATGCACCCGAGGCTTTTGCTACCTTGGCCCGGCAGGTTGAAACAGCGCTCCAGGAAGCCAGTACGGCGGGCATCGGCAATCTGCAGGATTTACAGGATTTGGCCGAAGGTTTGCGGGCTTTAAGTCAAAAAGCGCAGGGTGAAGCCAAGGGGAAATTGATGCTGTTGGATAAGGCAATAACAGACAAGCTGATGCCTTTTATCCTGGGGTATGACCAGAAAAATACCCAGCAGCAGTTTGCGGATTTCGGCCAGGATTATGACCAAAAGAGCGCCGTAGTGACAGAAGGTTATACTATGGAAAATATGACCACTGTCCAAGGGGAGATTGTCCAGGTGCCGGTACCTCGGGTTCTGGAGCTGACCAGCCGCAAGCCGGTTTCGGCTTCGGAATGGAGGAAGAAGGTTCAAGAAAAAGAAGCTAAGGCAGCCGGATATTATCAGAGCCAGGTTGCCGCGCTTCAAGCTGCCCGGCAACCGGATGCAATTTCCAGTACTTTCAGCCGGTTGCTCGCAGCTGGCGCCGGTATTTTTGGAGGAACGTTTATAGGCAGGGCATTGAATACCTTGGCCCTGGATTTGAACCATGAGGCCTATATGCTGGCGCAGGCAAAATCCGGTCAATACCGTTCGAGCATTATGCAGAATATTTTAAAAAATAAAGGTAGCGGTCTGCAAACTTTAATCCAGCGGCGGGATTTAAATCGGGTTCAGTTCCAAAAACAGATGTTATCCGCCTTGATCCGTGTTTTGGATGCCAATCCGCAGGATATTACCTTGCTCCAGGATGTCATTGATATGATGAACCGCGTTGCCCCATCATCCGGCGTAGCGGCTGGAAAGATCCAGGGCAAGAATTTTATGCTGCCTAATATTTTAGCAGGACGCATCATGTACGGTCGTTTGGGTAAAATGCTTGGGATTTTAAGAGGTTTTCCGCAGGGTGTTGTTGAGCTGGATGATAATGTGGAAAATATCATTAAGCGTCAAATCATGCGGTCGGTTGCTCAAGCAGCCTAATTGGTATTTATCTCTTTTGGGGAGGGGGGCGGGGAAATTTCTATCCTTTCTCCCCACGTAGTCCGGACGCTGATGTTAACTTTTTCACGTAATAAATTAAGTGGAATTTATTTTATTTTAAATGTAGAATAATCAGGCTAAAAGAAAATAGGGATTGTTTTTAAAAAAGCAAAAATTTATGTAATGATTTTACTTCAAAATAGTCTAATTCAATATAGGGCAGTTAATTTTTTTTATTACGGAGGTGTAGGATGAGGAAAAATGTTGTTTTGGCCGCTCTGTTCGTGGGAGCGCTTTTGGGAAGCAGAGTTTTCGTTCAGGCTGCTTTTACATCTGATATAACCAGTCAAGCCACGGCCGTTGCGGTTTTAAATTCTCCCAATACGCTCACAGTAACCATTGAAAATGTTGCGGACAACAATCCTGCTGCCCAACTGGGTTGGACGTCCCCCACGAATATCTGGGTAGAATCGAATCAGTGTTTTAAAATTGCATATGCGTCCAATGAAGTTAACTGGGGAATTCAAATTTACACGGATAATAAAAATGGCGCGGCTTCACCTGCATACACGGGTAATACCTCGGCTGGGTATGAAGGTGCTGGGTTGATCGGCGTTACGGACAGCACGGTCTATGTACCGATGGCTTGGACCGCGTTGACAGCCAAAGGATCCCGGCCCACCCTTACCACTGATGTTAACGGTGTATTGCTTTCAAACAATGGTTATGCCTATTTCAAGGATAAATTGCAGAGCACTTTTTCTGCAGGAAATGACTATATTACCGTTGTAAACACCAGCGGGTTGGCTAAAAATGACGGCACGGGCAGAAATTCGAGCGCTGTTTCGCCGGTCTATGTATATATCGATGCCAATTTCAGGGGCGTCGCTAATCAAACATACCGTACTAATCAGTTGGTTATAGAACTGTTTCATCAATAAATTGGCATGAAATTAGGATGGGGCTTTTTAGTGCTCTTAAGCGGGATTTTTACCGGTTTTTCGAGCTCCGCTTATTATACACTCCCGGTTCGCCAGGAATTTGAACTTAAAGCCGGTGACGAAAAAGATATTGAATATGTGTTTGTTAATGATGCGGAAAAGGAAAGAGTGATTGAAATTTCCGCTATCGAATGGCGGCATTACGCTTGGAACCGGGAAATCAAGTTGGAAGACTGGTTGGCGTTTACCCCCAAGCAATTGCGGGTAAGCCCAGCGGAGCAAAAAAAGCTCAGCTTTCATGTCCGGGTTCCGGAAACAGCACGAGGCGAGTTGGTTGCGATGATTTATTTTTGCGATGCGGACTCAACCCGGCAATATAAAGTTAAATTTGGCGTATCTGCGTATGTGTTGGTGAAAAATACCATCCAGCGTGATTTTGAAATTCAAAACGTCATCATCCGCCAGGTGGATGAAAAAGACGGTAAAAATATAAAATTGCAAATTGCTGTCGCGTTATTTAACCGGGGCAATATTCATTTACGCCCCGCCTTGGAAGCGGAGATTATTGCTCCCGGCGGGAATATGAAAGTGATTTTGAAATTTGGGGACCCGGTTTTCCCAGGTGAAAGTGTCGTGTATAATGGGGAACTGCCTTTGACCCGGTTTTTAGCGGATGGGGTATATCCAGTCACCCTTGATGTTCGGGAAGCCGGATTGGAACACGATCGCGTTCAAAAAGGTACGTTGCAGGTGTTAAAAGGTGTGATTCAGTTTAAAAAAAATAATCAAGGTGCTCCATGACGCGAGCAAGCCGTATTTTCATTAAAAGCATCAGCCGAGTTTTTCTTTTGGCGTTTTTTTTCGCCTCTTGGGTTGTGTCAAGTTGGGGTGCTTTCAGCTTAACCGTCACTATAAAAAACATTTCAGACAATGCCGCCGTTTCCCAAGCCACTTGGTCCAGCGTAACCCCGACATGGAAGGAAGCGGATCAATACTTGGAAGTAGATTATTTTTCCGATCAAAGTGGTTGGGGTGTCCAGATTTATACGGATAATCACCACGCCGGCGCCGATCCGGCGTATACAGGCGACACCACCGCGGGTTGGGAGGGAGCGGGGTTGGTGGGAGTGACAGCGCCTTCATATTTCGTGCCTATGGCCTGGACCGCTCAGACGGCCACGGGCACAGCCAGACCGGACATTATCACGACGGATATTTACGGGACTTTGGATTCCAATAAGGGTTATGCGTATTTCAAGGATCCCATGCAACAAGTGGTCGGGAACAATCCTTTTGTTCCCGGTGATGACTATATTACGCTGATCAATGTCAACGGTTTGGCAACCAATAAACCTTCCTGGAGAATCGCGGCATCCTCTCCGGTTTATGTCTATTTGATTGCTAATTTTATAGGGCGGCCCAATCAAACTTATCGTACCAATCAGTTGATTGTTGAATTATACCACCAATGATCAGAGCGGCGGGATGATGAACAACCAAAGCAGCTTGATTAAAAGAAAACGCTACATCCGAGCCTGGATACCTTTATGCCTGGCGGCGCTGGCAATTTCCCTGTCTGCGTCAGCATTTGTTTCGGTTCAACTTTATTCATTTTCCGCCGAAGCCGTGGTGAACAACAACCAACCTGCCCCGATTCCCAGGGCTTTATCCATTCAAGCCGATGACATGGTACGCGGCCGTGACTATACATTGACAATTCCGGTTTTGGATACCGTGGGACATCCTATGGCGAATTTTGTGGTTAAAATCGTATTGAAAGGCCCGGATGGGAAGAGTCAAACTTTTTTTGCCAATACGGATGCTCAAGGCACGGCAACTTTGACGGTTACTGCATCCGAAATTAACCAGCTTGGGCAATACACAGTTACGGTTTCTGGAAACAACCTGAATGAGACCACTACCGAGTTTATGGTTTTGGAACCCAAAAAAGGCGGCGTGGCCGTTGGTCCGAATCCTTTTTCACCCAGCGATCCTATTTACAATCAGGCGCGTTTTATATTTTTGGAACCTGGCCCGGATCCGGTTACGCTCGAAATATACAGGATGGACGGCGCCAAGGTGTTTAGCCATGAGTTTTCTCCCGTGGAGACCATTTCATGGCGCGGCAACAATTTCCTGGATCAACGCGTTGCTGGTGGAATTTATATTTGGCAAATAAAAACCGGTGCCCGGAAAATTAACGGCACCGTAGTGGTTGTTCGCTGATGAGGGCTGAATCCAAACAGGTGATGAACGAATGAAAAAAATTTGCGCTTTAATCATCGTGTCACTCCTGGCTTCCACGAGTTATGCGGATTTTCCCTATATGCAGTCCGGTGCCAGGCCTGTGGGCATGGCAGGTGCTTTTATTGCCGTGGCCGATGATATCAATGCTTTCTTTTATAATCCGGCAGGGCTGCAAGCTATTCAGCGGCTGGAAGCCATGGCCATGTATGGAAAATTATATTGGGGATTATCGGACGAGAGCAATTTATACGAAGGCACTGCGGCTTTGGCGTACTCCATCCCAGTTTATGGTACTGTCGCGCTGGGGTGGACAGGCCGGGGTCTTAGCGATTTTTATCAGGAAGACGCCTTCAAAGTCGGGTACAGCGCAAAAGTCCCGCGCGGTTGGGTGCAAGCCGTGAAATTAAAATTTTTATCGAATGTTTCGTTTGGGATTAATGCAAATATGTATATGGTGCATTTGGCTGAAAATGACTATACCCGGTTGAGCTCATCTATTGCCAAGTTGTCCACCACAGGATTTAGCCTGGATGCCGGTTTGCTGGTTAAAATAGGCGAATTTAAAGCCGCGGTGGTGGCCAAGGACATTATGGAACCCGACCTAACCCTGACAGCGGCTGATAAGAATGTTTTGCCAATGGAAATTTCCGCAGGCATTTCTTATCGTTGGGTGGAATTTGGAAAATTGCTTGCCACTGTGGAGGTGATTTCCCGGGTGCAGGATTACAAAGCGCGCGCAGGACTTGAAAAATGGTTTTTCGAAAATCAGTTAGGTTGCCGGGCGGGGTTCGGATATGGCCGCGATCAGGGCGCGGATTACGCAAGTGACGCTTCCGTAGGGTTCAGCTATATCTTAAAAACAGCGTCCAATATGCCTGGTTTGGATTATGCCTTTACCTATCCGTTAAACGGTGGTATTGAAAATACGTGGGGAAGACATTTTTTTTCAATTTTTGTCAAATGGTGATATTTTGCATAAGCATAGAACACTTCATTTAAATGCCCGGATTGATGGGAAAATGACCCAGCGTCTTTTAATGGGTTGTTTTTTATTCTTTTTTTTCTTGCCGATTTTTTGCTTTGGGCAGGAACCAGGAAAACCGGAAGAGCAAACCACTTTAAGTGCTGTGCTGGGCATGCGCGGACAGGCAACACATTCTGCCGGGTTGGGAAGCGTCTACCATTCCGCCCTGGAACAATTTTTAACACTAAATATGCTGGGCACGCTTGGTCCCGAATTTGATTTTACCTTCTCATTCACCCTGATTAATCCCGGCGATGAAAGCATCAGCCCGTATTATCAATCCGGACGGCGTTTGTTGGATAACCTAGTCATGGACACTCGTTTTCAAAAATGGCTGGGGCGTATTGGTTTTTTATGGGGTGACTTGTCTTCATTGACCTTTGAAGCTCCGAATTCCAAACGTCCTTTGTTATTTGACCGTGATCTCAATGCCGGAGAGGAAAAATTGCCGGATTTTTATAAGCGTTTATTTAAGGAAGGATTTTTAAACGAAGCCCAGCTTAATCCAATGGAATATTTTTCCGGCGGCCGGGGCGGTTATTATTGGTTGTATCGCCCCTTAATGGGTGTGCACGTAGAGAATAATGATTTGCCCTGGGGTGGATACTTTAAAATTTATTCCGGAAAAGCGGAGGGCTATTTTTCAAAGCAAAAGTTCCTTTCGGAGCAGGGCGGACGTATAGGGCTCAACTTTGATAAGGCTCAATGGCTGGAGAAAACGAAGGTTGAAGTTAATGCCTACAACCAATCCAATGACCGGGGCGAAGTCTTGGGTCTTGGCGGGGACCCGGCATCTGCACTGCAAAACAACACTGTGGTTTCAACCCTATTGGGGTCGCAGCTTATTCCCAATTGGAAGTTTGAAGGCGAATTAGGCAGGAGTTTTTTCAACAGCGAGACCCAGGGTTATGAAGATTGGGCGCTTAATCTGGAAAATACATTTTTTCTTGAAAAAATATTCGCTTGGGATTTCCGTCTGCCGGTTTCGGTAACTTATCGTAAAATTAATCCTGACTTTATTGGCCAGCAAAATTCGATTATCGACAGCGCCATCTATGCCTCTAAGCGGGTTTATCAATCCAGCTTGGGGGATTCAAGTTTATTATATAATAATGAAGAAACTTGGCAGATGGATGCCAAGTTCGGCGGGGAGCAAACCCTGCTGAGACTTATTTATGGCGGGCGCCATCAAATTCACGATACCGGCAATCAGGTAGCTTCGACTCATTTTTTAGATTCCATTCATAACAATGGTGCGGCCTGGTGGCATATTTTTTTCACCAATTATGGTCAGACGTCCAACCCGGCTGCTCAAGCGTACAGCAGCAATGCCCAAGGTTCGCGTAAAATTGAGACCATGTACTACCGTGGGAATACGGAGACTATTACGCTAAAAAATCCCATTCCGAGCCGGAAGTATCTTTCGTTTTTGAATTTTGAAATCCGGCAGAATCTTCAGCCATGGTTTGATCTTTCCAACCTGTTTTTTCTCCAGCTTTATTCAGATTTTCAAAATTTGCACGAACAAGTCGAAGGTTCGCCTTTTTTTAAGAGTTCTGACCTGCTTTTCCAATCGTATGCGCAAGCGGTGCTGGTTTACCAGCTGACGCAGCCGGTGTTTGTTTCCGCCGAATATGGATTGGAAACTTGGCTCAGCGATCAGGTGGAACCTGGTGTTCGTTATTTAGATAAAAGTTACGGCGCCGGAGTTGATTTAATGTTGGATGATCGGACGTATGTTTTTTTTCGCTGGAAGCATTATCAGCACACAGATCAGGTTATTTTGGATAATAATTTCGGGGCGGAACAATTTTATTTGGAGTTTAAAAACTATTTTTAGTTATTCTTGTGTTGAGGGGAAGGAGGCTTTACTTTGAAGCTGGTATTCCGCATGATATTAGTTTTAATCCTGGCCGGTTTTTCTCAGAGCTTATGGGGAGCCGAGAGTAGTGCACGTGCCGAAAAAGCGAAAGATGCTACGGAATATGCGGGCGATCAGAAATTGGAAACTGTTTCGGTACCGGTGGCACACGATTTGGATCCAAGCGGGAAAGTTAAATTAGGTGCAGCCGTAAACGCTTCCTACATTGATTTCACCTTAGCCGGCCCAGCCGCAGGCGCGACCAAACGGTATCGTCCCTGGAATGAATATATTGATCTGCTTTTTTATGCCAACCCTTTGGCAGAATTACAAGGACAGGCCGTTTTTCGCCTGCAAAACGTTTTTGGGGGCTATTGGGGGGAACGCAACAGCTATGCCGTGCGGCGCCTTTTTATCAAAGGTGATTATATGGTGAAATTTTATCTCGGAGATTATAATGCCAAGCTCACGCCATTGACTCTGATGACCAGCGAAGACGGCAGCGAATTGGACGCCCGGTTTTTCAAGGAGAAAAAGCAGAAAAATCGTGATGAACTTTATTTGCTGCCGGACGGCACATGGCCATTGACCGGGTATCAAATCGGGTATTATCAAGATTTGGATGTAAAAAAACATATGGGGATAGGGATTAAAAGTTTCGGAGCGCGTTTGGGCACCCAGGGAACCGCGACGGATTATTTTGCGTTTGCACACGACCAATATTTGGCAGCCGTGGCCGGGGATCTTGATTTGACCAAAGAATTTCATGCCGGTATCGCGTTGATTACTCAATTCGACGTTCAGGAAACCGGAGACCAGCAGGCTGCTGTTTTCAGGAACAAGATATCCGATGTCAACGGCCAGTTATACTTGTGGCCGGATCGTGTAGCTATTCAAGGAGAATGGGCGACCAGTCAGAGTAATACGGACACAGGCCGCACAGACTATTTTTCCGATCAAGCAGTCCAGTTGGGTGTTTTGACGGAATTGGAGTATTTTAAATTGGATGCCAAGCTGTTTCAGGTTGGAGGCGACTATTTCGCACCGGGGGCTCAAACCCGCATCCAGGATGCTGGGATTAATTTACCTGTGATTACGGGTAATAATACCTGGGATTCTTCCAGCAACGCGTTTTCCTCTCCGTCCATACAACCGCATTACGACCCGGCGTATCCATTGAATAAATACAATAATCGTATTTTGGCTTCTCAACGTTTGGGTTTTTCCCCCTATGAAAATAACCTTTTTCCCTATGGACCGGCCACTCCCAATCGGAACGGTTACCAAGTTGCGTTGCGCCTTGATTTTTTAAAGCCATATATCCAGCCGGTTTTAAAATATGCGACTGCCTGTGAAATTAAAGATGCTACTGAAGACGGGAAGCGGAATTTTGTCCTCAAGGAAGCCGGGAGTCGTTTCTCGTGGGAATTTATTACGGGAACCATTGGCTACCAAAATGAAGATACCAGGAATGGGAATCATATCGCCATGACGACCACCACGATTCGCGGAGGTTTGGAGTTTAAGTTTCTTTCAAGTTTGGAATTGGCTTTGGGGTATAAACACCAGGATTTTAATGGCAGTGAATTTATAGGCAATGTGTTTCAACCCTATATGGATCGAATTATCGACCAATATGGCGCGGGTGTTACCTACCACTGGTCGAATCGTGTTGAAATGGTTTTGGGTTATCAGATGAGCAAAGTCATGGATTTATTCAACGACCTCGGCAGCATGAGTGCGCACGAGGTTGACGCCAGTGTGAAAATGTTTTTTTAAGGCGGGATTATGTTTTATTTTAGATATATTATTTTATGGGGCTTAATGGGCGGGATGCTTTTCGGTTTAGGCGGTTGCGCCAAGAGCAATCCCGTATTTCCGGTTGCGCCGGAACCCCAGGTCATCTCGGGAGCTCTGGATGATTTTGAAGAAGGAAGTTCCCAAAATAAATTAGGCGGTCAATGGTTTGTTTATGCCGATGCCTCGGGTACTCGTATAAGTCCGACCCCCAATACGTATACGGCCATTGCCATGTATCCCTTTGGATCGCCCGCAACACCCCGGTTTTCTTTTCGCTTTTCAGGAGTCTTGGCCCCGGCCGACCCCGGCCGGGTGATTTTTGCAGGTTTTGGATGTACCCTGAACTCTTCGGGAGCTTCGGTTGATCTTTCACGTTATCGCGGCATCGAATTTTATGCCCGTTCCGGGGTTGGAACCCGGGTTACTTTTTTGCTTAAAAAACACGCACTTACAGCGGCCAATTCAGACTTTCAAATTGTCGTGCCCTTGACACCGGATTGGAAAAAAATCCGAATTGATTTTTCGGAGTTAAAGCAACCAGCAACAGCTTTTCCTATTTCTTTTTCATCCCGGGACATTGACTCGTTGCAATGGCTGCCTGCCGCCGGAGAAACTCAGTTTGATTTTCAAATTGATGACGTGAATTTTTATGGGTATAATTAAACCCATGAGGGAGCGCTTATGTTAAAAAAATTAATACTCCTGCCGCTGGTTTTGACGGTCAGTTTGGTGTTGGCCAATGGATGCACCAAAAGGAATCCGGCAGCGCCCGCTGATGCTTTTGTTTTAACCCCTACGGCCACGCCGGTTACTCCCAATCTTCTCCTGATTGATGACTGCGAGACCGCAACGGTCATCAACAAATGCGGCGGCGCTTGGTATGTGTTCAATGATGCGGGCAATGGCGGGACGTCTCAAGTGGTTCCCAATCCGTTTCAAATGACGCTGCTTACGGGCCAGGGTGCGCAAGGCTCCAATGGATATGCTGGGATTACCGGAACAGTTACCACTGCGTTTGTCTTCGGGTTTATTGGCATGGGTACGGCTTTGGCGCCGGCCAACGGTAAAGTAGATTTAAGCCAGTATCAGGGCGTTCGTTTTTTTGTCAAAGGCGACGGCAAAACGTATAGTTTGAAAATTCAAACTTCGAATATTACGGATTATGATTATTATCAGGTCATATTTTCGACCACCGGAGCTTGGGAAGAGAAAATTCTTCCATTTACGGATGCGATTTTTAAACAAGGCGGATTCGGCACACCAGTGTCTTTTCTACAGGCAGAGCAAAGTGCCACAGGGTTTCAGTGGCAGACCGTCGGGCAACCTTTCAGTTCAGTTGAACTGGAGATTGATAATATTTTTTTATATAAATAGGAGGGGGAATTACAATGAAAAAAGCTTTAGCGATTTTAAGTACAATTTGGGTGGGCTTGTTTTTAGCAAACCCGGCTTTGGCATTAACTGCAATTTCACTTGAAAATGATAATTTGACCAAATGGGAATCGTTCGCGGACAATAAATCTGACAAGAAGACGCAAATTTCACATGAAAAAATCGCCAATGAAAAAGGTAAGGACGTATTGAAAGTGAAGTATTTTTTAGATAAAGAAAGTTGGTGCGGAATTTTACATCATTCCATGAACCAGAAGTGGACTGCGGCTAAAAGTATCTCGGTTTTAATCCGGGGAACGCAAGACAGCATGGTACGAATTTCGTTTTTGGATTTAAATCATGTTTCCTATATCAGTGAAGTGCAAATTTCCGCGGAATGGAAAACTCTGACCATTCCAATAGAAAAATTTAAACAAAATCCTTTTTTTCAGCCCGAAAATGCTAAGAAAGAAAAACCGCTCAATCTCAATATGGTCTATCAAATGCAGTTTGAACCGTTGACCACAGGGAATGGTATTTTTTACTTGTCGAAAGTTGAAGTGAATGGCATCTTGTTGACATCGGAGAAAGTTGATAATGGCGTGGGTGCGAAGTCTACGGTTTCCGAGGAAGTGTTCGAAACTTTCGAGCGGAATCAATTGATCAATAAATATGTTTTTGAGGATAAGCAAAACGACGCTTCCATCAACGTTGTAGTTAAGACCAGAAAAAACGCTAAAAATAAAAAGAATGAAAAATATCTTGATATCGTCTATAACTCGGGTAAGGGCGAGTACGGTTGTGGTGTCGGTTTTGGTTCTTCACTGGGAGACACTTCTACCGCGTTTAATGCCAAAGGCACGACCTTGCTGCAAGTGGTGGCCAATGCACCCATAGGGATGAAATTTCAGGTCTCTGTTAATGAGGCGGAGAGCCATGATGGTGAAAAATGGACGTCGGTTTGGCAAAGTGGAGCCGGCGCTTGGAAGCGTTATGTATTGCCCATGAATACGTTTGAGAGAAATCAATACGCCGGCAATCAGACTGGAAATAATAAATTCGATTTGGAAAATGTCCAGACCGTGGAAATCGAGATTGCTCAAAAGCAAGGCAGCGGCACCATTATGGTGGATGACATTGTTTTTCAATAGGCAATGACGTTTCGCTGCCGTCCACCCTTGTAAGGTGGACGGCAGCGAAACTTAAAATTTCCCACCTAGGGGCTTAAAAAATAAAAAGGATCAAAGAAACAATATGAAAATGATATGGGGTTTTTTGGTTTGTTTTGCTTTGTTGACTGCGGTCATGCCGGCTGGTGCTGATATTACGTTGAGTGATTACAGTAAGCGAATTAAGTTTATGGGAACATATAAAAAAGACGCTACCATTCAATTCTTGGTGGATAATACCCAGATTAAAAATCAAAACATTTTAAAAATCCAATATCAAACTAAAAACCAGGGATATTGCGGTGTATATGAGCACATGAAAAAAAACTGGAGCAATGCTACGGGCCTAAAGATATTCACCAAGGGCATGCCCGGCAGAACCCTGCGGATTACTTTGGTGGATGCCGATGATCGATATTTTATTTATTCCTATATTTACCAGGATGAAGAATGGAATATGCTGGATATTGACATAGATGAATTCGTTTTAAATCCTTATTTTCAGCCGCCGAATGTTAAAGATAAAACGTCCCCCATTAAGCTCAATTTAATCAAGCAATTGGAGTTCTCGCCGGCGCAGCCGGGGGAGGGGATCTTTTATATTGGCCAAATTGTGATCAAGGGTATTGCGGAAAAACGGAAAAGTTCGCAGAAACTTTCCGATGTTTCCGGGGCGCATATTTATTTTAATCGAAAAATAGATAACACTAATCTTGAAAAATATTATGCCTACTGTACACCCATCGAAATTTACGGTGAAAACCAGGTGACTTCGGGTACTTGGCAGGAATTTAAGGATTTAAATGCCACAGTTTATTTGATGGCCGATCCGCAAAATATTTATGTTTCAGCCTCGGTACGAGAAACCAATCCTGTCTATAACAATAAAACAAAGGGAAATATTTGGAACGGTGATTGTATTGAACTGTTTTTAGGGTTCGGCAAAGAATTGAAGCGTACGTATGGCTCCAAGGACTTTCAAATCGGAATCAGCCCAAGCAAAGGTTCTTCGGAATCCTTCTTGTGGGTTTTTAACCAGAACCGAAAAATCGATATGCCGGTTTTTGTTGATAAAAATGAAAAAGGATACCAAGTCCGGACACAAATTCCGATCAAGGATTTGGGGCTGGAACCTTTGAGGGAAGGCCAGGTTGTTTTTGTGGATGTGGCCGTGGATAAAGCAGGTGAAGACGGGGACCGTATGCGCCAATTGACCTGGCATGGAAAAGGGTTGGGGCATATTGATCCGACCCAGTGGAATTATGGTGTTATTTCTTCCAACCGTTCCGATGCCATGGAAGGTTTGAACAGAGTATTCAATAGTCAATGGGTTAAAAATCAAAATGCCGAAATTTTAATTGATGGCAGCCAACCCGCTACAAAGATAAGCCCAGGGGTATACGGGATTAATGCTTTTCCAGCCGTGGAAACACCGGGTGGCTGGATGGATTACTCCAAGGCGGCGCTCGCCATGTATAAAAAGGCGCACCCGTCGATTTTACGGTTTCCCGGCGGGGATTGGGGCGACGAACATAAACTCCAACCTGAGCATATTCTGAAGTTTGCGGCTTTATGCAAAGAATTAAAAGCTGAACCCATGATTCAAGTCAAGCTGCATGAAGGCACGCCCGAAGAAGCGGCGGCTTTGGTCGACCTTTGTAAGAAAAAAGGATTTAACGTCAAATATTGGGCAATCGGTAATGAACCTGATTTCTTTGAATCGCGTCATTTTGTGAATCAACCTTACCGTGTCGCCGATTACATCAAAGCATTTAGGAATTTTAGCCGTGCTATGAAAAAAGTGGATCCGAAAATAATTATTTGCGGCCCCGAACTTGCACAATACGGATATTCCCCGGATAAATCCGATGCGCCCCTTGATAAAAGCGGTCAATCCTGGATGGAAACATTTTTGCGGGAGTGCGGCAAAGACGTGGATATTGTAACCTTTCATCATTACCCGCTGGGTAGACCGGACGGCGTGGCTGATTGGCATGTGGAAACACTTTTGGAAACCACCGCGGCATGGGATGACTTGATTCCCGGGTTGGCGAAAAAAATTAAAAAAATTACCAATCGCGCTATTCCGATCGGGATTACAGAAATCAATTCCGATTGGAGTGGCTTGTACAACGGAGAAGCCACTCCGGATACCTTTGCCAATGCGGTTTGGTGGACAATTACTCTGGGCGAATTGATTAAACAGCAAGTTAATATGGTGTGTTTTTTCGCTTTGTATGATACCGGTTCTTATGGAATCGTGACCAAGGAATTGGGAACCCTTCCTGCGTTTTACACGTATCGTTTATTTGAACAATTTGGCGACGAACTTATTAATGTCCAAAACAACAATAACTATCTTAAAGTTTACGCAGGCCGCAGAAAAAAAGGGTATAACATCATCTTTGTTAATAAAAACACAAAAATGGACATTACTTCCACCATTCGATTTAAAGGCATTTCTTGTTCGAGTATAAAAGTTAGACGTTATTCGGAATATGAATTTATCAATAATCAGGATTTTTCCACCAATGAATTGAAGCCGGCTGAAAAAATTGATTACACATTTCCCGGCTATTCCATTACTCAATTCATTCTGGAATAGCGGATTATTCATGGGAACCGGTAAGAACGTTCAGGCGGAAGAGATGCAAGCGCGAGCTTCTTTTACGGTCCGGGATTATAATGCAAAATCACCATTTGCAGGTTTTTTACCCGGATTAGGCGGTAAATTTGGGATTCCCACTTGGGTTTTTTATGTCAATCGCGGCCAAGGTGTATGCAGCTTTGGAGCGCAGGACAAAGACCATGCTTTTATGGAATATCTTCCCGCCACGCATGCCTATCAGTTGGTTAACCAGCAGGGCTTTAGAACTTTTTTGAATATCCAAAGGGGCCGTTCTTCTTTCCTATATGAACCGTTTCAATATCTCCGTCCTGGTTACGGCCGTATTGAACAGGACATGACGGTTTCAGAAGAGCGCATCCGGCTGCGGGATTTTAACTATCGCGCCGGGCTTGAGACCACTGTGGAATATTTTTCCCTGCTCAATGAAAATCTGGGCGGTTTGGTCCGTACGCTGGTCATGAAAAATCAAGGCAAAACCGCTTTGATTTTGGAAGTGGCGGATGGTTTGCCGGTTTTACTCCCCTATGGGTTGGAAGAAGACGGGTTGAAAAATCGCAGGTATCTGATGGAAGCCTTTTTAGAAACTCAATGGCTGACTCCCCGTGTACCTTTATTCAAACTGAAAATCGAGGAATCTGATTCCCCTGAAGTTAATGCGGTTCATGCATTTCATTTCGGGATTGCTCTGGAAGCCTACCGGGGTAGGGAACAGACCCTTCGCCCCCTGATTGATCCGGGTAAAATTTTTGGTTCCTTCAAGGATTTTTCTTTTCCCAAGGCAATACCCACCAGCGCTTCCTTGGACAGACAAGTGGAGGGGAATCAGTTTCCTTGTTTTTTTACTTGCCGGCGGCTGGTACTTGCTCCTGGGGAAAAAGTTAGTTTTTTTTATCTTTTTGGCCGTTCAGATCAGGCGGCGGATTTGAAAGCGAAAATTCCGCAAATGTCCCGGTCCGCTTTTTTTGAGCGTAAATCCATCGAAAGCCGGCAAGCCGTAGCCACTATTCTTCGCAACAGCCTGACCGTGAGCCGTTCACGAGATTTTGACGCTTATTGCCGCCAGAATTACCTGGATAATGTCATGCGTGGTGGTTTTCCGGATGAAGTCGGTTCGGCTAAAGTATTTTACCTGTATGGCCGGAAGCACGGTGATTTGGAGCGCGATTACAATAAATTCAACCTGCCTGCAACTTATTGTTCGCAAGGTGCCGGTAATTATCGCGATGTGAATCAGAACCGCCGCAACGATATTTTTTTTCTTCCCTGCACCGGGGAATACAATATTAAAAAGTTTATGAATTTAATCCAACTCGATGGATTTAATCCGCTCTTGGTGAAGGAAGTAATGCTTGCGATTCCACTGGCGAAGCTCAAAGATTTTGAAAAAGCCGCCGGATGCACTTTGCGGGCGGCCGGTTTTATGCCGGATGTGCCCTTTATACCAGGGGAATTTCTTTTACAGCTTGAAACTAAAAAACTCATTGCGCACGCGGCTTTGGAAAAAGTTTATGCTGCGATTTTGGAATACGGGGATTTGAAAGACCAAGCGGATTTTGGCGAAGGGTATTGGACTGACCATTGGACGTATAATTTGGATTTGATCGATAGTTTTTTAGCTGTGTTTCCGGATCGGCTGGAAGAATTGTTTTTTGGGCCTCGGGAGTATATTTATTTTGACAGTTCACGCGTAGTGCTTCCCCGGAGCAAGCGGTTCCGGGTTGAAGGTGGCCGGATCCGGCAATTTCACAGCGTGCAGGAAGATGAAACAAAAAAGGCGCTCATTCAAGCGCGCTGTGAATCAAAAAACGCGCTTCGCACCAGAAACGGCGTGGGAATGGTTTACCGGACCAACCTGGCAGGGAAATTGGTTTGTTTGGCTGTAAACAAATTGGCTTCTTTAGACCCTTCAGGCATCGGTGTGGAAATGGAGGCCGACAAACCGAATTGGTATGATGCGTTAAATGGTCTTCCCGCTCAATTGGGGTCGTCGGTTTCGGAAACATTTGAATTGAAGAGGTTGTTGCTCTGCCTGGATTATGCTTCCCAAAAAGTTCGGGACGTAAAAATTAAAGTACCCGTGGAGTTGTATGAATTTTACCGTGTGCTTATTCGTTTGCTTACCCATCCTGGCCGGAAAACGGACCGGAGTGCGGATTTCATTTACTGGGATCACGCGAATACTTTAAAAGAGGACTTCAGGAAAAAAACGAAATTGGGTATTTCCGGTTTAGAATCAACGATGACACATAGGGAGTTACAAGCCTTGATTCAGGCCGGCTTGAAAAAATGTGACGAGGGCATACGCAAAGCCTTTGACTCCGCTGCCGGGATTTATCGGACCTATTTTACTCATGATTTGAAAGTGGACCGCTCTTTGCGCCCACGGTCCGGGAGCGTTAAGTATCTCCCGTTTTTCCTGGAGGGGAACGTCCATGCCCTGCGCCTTGAACGAGACCGGGAAGTTTGCCGCCGCTTGCACCGGCAGGTTAAAAAAAGTGCTCTGTTTGACGCAAAACTGAAAATGTACAAAGTTAACGCCAGCTTGGCTGGAGAATCTTTTGCCATCGGCCGCACCCGCGGCTTTACCCCGGGTTGGCTGGAAAACGAATCAATTTGGCTGCATATGGAGTATAAGTATCTGTTGGAGCTTTTACGGACCGGGTTGTACACGGAGTTTTTTTCGGAAATTAGGAATACACTGGTGCCGTTTTTATTGCCTGAAACCTATGGGCGGAGCATTTATGAAAATTCTTCTTTCATTGTCAGCAGTGTCCATCCGGATACAAATAGGCATGGCAAGGGTTACTATGCCCGTTTAAGCGGTTCGACGGCAGAATTTATCCATATGTGGTTGTTGATGTGCGTCGGGCCAACCCCGTTTTTCGTGGATGAAAAAAATCATCTGCATTTGTCGTTTCGCCCGCTCCTTCCTTCCTGGTTGTTTACAGAGGCTTCTAAAGATTTGGAATATGAATTGGACGGGGGGATTCATCGGCACCGGATACCAGTTCGGGCGTTCGCGTTTATGTTTTTAGGAAAAACCTTGGTGGTGGTCCACAATCCATCCGGTACGGACACGTTTGCACCTAATGTTAAAATTTATCTGATCCGGCTTTGGCCCATGTCCGGAACGTCACTCACTTTGGAAGGCGGGGTCATACCTCCACCATTTGCCGCACGTGTCCGTAATCGTGAATTTGCTAAAATTGAACTTTTTTTAAAATGATTTTTAGGGTATGGAGCAAAAACCGGTTTTTATCGTATAAGCCGTGTTCTTTGGTTTTGCTTTTCCAACAGTGTTTTTTTAGTAAGATGATCTTCAGGGTGAGGTGCCTGTCCAGGATGATGACTGTCAATGACCTGTGTTTTAGCCCAACCGTCTCCAAACCGCAGGCCTTGCGGATTTAGGATTACCTTCAAACCTTCCAATAACCAAACAGCGACTCCTAGGGGAAACATCCAAGCAGGGCTTAAAAAAGGGAGCATGCCAACCAGAGGCGGGAGGGCCAGCATCCAGTTCCTGGCAATAGACGTCTGTAAATCAGGCTTAGTGTCGGAAGCTGTCCGCACCAAGTTTAATTTCATGATTTGTTTCCCTAAACTTTTCCGGCGCATTCCAGGCCAGTCGAATCCGTCCCGGAACAGAATATATCCGGCGGCTGCAATCCCGCCCCAAACCGGCAGGAAGGATAAAATCGTTGCCAGCAGGTTATCAATCAAAACGGCTAAAAATCTTCGGGTGGGATCGGCTTTAGTATAAATGGGCATGGGATTTACCTGATTTTTCATGGTTTAGGCATTAGCTTAAAAAACAGATTAGCAAAAAGCGGAAATGGATGCAATCAGAATAGTCAGGCCTTTTTTTGGCATTTTGAGAAGCATACGAATAGTTGTTGACACTCTGTTTCTTTGATATACTTTAGAGGGATTTGAAAGTCAACCGGTCAGCCGGAGGCGGCCTATACTATTTCGTGCTTGGTTGAAAAAGGAGACGTATGAAATATTCTTTCTTAGGGATTTTTTTTTGCGCACTTGGACTGGCGGGTTGTTTGAATGTTTCTGCGCCCTCTTTAATGGCTCCATCCGCTACCTCTACCCGGGCAAATTTAGGTTCAGTTTTGCCTGGCAACTATTCATCGTTTTCACACTGGTTGCCTTGGCTGGATTCCAAAGTTGCCCAACGGACGGCGAACACGGTCACTGTAGGACAATGGTCCAAACCTGCGGCGGATCTTGATACAAGTCTGCTGATTTCATTGAGTACGGGAACTTATGCACCGGCTCCGGAAAAATTTCTGTCTGTTTCCGGGCAGGTGGTGGTGGACCAAAACAGCACGCCGGTTACTTTGCGCGGGCTTTCCACTTCCAATGGCGTGTATTGGTTGAAAACGTCCCAGGAATTGGTAGATCCGTACGCTCCCTGGTTCGTGCTGTATGATGCGGATTATGCGGCCATGCAATCTATGGGAGTGAAGGTCATCCGTTTCTATATGCAATATTATTGGCTGAAAGACGCACTCAGCCAGAATCAATTTTTTCATTACTTGGATCAGCAATTGGCTTTGGCACATAAATACAATATTTATATTATTTTAAACCTTCATTATTTCGGCGTGGACTGGGAAGTCAATCAAGGTTTGGATGATGGTTTTTTTACCGGCGATCAGTACAGCCGCGGATATGATTTGGTGAACTTTTGGGACTTGATTTCCAAACGGTATAAGGACGAGTCTATGATCGCCGCTTACGATCTCATCAATGAACCCCGGGTGCGCACGGGGTTTAAGGAATCAAATTTAACCGCTTTGTACACCTCTATGATCCAGAAAATCCGCAGCAATTCCGATTCCCATATCATCATGGTGGCGGAGGCCACGGGAGATGCCGCGTCCTTGGATGAACCTGGGCCTTTCACCAAGCAATCGGATAATAACATTATTTATACGTTCCATTATTACGAACCGTTCGAATTTACACACCAAGCGTATTATAAGGATACGCAATATGAATTGGGCGCCGAGTATCCATTCACAACCCGCTGGGGAGATTATACCGGGGGATACTACAGCAATCCGTACTGGCAATCCACTACCGGCAATACTTGGCAATATTACCAGGGAAATTGGGTGGATTTAAGCGCGCTCACGACCGGTCAATTCAGCGTTTCTTTATCAGCCGGACGTCTTGAGGGGCGGGTTTGGTTTGATGAAATTGTTCTGGAGAGCCGTAACAAGTCAACCCTGTTGGTTACCAATATTCCTTTAAAAAACGCCACATTTACTCTTCCTAAAACTTATGTGGGCACAACGCCGCAACCTTCTTTCTTGCCCGCCAGTTGGTATTTTACCGGCAATTGGATTCCAAACAATGCAACGGATTACGCAAGCAACCCCAGTGCTTATTACCGCATGGATACGGCCAGCCATACAGCCGATGGTTCGGGTTCTTTATTTCTCGATGCTACTGCTGTAACCTGGCCGGTTTCCAACGCCTATGCTTCATGGGGACAGAGTGCCGGGATTATGCCCAGCTTTTTTGCCGTTGATTCCAATTCGGAATACCGAGTTTCCGCTTGGATTAAGATTGAAGCCAACACGCAATGGGTCGTCAGTATCAATCATGATTTTTTTACAACCCACGAAGTGTTGAAAAATAAGGCCTATCTTCAAACCGGACTCAATGCGTATTTCAATTGGGGACAGACCAACTCGGTTCCGGTTTTTTGCGGAGAATTTGGCGTCACCAATCCGTCCATGCGGGATTCCGGGTTTCCTAATTCACCGGCCATGCAAACGAACTGGATCAACGATATGACCGATATTTTAAATACAGCTTCGGTCCCATGGACCTATCATGTTTACAAAAGTTACGAGCAGCGCGGCGATGTTTTCGGTTTATTCAACCCGGACGATGCGACGCTGCAAAATACCCTGAAGACAAAATTTTAAACCCAATTTACGGTTTACTTAAAAGTCGATTTGATAGTTGTTTTTGTTGCGGGTGGCCTTGATCGGCAAAGCGAACTGGTCGGCCCCTCGTCAACGTTCATACAACCAGAGAATGCTTGTGACACCCCGTGGATAATAGCGCGCGCCGACTGCCGCACCATTCAACATTTGATCACTCCAGCCCCAGTACAGGCTTTTGGGGTGCAAAAACCAACTAAGATGTGCGTGGTCCGCTTTTTTCCCCTGTTCGTCCCAATCGATTCCCAAAATTCGTCGGCTGATGAATTGGGTCAGATAAATTTTACTGGGCCAAGAGTTGTCATCCTCGGTAGTCAGTTTCCAGCCCCCATCCTCGAAGAGGCAAGCGCCGGGCACTAAAATGGTTTTTAAATGTTGCCGAAGCGCATTTAGTAAATTTTTAAACCGGCCGTTGAAATCCAAAGCGTCGGAGCAGCCGGCAAACAAAGGAAAAACTAACCCTTCAATGGCCGGAATGATCTTGGCCGTGTTTATGGTTTCACCGTTTTCCGGAAGGATGGCCGGCAGGTAGTTGTCGGGCAATTGGTGACGCAAAATCGTGGCCGCGCAGCGTTCGGACTGTTTTCCGGCTTCTTCCGCCTCGCGCGGGCATTGGAAATGTTTGAATGCTTTTTCTAAAACTACATACGCAGCCCAGGCTTTCACGGCAAGGTACAGGCTGTTGCGGGCCTGTTTAAGGGAAAGTCCTTCGCAGTCGTAGGTGGTGATTTCCGCACCCAGGCCAGTACGGCTGCTGTCCAATCCCATGATACCGTTTCTTTGTTCGGCGTGGGGGTGGTCTCGGTGCAACAAGCTTTGCAGGCCCTCCTTTAAGAGTGGGAGGTTGGTTTTCAACCAGGATTGATCCTGCGCGCCTTCGGCATAGACCGAAGCGGATAAAAGCCAGTTTAAAAGTTGCTCGTGGGTCATGTGGGAAAAACAACCCTTGAGCCCATGGCATTCGTACGCGGAAAAATTTGGACGGGAAAAGACATTGGCCACGCCCATATCGTGTGTGAAGCTCAATCCCCCGGGATGTTCGACGGAGTCGCCGGGGAAGCGGACTTGGTCGTAGTACCTGTAGTCCTTGGCATAGCGGTCTAAAACATTGCGTACGGTCCAGGGATGCATCCGCATTTCATAAAACAAATGGTCCACGGCGAGGTCCAAGGTATTAATCATGCGGTATTCGCCCTCGTTTACGATCCACAGGGGTGTGTCGCCCTCGGCGAGCAATTGGGTGCTGCCGGTATAGCTGCGGACAGCATGCGCCAGCATAAATTTTTGTTCCCAAGAGAGCGGTGAAGACTCCCATTCAGCATCCGAAGCCAGAGCTGCCAGTTTAAGGGCTTCGAAATGGTCCAGGGCATATTTGGCCACGGCTTCGATGTCCGAAAAAAAGCGGGTGTAAAAATTGACGGCGTCTAAACCCGCGGTTATGAATCCTCCACGGTAAAAGCAGACCGCGAAGCGGAAGGTTTTTTTCTCTCCCGGCTCAACCTGCATGATCAGGCCGCCTAATCCGCCCAAACCAAACCGGTAGAGATCCGGATTTTCCAAAGTCAGCAGTTCTTCCATGGTAAAGGCCAATCCGGAATAAATAGTTTCATCTTGGCTGGCAATTAAGGTGTGGCGGCCTTGTCCAATGGCTTGGAAGGGTGTGCGGTCTGAGGTGCCGTTTTTGACATGCCGCATGGCTGTATAAGGGTCAGAGCCCATGTAGCCAAAAAAGGCCTTGCGCGGTTTGTTCACCCGAGTGTTGTCCACCGTGATCTCCACTCCCACAGCCGGAAGTAACGCAGTCTCTAATTCGTCTTTAAGCCCCAAAACAGGATCCGGGATCGGCTGTAGTGGGGAATAAATAGTGAACGCCAAATCACCGGCCCGCCAGGTGTCGGTGGAAAGTTTGAACTCGCGGTGGATGGCTTCGTCTGGAAAAGGAATCATCACCGCTTGAGCGGAAGGGTTGGGTGAATGCGGGTTCGTCTCATAGCGGGCCCGCTCGTCGGCCGTCAGCGCGTAAAAGGGAAAGGCTTCAAAAATGTTTTTTTCAGCCTGCTCCAAGCCGATGTAAAAATTTTGGTCCGCCGGTTTACTTAGCTCAGTCCCAAGTCCGCCGGATGCCCCCCGGCATCCGAGCGTGAACGTGGAAAAGGCCCCTTGCGGTGCATGATGGGCATTGAAAAAGATTGTGCTCATATGTAGAAAGACTCCTTAGGCAAAAAAAAATGTGACATAGTATAATGAATTTAAAAATATTCAGCAAACTATTTTTGTCACATAAATTAAAGTTTCTTGACATAAATAAAGCCAGTGGTTAGCATAGTGGGATAATTTTTAGTCCGCTTGAGTAGAATGGGCATCATCAATTTTTTCGGGGAGGAACCAATTTATGAATAAAATTTTTCGTCTGATCAGTGGTGTTTCATTCTTGGTCGTGTTTTCCGCTTGCGCGCAAAACACGACCAAGAATGAAACTGCGGGTTTGTTTTTGACCAATAATCCGGATTTTGACTGGCAGATTATATTGGATTCGACCAATGGCGGTAATTCGACGGGCGAGGTGAAAAAAGTGGACGGCCGGACCAATCAACCCAGCGCCATCCGGCTGGATTATGTTTTGAAGGAAAAATATCAATACCGGAATGTCATAGCCGCGCTCATCTTTGGCAAGGTTCAGGATTGGTCGCAGAGCAATGGTTTGAAATTTTGGTTAAAAGGCAGCGGTCATAAATTGAGAGTTGTCCTGATCACACCCGCGGTAAATGACTATGATTTCCATGGTTTTGTGCTGGATGCGACGCCCGCGGAGTGGAAGGAAATCACAATTCCTTTTTCCGCCATTAAACAGGAAGGTTGGGGGAAACCCGTAGCGTTTAATCCCGCCCAGATACTGGAATTGGATCTGAAAACTGCTTCCGCCCAAAAGGATGAGAAAGGATTCTTTTTGGTGGATGATTTTCGGGTGATCAATGATCCCGTTTCGAAGGGTGTCACAGAGACTGTCAAATAGATTTAAAACTGTCCGGGCGCACCTGTTGATGGCCGGCATCCTTATTATGAAATTTTAAAAAAAACTTGACAATGAGCAATCATGTTGTATATGATCTGCACATTCATGTTTGATACCGCCGGGTTTAACCGAGGGAATCAAGGGGGAAAAGTGAAAAAAAGTCTGGCTTTTTTGAGCATTGTATTATTGCTTTTTTCTAATTCGGCTTGTACCTCAAAAAAAGACGCCAAAACCGAATTGCGCTTTGTTTTTTGGGGTGATCTTTCCGAAATTCAAATCATTAATAATATTGTGAGCGAGTTTGAACGAGAAAATCCGAAAATCCGGGTCAAACTCGAACGCTCCCCTAGCGGTGCCCCTTATATTGAAAAGCTTTTGACTCAATTTGCCGGCGGTATGGCGCCGGACGTTGTTTTTGTGGAAGTTAACAATTTCGTGAATTTTGCGCAAAGAAACGTTTTGATGAATTTGTCCGAGTTTATTTTCTCCGATGACAGTTTCAAACTGGAAAATTATTATCCTGAAGTTCTTTCCCGTTTCAGCGTGGACAATAAGCTTTTTGTCATTCCGCGTGACACGGCGCCGATTTGCTGCATTTATTACAATAAAGATCTGTTTGACGAAGCGGGTGTGCCATATCCCAAGGACGAGTGGCAGTGGCCACGGGATTTTTTGCAAATTGCCCAAAAATTGACAAAAACCGACGCTTCCGGGCGGATCACCCGGTTCGGTTTTGTGGATGACTGGAGCTTGTGGGATGCCTTCGTTTTAAGCAACGGCGGGAATTATGTGGATGATATTAAAAATCCGACCCGTATCACCTTGGATTCCCCCGAAGCTTTGGCTGGCTTTCAGTTCCGTCAGGATCTTATTTATAAATATAAGGTTATGCCTTCGCCTTCGCAAATGTCCTCCACGGGTGGGGTGGGAAGCGCGGATTTGTTCATGACCGGCAAAGCCGCTATGTTTTTAAGCGGGATTTGGAAAACGCCTTATTTCCGCGATATTAAAAATTTTGACTGGGATGTGGTTCCGTTTCCCAAGGGACCCACCGGCATTCGGCGATATTCAACGGGTGGTTCCGGATATGCCATCACTAAAACCTGTAAAAATCCCCGCGAGGCCTGGAAGTTGGTTAAATATCTTTGCGGACGGGAAGGCCAGGTGCAATTGGCGAAAACAGGTTTGGCCCAACCAGCTAACATGGAAATTGCCAAGTCTGAGTACTTTTTAGACGGCCAAAAACCGAAAAATAAAGGCATGCTGTTGGAAGCGGTTAAATATGTGACTTACTCACCCTATATGGACCGCTGGAATGAATTTTTAATTGCCTATTTGAACCCGGCGCTGGACAAAGTATGGGCAGGTGAAAAAACACCGGAAGAAGTATTGAAAGAAGTGGTCGCCAAGGCCAACAAGGAACTGTTCAAGAAATAATTCTTTGGAGTGTAGGATGAAATCAAGTCAGCTTGAATCCGTTTGGGGCTATATTTTTATTTTTCCTTGGATTTTAGGGTTGCTTTTTTTTACAGCCGGCCCGATCATTGCGTCCATGCTTTTAAGTTTTTGCGAATGGGACCTGATTACTCCGATTAAATGGGTGGGCTTCCAAAATTATATTAAAATGTTCACGCAGGATCCGCGGTTTTGGAAAAGTTTGTACAATACATTTTTCTACACTGCGATGAGCGTACCCCTGCAGTTGGTCGCTGGTCTCACAATTGCCGTATTGATGAATCAGCAGGTACGCTTCATTAAAGTATTTCGTACGCTTTTTTACTTGCCTTCGGTAACCGCAGGCGTGGCGTCTTCCATTATCTGGATGTGGCTTTTTAACCCGGACGTAGGATTGATTAATTATTTCCTGTCGATGTTTGGCATTCACGGCCCCCTCTGGCTGGCGAGCGAGTTTTGGGCTAAACCGGTTTATGTGATTATGAGTTTGTGGGGTGTTGGCGGTGGCATGCTGATCTATCTGGCCGGACTTCAGAGTATTCCGGCCGCATTATACGAAGCGGCATCCATCGACGGGGCCAATTCTTTTCAAAAATTTATCCATGTCACTCTGCCCATGCTTTCACCCATTATCTTCTTTAATTTGGTTATTTTGGTCATTCAATCATTCCAAATATTCACGCAGGCTTATGTCATGTCAGGCGGTTCGGGTGCGCCGGCGGATTCCACGCTTTTTTATGTTGTGTATTTGTACCAGATGGGCTTCCGCTTTCATCAAATGGGATATGCATCGGCCTTGGCATGGATTTTATTTTTGATCATCTTGGGGGCGACTTTGCTCCTGTTTCGTTTTTCGGGTTGGGTTCACTATGAAGGAAACACCAAAGGCAAATAAAGGGGTCGGTAGCAATGGTCGATTTTAATCTCAATCAAGCAGCTTTAACCAGAAAAAAGATCAAAGGAATCATCATTCTTGGGGTTATCTGCCTTTTCGGTTTTGTCATGCTGATTCCCTTTCTATGGATGATCTCGACATCATTAAAAATTTCAACCGAAGTTTTCGCCACGCCCCCGCAGTGGATACCTTGGCCACCCCAGTGGATAAACTATCTATCCGCCTGGGCGCCCAAAGGTTTGCCGGAGACCTTCAACACATATTTGAAGAATACCTTGATCATCACGTTTTTCAACACCCTGGGGGCCATTGTTTCCTCCTCCTTTGTAGCATTCGGGTTTGCACGGCTCAGATTCAAAGGCCGTGATTTTCTGTTTATCCTGCTCTTGGGAACTATGATGATTCCCGTCCAGGTGACCATGATCCCCCAATTTATCCTGTTCCGCTCTTTGGGTTGGATCGATACGTTTTTGCCTCTGATCGTACCAAATTTTTTCGCGATTAGTGCGTTCAATGTGTTTTTACTGCGTCAATTTTTCATGACCTTGCCGCCGGAATTGGATGAAGCTGCATTGATTGACGGATGCAGTTATTTTGACATCTATTGGCGCATTATTATGCCGCTTTCCTGGCCAGTAGTGGCCACAATTGCCGTATTCAGTTTCGTTTATAATTGGAATGATTTTTTAAATCCCTTGATCTATTTAAATTCCTCCCAGAATTTTACACTTGCGCTGGGTCTGCAGACCTTTACCACGGTTTACGGGTCCAGTTATCACCTCATGATGGCGGCGTCTATGCTAATGCTGCTTCCCATTATCGTCGTATTCTTCATCGGGCAAAAATATTTCATCGAAGGTATAGCCACAACCGGCTTAAAAGGCTAAATCACCAGGAGGATCCAGTGAAGCAAGACGCAACACCGTTTATTTCTATTGTTTGTCCAGTACGCAATGCGGACCGGACGATCGCTAAGACTTTTGAATATTTTTTCAACATTGATTATCCCCAAGATCGCTTTGAAATCATTATTGCCGACGGTGGTTCCACGGATGAAACCGTTGCCATTACTAAAAAATGGGCGAAAGCGCACCCACAGATCGTGCTGGTGGAAGTGCCCAACTGCGTCTCACCCGGGTTTGCGCGCAACGCGGCCTTGAAAATTGTCAAAGGGGAGTACATCCTGTTCACGGATGGCGACTGCGCCCCGGAGAAAGACTGGGTGACCAAGCTGCTGAACCCGTTTAAGCTGGATCCAAAAATCGGCATTGTGGGCGGCGAGATTCTTACGCTGCGGACGGACATGAACAACTTCACGGAAAGCTACTGTGAACAAGTCCGTTTTTTAAGTGTGGCCGGGCGTTGCGGCGTGCGGGAAAACGGTTTCATGCCGGAAATCAAAAATTACGATCCCCACGAAGTCAATGGTGGTGATTGGTCGCCTTTTTTCGCTACGGCCAATCTGGCGATTTCCAAAAAAGCCCTGCAGGACATTGGCGCCGAATTTTGGCATGAGATTACCGGCGAGGATGTGGATTTTTGCATCCGTGTGCAGTCTAAGGGCTACAAATTATATTTTGCCGTGGACGCGGTCGTCAAGCACATGCACCGTGTTTCACTGGAGAGCTACCTGAAGCAGTGGCACGGTTATGGTTATGGTCATCCGCTGCTGATCCAGAAACATGCCCGGAACCGTTTTGAGATTATCTTGCAGTACGGTAAAAAGAGGAGCATTCCGCTGGCCTTGCCTTTGGGGAAGGGAATCATGCATATCGGCGACTATCATCTTATGCACTTTTTCGGCCTGTTGTTCATCTTGGGCCTGATTGCCTGCGCATTTTCCCGCAGTGCGCTTCTTTCCTATCTGACACTGGGCAGCTTCCTTCTGGGATCGTTTTTTCTGTATCGTTATTTCCGGCCTTGTTTTAAGCTCAAGCCTGGTTCAAAATTTTTTAGCTGGTGTAAAATTCGGTACCTGACCAACCGCAGCTTCATCAAGGGAGCTTCCCAAGGTTCGAAAAAATTTGGGCCTATTTGCATTGAAGGCAGCTGGTAAGCACTGGATTTTGTAGGCGATTTTAAGCTCCCTGCGGCTTTGCTGCAGGGAGCTTCATTTTATCTATAAGGAATAATTAAAAGTTATGCGCTATGGATATTTTGATCAGGCAAACAAGGAATATGTAATTGAGCGGCCGGATACGCCCCTGCCGTGGATAAATTATCTCGGCGCTCAGCAGTACTGCGGCCTGATATCCAACACGGCCGGAGGGTATAGCTTTCACATTGATCCTCGGGAGCGCCGGATTTTGCGCTACCGGTACAACAGCGTACCCTATGATCGCCCGGGGCGCTATTTATACCTGCGCGACGCCCAATCCAAGAAATATTGGTCGCTTTCCTGGCAGCCGACGCAAAATGATCTTAAGAAATATAAATATGCATGCCGCCACGGGTTGGGCTATACGAGAATTACTTCGCGTTATGAAGAGATTGAGACCGAGACCACCTATTTTGTCCCATTAAATGCCAATGTTGAAATTTGGAAACTCAAAGTGAAAAATCTTGGCAAAAAAAATCGTCAGCTGAATTTATTTTCTTATGCAGAATTCTGCCTGTGGGATGCCTTTAATGATATGACCGATTTCCAATACAATCTGAACATCGGAGAAGCAGAATTTAAAAACGGCACTATTTATCATTTGACCAAGTACAGGGTGGAAAAAAATCTCTTCGCCTTTTTTGATTGCAATGAGAAAGTTTCAAGTTTTGATACGGATCGCGCAACATTTTTGGGACTTTACCGGTCCGAGTCCAATCCCCAGGCCATTGAGCGGGGCGCCTGTGCCAATTCCAAAGCCATGGGCTGGTCTCCGGTAGGCGCCCACTGCGTGGCGTTGAGTTTAAAACCAGGTGAGGAAAAAGAAATAGTCTTTCAATTGGGTGTCGGCAAGGATTTAGGCGATGAAAAGCCGGTGATTCAAAAATTCCGCAAGCTCAAGAATGTTGAGGCGGCTTTAGCGGAACTAAAACATTTTTGGGAAAGAAATCTGCAAAATTACCAGGCGGAAACTCCCGACGAACAGGTCAATGCCATGGTCAATGTCTGGAACCAGTATCAATGCCGAACTACCTTCAATTGGTCCCGGTCGGCCTCTTATTATGAATCGGGCATCGGGCGGGGCATGGGGTTTCGAGACAGCAACCAGGACACCCTTGGTTTTGTTCACCAGATTCCCGCGGAAGTCAAAATGCGTCTGTGCGACATTGCTGCCACTCAGTTCCCGGACGGCAGTGCCCACCACCAGTACTCGCCTATGACCAAGAAAGGCAATGGCGGCGGATACTCGGACGATCACTTGTGGCTGATTTATTCCGTGTGCGAATACATTCGCGAAACCGGTGACTTCGAATTCGCCAACCAGGCAGTTGCCTATAACGACAGTTCCAACGGCACCATGCTGGAGCATATGGAACGCGCGATTGAGTACACGCGCGCGCATTTGGGTGCGCATGGCTTGCCGCTCATGGGCAATGCGGATTGGAACGATTGCCTGACCCTCAAGCCGGGCGGGGAGAGCGTGATGGTGGCGCAAATGTTCGTGCTCGCTGCGCGGGAATTGGCCGGGCTTTTGGAGCGTTTGGGCAACCCCGGATCGGCCGGGCGATACACTCAATATGCCGAGGCGATGAAGCAAACCATCAATGAACAAGCCTGGGACGGCGAGTGGTACATCCGCGCGTTCACTGGAAAAGCGCAACCCGTGGGCTCACATACTTGCGATGAAGGGAAGATTCACTTAAATGCGCAGTCATGGAGCGTATTGAGCGGGACAGCGGATCATGCGCAAGCGGAATCAGCGATGAATGCCGTTAAAAAATATTTGGCCACGAAATATGGTATCGTGCTTTTATGGCCGGCGTATAAAAATTGGGACAATGAAGTCGGCGCCGTGACCTTGTTTCCTGAGGGGTTAAAGGAAAATGCCGCGATTTTTTGCCATCCCAATCCCTGGGCGATGATCGCGGAGACTATGTTGGGCCGGGGTGAGCAGGCCATGAAGTATTACAAGGCTATTTTACCAATTAATAAAAACGACATGGCGGAGATTCACCGCACCGAGCCGTATGTTTATAGTCAAATGATCGCCGGGAAGGAAAGTCCGAAATTTGGCGAGGCAAAAAATTCTTGGCTGACAGGGACCGCGGCCTGGAATTTTGTAGCCATTTCCAAATATATCCTGGGCGTGCGCCCTCAATATGACGGTTTGCTGGTGGACCCGTGCATTCCGGCGGGGTGGAAGCATTTTTCCGTGCGCCGGTTTTTCCGGGGCGCATGGTATTGCATTGAGGTAAAAAATCCAAAACGGGCCCTCAAGGGCGTCAAAAGCATGTGCGTCAACGGCATCCCGGTTGAAGGAAACGTGATTCCGGTTTTGCCCGTTGATAAGGAACATCATATTGAAGTGGTCATGGGGTCCTAATGAATATACTTTTTCCTGTTTCCGAATGCGTGCCTTTTGCCAAAACCGGCGGCTTGGCCGATGTAGCCGGAGCCTTACCGCAAGCATTGGCGAAGGGTGGACATCAAGTTTCCGTGGTTATGCCCATGTATCGCCACATACACAATGCCGGAGTGAGTGTAACTTCCACGCACCTAACCCTGCAGGTCCCCTTAGGACAGCAAACCATTCCCGCCGAGGTTTGGGAAGCGCAACTTTTCGAACCCGGTTTGCGAATTTATTTTATTCAATGCACTCCTTTTTTTGAGCGCGCGGAACTGTACGGCAATGGAGAAGGGGATTATCCCGACAATGACCAACGTTTTGTATTCTTCAGCCGCGCCGTATTGGAATTGGGCAAAGCTCTGAAACAATCCTGGGATATCCTGCACGGGCATGACTGGCACACAGGACTTATTTTGGTTTATCTCAAAACCTTGTATGCTGCCGAACCGGCTTACAAACATTGCAAAAGCTTGCTGACCATTCATAATTTGGCTTATCAGGGGATCTTCCCTCCGGAGAGTATGGCGCTTACAGGCTTGCCCACCAGCGTATTCAATGCCGAGGGCGTGGAATTTTGGGGACGATTGAATTTTCTCAAAGCTGGTTTGGTTTTTTCCGACTGGATAAACACGGTTTCCCCTACGTATGCCCGTGAGATTAAAACCCCCGAGTTTGGACATGGCCTGGACGGTGTTCTGCGCGCGCGCGGGAATAAAGTTTCCGGTATTTTAAACGGCCTTGATTACGCTGTCTGGAATCCGGAAAACGATCCCTTGCTTCCCATTAATTACCAGTCCCACGAACGGAAGCGTAAACTTGAAATTAAAGCCAAATTGTTCGAAGAGCGGCAGATGTTTCCGTTGGAGAACGCTCCGTTGGTGGCCTTGGTGGGCCGCTTGGACGAACAAAAGGGCTTGGACATTCTAGCCGCGGCCAGCGAGTTATTGCATTTAAACCTGCAACTAATCATCCTGGGCACGGGCGCGCGCAAGTACCATGAATACCTGCTTAATTTAAAATCCAAATTCGCGCGCAAACTTTCAGTGAATCTGGAGTTCAACAATGAACTGGCGCATAAAATTTATGCCGGAGCAGACATGTTCCTCATGCCCAGCCGCTTTGAACCCTGCGGCCTGGGGCAGCTGATCGCCATGCGCTATGGCACGGTGCCCATCGTGCGCACTACCGGCGGCCTGGCCGACACCGTGACTGAGTTCGACGGCACGCACGGGAATGGATTTACTTTTGCGGATTATTCCGCCGAGGGCCTGCTCACCGCCGTTAAGCGCGCCTGCGAAGTTTACGCCAATCCCACGGCTTGGGAAAAAGTTACCCACAACGGCATGCTCGCGGATTTTTCTTGGGAGCGTTCGGCTGGGGAATACGACCGACTCTACCGCCAACTGCAACTTTCGGCCCGGATTTTTAAAAATTAATCCGTGACATGTTTTGCTTTTTATGTCAATTGTTCGAAAAGGTTAACCTAACGACCCCGATACAAAGATCTATCAGAATAGAATGACTTTTCCCCCCTTATGTGGTATCTTTTTTGCGTTTTCAACCATTTTTAATTTTGAGGAGGCTTTCGCCTTATGCAATATGGGTATTTTGACAATGCCAGCCGGGAGTATGTCATTACGAACCCGGAAACTCCGGTTAAGTGGATTAATTACGTCGGGGAACTTTCCTTTGGCGGGATTGTTGATCATACGGGTGGTTCTTTGATTTGTAAGGGTGATCCGGCCCTGAACCGGATGGTTAAATATATCCCACAATTACCGGCTTCGGATTTTAAGGGGGAAACTCTTTATGTTAGGTTTAAAGATAAAAATGGAAAATATCAAGTGTTTTCGCCTTATTATGTACCTACTTTAGATGCTTACGATCGTTTTGAGTGCCATATCGGTCTTGGGTATTCACGGTGGGTGACTGAATTTTATGGCATCCGTTGCGAGATCACTGTGTTTATTCCCAAAGGAAGCAGCGTCATGCTGCGCGATATCAAAGTCACCAACTTGGCGAAAGCAGCGCGGGAAATTGACATTATTCCAGTGGTCGAATACACCCATTTTGATGCTTTGAAGCAGTTTACCAACGCGGATTGGGTTCCGCAAACCATGCAAAGCAAGGTTTACTCTGAAAAAACCGGGCATAAGATTTTAACGCAATATGCGTTTATGTGCCGTGATTTTTCGATCAACTATTTTACCTCCAACTGGCCGGTTTCTTCCTTTGAATCGGACCGCAAGAAATTCCTAGGGCGCAACGAATATGGAACTTGGAAACAACCGCTGGCTCTGCTCCAGCCTGAATTGGAAAATTATGAAGCTTTGCGCGGGGATAATCTTGGTGTTCTGCTGCACCATTTAGGCGTGATTCAGCCGAATGAAACGAAACGTTTAATTACGCAATTGGGCAAGGAAGAAAGCTTGGATAAAGTCATGACTGGTATCTTGCGCTTTCGGGATGAAGCGCAGGTGGACGGAGCATTTGCGGAACTGAAGGCTTTTTGGGAGAACTATTTATCCAATTTGCAGGTTGAGACGCCGGACGAGAACATGAATGCAATGCTCAATGTTCACAATCCCAGGCAATGTTACATTACAAAAAATTGGTCGCGGTATTTGTCTTTATATCAATTAGGGTTGGGTTCAGCCCGGGGGATTGGAACGCGCGACAGTTTGCAGGATGTCATGGGCGTGATGGGGCATATGCCGGAAGAGGGCAAGGAATTGATCCGGAAAATTCTGATGATCCAGAAGCGCGACGGTTCTTCCATGCATCAATTCAACCCCATGAGCATGGCGGCCACTGTCGGTGATTCCGAAGAACGCGAAGACCGGCCGCATTATTATGGCGACGATCATTTATGGTGTGTGTTGGCGATCACTGCTTATGTTAAAGAAACCGGCAACTTTGAGTTCCTCAAGGAAAACGTACCGTTCTATGAGAAAGATAAGCAAGGCAGGCCGGAAGAACAAGGAACTGTGCTGGAACATATGATCCGGTCATTGGAATTCAGCCATACCAATGTTGGGAAACATGGGTTGCCGCTGCTGGGGTTTGCGGATTGGAATGACACCGTGAATTTGGCGACCGGTGCGGAATCCAGCTTTAACGCCAACCTATACGGCTGGGCTTTGCAAGAAATGATCGATTTGCTGGAATTTATGGATAACCAGGTCATGGTGGATCAATACCAGTGCTACTATGCGGAGATGAAGAAAAATTTTAATGACGCCGCCTGGGACGGAGAATGGTACATCCGCTATTTTGATTATGACGGCAAACCTCTCGGTTCGCATATCAACGAGAAGGGAAAAATTTATATCAATGCTCAGTCGTGGGCAGTGCTGTCCGGTTTTGCACCGGACGACCGGGCGAAAAAATCTCTGGAAAGCGTGAATAAATATTTGAACACGGCGAATGGCATGAAATTGAGCGCCCCTGGATTTAATGGATTTGATCCGAATATTGGAGGGATTTCCACCTATCCGCCCGGGGCGAAGGAAAACGGCGGCATTTTTTTACATACCAATCCTTGGGTGATTATTGCCGAAACGAAGGTTGGCAACGGGGAGCGGGCTTTTCAATATTATAACCAAATTAATCCGGCTACCAAAAATGACCGCTTGGATGAATTCGAATGCGAACCTTACAGTTATCCCCAAAATATTTTGGGCGATGAACATTCGCAATTTGGTCTGGCGCGCAATAGCTGGCTGTCTGGTACGGCCTCCTGGATGTACCAGGCAAGCACGAAATACATTTTGGGCATCCAGCCGACCTATCAGGGCTTGAAGATTGATCCTTGTATTCCCGCCAGCTGGAAGGGATTCACTGTCCGGCGTACATATCGGGGAGCGCACTACCGGATCATGGTGAAAAATTTATCAGGTGTTAGTCGCGGCGTGAGAGCGATAAAAGTAGACGGTCAGGAGACGAAGGGGTTAGTCATTCCGATTTTTAGCGATGGCAAGACGCATGACGTGGAAGCGACCTTAGGTTAAGGTGTTTGAATTCGTCAGGAAGCAGGGGCGAGATGAAATTAGGGGCAAGTGGGCAGCCATTGTCGGATTTATCTCAAGTAAGAACCGTCGTCATGGCTGGTGGAGCGTCTAGCCGGTTTTGGCCGGTTAATAAGATTCTTGCGTTCTTAGCGGACCAGTCACGCTCTATGATTAAACTCGCCCGAGACCGTGTTGTACGTAATGAACCAAAAGGTGAATTTCCGAAGTTCGTAGATGAGAATAATTTTTTCATCGTAACCGGTGCAGACAACGCGGCTCTTATTCAGCGGAATTTGGGATTGGCCAGCGAGAACATGCTGATAGAACCGGGAAGGCGCAATACACTTCCGGCAATTCTCTGGACCATGGCCAATCTTTGCGCGCGTGAAATCATGGATCCCACGTTGGTGATTTTAACCGGGGATCATCTGATGCCGGAAGTGGACAGGTTTAGGACTACGCTGGACAAAGCCGCTGCCGCTGCGCAGAAGACGGCAGCTATTGTCACAATAGGCATTCAGCCGAGCCGGGATACCAGCCGCTGGACTTCTTTCGGGATGATCAATGTGGGCAAGGCGGAGAAAATTTCCGGCGTTGAAGGTCTGGACCGAATTTTGAAATTTGAGGAAAAGCCAAACGAGGCTCGTGCCAAAGCGATGCAGGCGGAAGGCGAGGGCAAATGGCTATGGAATGCCGGAATGTTTGTGTTCCGGGTTTCTGTCATGGAGAAAGTCCTGGAGAAAATCCAGCCGGAAATGTATACGCAATACCAGGCCATGGTGAAGGCGCTGCGACAGAATCAAGCCGAGGAAGCAAAAGTTGCGTTTTTAGATTTGCCCTTAAAAATTAAACATCCTGAGACTACAAAATATGTGGACAACTCGATAGATTTTGCAGTCATGATGCCGTTGACCAGTCAAAACATCCAGGCTGCTGGAATTCAGGGGTTGGTGGTACCCGGTAATTTTCAGTGGATTGATATTGGCAACTGGGATGAGATTGAGTGTTTGGCACAAGCCGGGCTGGTTCCGAAAGATCGGAATGGAAACATCGTGCTGGGTCAAGGAAGAGTAAATCTAAACAATGTAAAAAATTCAGTGATTTACACAGGCGAGGACGTGACACTAAATCTGGAAAATGTGGACGCTATGGTGTTTGCGGCAGAATCCAACGGGAACATGTTGGTGACTGTGAAAGGGAAAGCCAAGGACATCAAGGAGGTGTCAGAGCCCATCATCAAAGGGCAAGTGGCGGCAGGGATAAAGATTTTTAAGGATGAAGCCGGTGCAAGTGTTCCGACAGAAAACCTGGGTCCTGGCATTGTGGTGTATTATGGGATTGAAGCGGGAACTGTAGCGGATGTGAGTGTCAGTGAAGACGGCAAAACCATGACCCTGCGGGCGCCGATGGACAAATTGCGTAACCTTCGATAAAGTTGCCTCTGGAATTTTTCTGCCGAAATATTTCATGTCATTGTATTTTTTTCCTAAAAGTCTTCGTTTAACTTCTTTTTGACGTGTTGATACTCTTTTTTATAAAATGAGTAATGGAAAAAGCTTTTAAATAAAGGGTAATGTTGTTTCTTTAAAAACGCCCGCTATGTGTCTTTTTGAAACACCGATTTAAATAACATTTAATTATAATAATATTATTGATGTTTATTTTTGAATGCTTCGGAAATAAATGATATAATTTTTAAAATTAAAAGATTTTTAGGACTTTTCCGGAGCGTTATTCAATGAATTTGCTCACCCGATTAAGCAATAATAGCGGTTCTTTTTTATCACTTGGCTTTTGGCAAAAAGCCCAAAGCTGTATGTTGACTAAAATTATTTCTTTGTTACTTACGGTTACGTTTGTGTTCCCGTATCTGACCTGGGCCTTTGAAGGCGGGTCATACCCCGGCGCCGAAGCGTCTATCCTGTACAACCATCAAATCGTAAAAATTCCCAAAGAGTTTGGGAATGTGCAAGCGGCCTTCCAGGGAAAAGAGCAACTCATCATTCACATCCAAGATTTGCATTGCAACTACGAAGTGCAGAGCAATATTGCCAAGTTGATCCAGCAACTGTCGAAAGAACAGGGGCTGAAGTTGGTGGCCATTGAAGGCGCATCGAAGCCGGTGAACATGGCGCAAGTCAAAACCATCGCGAACGCGCGGGTGAAAAAAAATCTCGGGCAGTATTTTGTGAAACAAGGAAAAATGTCGGGTGCGGAATATGCGACGGCCATGGGCAAAGAGCTGTTGCTGCTGGATGGAATCGAAAACGCGGAGTTATACGCGTCGAGCCGGAAAGTAGTGAACGAGTTTTTGAATGATGAAAGTCAAGGTTACGTGTATGACCTGCGGGAAATATTCAAGGAACTCAAGGGCGGGGTGTACAGCGCGGCGCTGCTGTCGCTGGATAACCAGAAGCAAGCGAGCCGGGAAGGTGAAATTCCGCTGCTGAAGTACGCGATGGTGGAGAGCGGCTACGCGAAGAAAATGGGAGTGAACCTCAGCGCGTACCCGAACGTGAGCCAGTACGTGAGCAAGGGAGCAAATGCGGTTTTTGGTGAAGTGAACCCGGATGCGCTGTTTGAAGAGTTGGAAACCATGGATCGCGAGATACGCGAGCGTATGTACAGCCATGAGGCGGAACGAGAATTGGACCGCCTGGAGCACCGCTTGGATATCATGGAGCGGATGCTGAATATTTCGGTGAAGCCGTCGGAACTGGCGGAATACCGAGCCAACCCGAAAGCGTACCGGGTGAGCCAGTTCGTGGACTTCATCAAGCAATACGACCGGAACAGCGAACTGTGCGTGGATACGGAAATTTATGATTTGGACAAATATATGTCGAAGGTGCAGGCGTTTTACGAGCTAGCGGATGCGCGTAGCGGGGTGTTTGTGGAGAACACGTTGCAACGGATGAACGAGTACCGCACGGGGGTGGCTGTGTTGGTCACGGGCGGGTTCCACACGGCCGGTGTGCTGCAAAATCTGAAAAACCGGAATGTGTCGTACCTGTCAGTGCAACCGAAAATCACTCACGAAGATTTGGTAAACCCGTATTACGCGCTGCTGCGCAACCGGCGGACGCCGCTGGAGAAGTTGCTGGCGGAGAATCAAAATATCTTGGCGTTGGAAAGCGAATATCCGTTGGTGGCACCTGCGGACCGCGAACGTGTGTTGAGCGCGGGAGAGTTGGCAAATCAGAGCGAGCATGTGCAGTTGAATGCACGCATGGTGGCGTTGATCGAACAAGTTTTGAACGCAGCGGTTACGGCTGAACAAGGAAAAGTGGATGCCAAGCAAGCGGCGGTGAAGGGAATAATCCGCCCGTTGTGGGAACAGGTCAAATCTAACGGTGCTACGCACATTGTCCCGTTTGAACTGGGCAGCGTTAGCACAATGTCGGTGGTGATCCGGCCCGAGGGTCAAGGTGCGGCGCTGAACCAGACGTTGGGGAAAGTAAGTCTGGATGGAAAGACGGAAGCTGTGTTGGTGGAAAACCGGGTTGTGGCCGGCATGGAAAAAACGCTCTTGGGCACAGTACAAACCGGCGGCATTGCCGCGGGCTTGGGTGTGTTGTTGCAGAGCCCCATGACGGCGATTATAGCCGTGGGCAGCACGGCTGTGCTGGCGCCGGGTGGACTGACTGTGAGCCGGCTGGGACAAAGTTTGGGTTTAACCGCGGGCACGCAACGAGCGAACATGTTTAAACGCGTCACTGATTTAATTGCGCCTTTCTTGGAATGGCCGCTGACCTTGGGTATTTCCATAGCCACGATGCTGGGTGTCAAAGGCTTGGAAGAACGCTTTGCCGCAGTGCATGGTCCTGAAAAGCAAGCGCGCCTTTTGGAATTTATGAAGGAATTGACGGCCAAAACGCCTTTTGGATTGCTGGCCGGATTGGCAACGGGATTGGGTGCCTTGATGCTGGCCGTCGGCCTGGGCCAAGATGTTGCCTCGGCATTGAAAATGGCCGGGCTGGC
>JAGVPM010000180.1 GCA_020052235.1 Candidatus Goldiibacteriota bacterium
AATTGCTGCTCGCGGGTTTCACCGGCCCATGCGCTTGTCCAGCCCAGGGTTCCGAGCAAGCCCAGCGTCAGGGCCATATATTTCAACAGGCGGTTGGTCATGCAATTCCTCCCCTGAAATTAATGCGTTTGCACTTGCAGGCTGGAGAACATATCAATCATGTCATTTATCATTTTTTTCGACTCCGTGGCAGCCGCCGCCGTGCGCAACCGGGCAATGCCGGTATCAATATCCGCTTGCAGTTGCGTCAGGACCGTGGCCGGGGGCGTGGGTGAAATCCAATAAAAAGATTCCGGCAACAAGTCAAATTGCGCCTGAGAAATTCCCAAAGCCGCGGCCGTGGTTGAACTCTTGGACATCTGCTGCACCTGATACGCCACGGCCGTCAAATCCTGCAACTGCGCGGCCATGCGCAGCACGTAAATAAACCCGACGTTTAAATTGACGTTCAAATCATTGCTGCCGTAAAGCCCATGCGTTTGCCCCAATGCGATCGGATCCAGCACATTGATGAGATCCGTATAAAAACTCACCAACTCCGCATACGTGGCGCAATGCCAATCCGCCAGATTAATCAATTGCAGCGTACTGCCCGAGCCTGATCCCGAGCCTTGGTTGTTTGAATTTTTCATGAGGGTTTTAATGAAATCGGCCAAATTGAATTGCTTGCTCTTGACCATGGCTTCGGCCAAACCGACGCGGGCTTCGGAATTTCCCGCATCATGGTCCAAGGCGCGGTTGAAATAGACAACAGCGTTGTTGTAATCGCCCCGCGTCAGCGCCGCGTTCCCGTCGGCCATCAGCACGCTCGTGTCGCTGTCCATGCCGTCGTTGTGCATGTTTCCAAACAGATTGCAGCCTCCGATAAACATCAGGCTGAACAAACTTGCGTAAGTCAGGCGCCGTAACCAAATTTTCCAGGCCATGCGGCTTCACCTCGCGCGGGTAATTTTTTTCCAGTATAACGCAGGCGCGGCAAAACCGTCAACGATTATACCAACCGGATTGAGCGTATCGGGGTTAATTTAGTGATTATTGATTTATAATTGCAGGGAACGGTTTTAAACCGTTCCCTACTGGAAAACCCAGGAGATGGAGGCGGTCAGTCCGTAGCCGTTTTGCAGGCGGCCGGTGATGATGTCAAAGGCCAGGTCGGGGCTGGAAAAGTAGCGGACTCCAAGGTAATAGTTTTGGTTGTCCACCCAATCGGGAATGGTATCCATGACCAAGGATACATACAATTCCCCGGGCTTGACGATGGTTTCCAAGGCGGCTTTAGCGCCGACTTCGAATTGCCCGGCTGCGGTTTCTTCAACGCCGGAGCGGCCGCTCTGATATTCCAAAAGCGCTTCCGCGTGGAAACGGAAATATTGCATGAATGCCTGCACCGCGTCGCCGGCTTGGAGTGAAAAAGCCAGGGCTCCCAAATCCTTGGAAAATACCACCCCGCCCTGCACCCGGTTGCCCCGGAATATGTTTTGCCGGGGATCGCCCAAGGTGCGGTGATTTAAAAACAGGGTGTTCAATACCAAGGCAATGGCGGGCTTCGTCGATGTGGGTTTTTCAGGCAAGGCCAAAAACCGCAATCCCAGTCCGGCGGTATTGCTGGCGCCCATGGCGGACATTCTCGCGGAAAACATAATGTCTTCCAGGGCGGCCCAGCTTACGGATACGTCTACGCCGGGAGTTTGGCTTAAAAACAACCCTAAGTTCACTTCAGTTCGTTCCAAACGGGGAATATACGCGGAAAAATAATACGGCAACAACAAACGTTCTTGCCCAAATTCATCACTTAAAATACTCTTTGCTTCTTCCGCTGCTTTTTCCGGTTCGGGTGTGGCCGCGGGGGTGGCTGCCGGGGTGGCGGCAGCAAAAACTGAAAAGGCTGGTACGCCCCAACTCAGCCCCAATACAAGGCTAAGCAGCAGGCGAACCAGCCGTTTTTTTTGCATTTGAAATCGGATCATGCACAGACTCCAATGTCCCGGCGATTAAACCATATTTATTTTTTATGCTTCCCGGCCAGTTGTTTCAAGGTTGCGGCTTTGTCGGTTTTTTCCCAGCTGAAGGCGCTGCGGCCAAAGTGGCCATAGGCCGCGGTCTGGCGGTAAATCGGGCGGCGCAGTTTCAAATGCTCGATAATGCCTTTTGGGGTCATGGGAAACACCTGGCGCACCAATTTGGAAATCGTCTCTTCCGGGATGGTGTTGGTGCAAAACGTATTCACCATAACCGACGTGGGTTCAGCCACGCCAATGGCGTAGGATAATTGAATTTCGCACTGCGACGCCAATCCGGCGGCCACGATGTTCTTGGCAATGTAACTCGCCATGTACGCCGCTGAACGGTCCACCTTGGACGGGTCCTTGCCGGAAAACGCGCCGCCGCCGTGGCGGCCCATGCCGCCGTAGGTGTCGACGATAATCTTGCGCCCGGTCAGCCCGGTGTCGCCATGGGGCCCGCCGACGATAAACTGCCCGGTGGGGTTCACGTAATACTTGGTTTTGGAATCCAGCATCTTGGCGGGAATCACGGGTTTAATCACTTGGGCGATCATATCCTGCTTGATGCGGGCCTGGCTCACCCCCGGATGGTGCTGCGTGGAAATCACCACCGCGTCAACGCGGAAGGGCTTGCCGTTGCGGTATTCCACGGACACTTGCGACTTGCCGTCCGGGCGAAGGTATTTCACCTTGCCCTGCTTGCGCACATCGGCCAAACGATGCGCAAGTTTATGGGCCAGCATAATGGGCATGGGCATCAACTCGGGCGTTTCGCGGGTCGCAAACCCGAACATCATGCCCTGGTCGCCGGCGCCGTCGCGGTCCACTCCCATGGCAATATCCGGAGACTGGGACTGCAGCGCGGTCAGGACCGAGCAGGTCTTGGCATCAAAGCCCATGGCCGCGTCCGTGTACCCGATTTCCGCCACTACCTCGCGCACCAAGTCCGGCACGTTAAAATGAGTGGTGGTCGTGATTTCACCGGCCACGATCACAATCCCCGTGGTCAGCAGGGTTTCGCAGGCCACGCGGCCTTTCGGATCTTTCGCCAACACCGCATCCAGCACGGCATCGGAAATTTGGTCCGCCATCTTATCCGGATGTCCTTCCGTCACGGATTCAGAAGTATAAAAATAATTGCCCGTACACTCCATGGTTATCCTCCTAATGGATCTTGAACTGCATAAAATAAAGCCCGGACACACATGGCCCGGGCCAGGAATGGCATGGATTATAAACACCGCCACAACCACTGTCAAGCATTCAATTACGCATGGTTTAATGCGATTTGCGCCGGAAATCGCATTCACCGCAGAGGCGCAGAGAGCGCTGAGGAAATCAATCGGTGTTTTTTTCTCTGCGTCCTCTGCGCCTCTGCGGTGAGATCATTTCGGCGGCTTATTTTTAGTAAGCCCGCGACTAAAAACTTGCCTTAACCCTGCGATTGCTTTAGTATGGGCTTCCTTGCACTTCTTAAGGCATCCATGTGCGCCGGCGGGATTGTTTTATGAGTTTCTCTTTTTTGTTTTTTTCCCAATTAATCCATAAAAAAGTGATCGAGCGTGAAAGCGGCCGGACGCTGGGTTACATTTCCGATGTCATTGCCGATGTGACGAAAATCTACCCCAACATCACGGGTTTGATCATCAGCCGCCATTGGTTTGATCCGGGGCAATTCCTGCCCATCCGCTGCATTGAAATTCCCGAAACCAAAGGGCCCGTGCTGGCCGACAACGCGCAAACCGAAATGGGGCCCAAGGCGAGCTTGGCCAAGCATGAAATTTTAGTCCGGGAAACTTTTTTGGACAAACAAATCGTGGATATTTCCGGTTCGCGCCTGGTGCGCGTCAATGACCTGCACCTGCTCATTGAAAAAGCCAATATTTGGATCGTGCACATGGACGTGGGCTTTTCCGGCCTGCTCCGCCGCTTGGGCTGGCTCGCTTTGTATCAAAAAATAGTGCATTGGCTCGTGGACTATGACCTGGAGGATAAATTCATCCAATGGAAATTCGTCCAGCCCCTGGCCGACTCAAATTCAGCCGGGACTCTGGCCTTAAAAATTTCTTACTCCAAGCTTTCCAACATGCATCCCGCGGACCTGGCCGACATCTTGGAGGACTTGGGCACCGACGAACGCGAAACCGCGTTCAAAGCCCTGGATATTTCCACGGCCGCTCAGACGATTGAAAAGCTGCCCATGAAAACATCCCTGCAGTTGCTGGATACGCTTTCCAACGACATCCTGGCCAAAATCCTGGACGAACTTCCCATGGACGAAGCCGTGGACTTGCTCTCCGAATTATCCCGAAAAAAAATGAATTCGGTTTTCCGCGCGCTGCCTAAAAAGAAAGTCATTGATTTAAAAGAACTTTTGAAACATTCAAAAAACACGGCCGGCAGTTTGATGAATACCGAGTTCATAACCATCAAATTCAATATTTTAGCCGGCCAGGCGCTGGACAAAATCCGCACCGAACATGAAAAAGCCGAATCCATCTATTATATTTATGTTTTAAGTGAACAAAACTCATTGGTCGGAGTCGTCAGCCTGCGCCAGCTGATTATTGCCCAACCGGACCAGCCCGTAGCCGATATCATGGCTACCAAGGTGATCAAAATCGGAGTGGACACGCACATTGAAAAAATCGGCCAATTGTTTTTGAAATATAATTTTCACATGCTCCCGGTCGTGGACTCGCACCACAAAATCAAGGGCATCATTTCCGTGCGCGATGCTTTGGAAGCGTTTTCCCCGGACATTAAAGACGAAGTTGAGGGAGGCGCCTGACTTATGGCCGCAGCTTGGCTGGAAAAATTCAAACAACGTCCCTGGTTCATTAAAATGGCGCTTTTCTTTTCCATCATGGGCCCGGGAATCATCACGGCCAATGTGGACAATGACGCCGGCGGCATCACCACCTACTCGGCGGCCGGCGCGCACTTCGGCTATGCCTTGCTCTGGTCGCTTATTCCCATCACCGTGGCCCTGATCCTCATCCAGGAAATGTGCAACCGCATGGGAATTGTTACGGGCAAGGGCCTTTCCTCGCTGATCCGCGAAAAATTCGGCGTGAAGTTCACCTTTTACCTCATGACGCTCGTGCTGCTGACCAACCTGGGCAATATCGTGGCAGAGTTTGCCGGCGTGGCGGCGGCGGCTGAATTGTTCGGTGTCAGCAAATTTATTTCCGTGCCCCTGGCAGCCATGCTGGTTTGGTACATGGTGGTCAAAGGCACCTATAAATCCGTGGAGAAAATTTTCCTGGTGGCGTGTATTTTTTATATCACGTATCTGGTCACGGGATTTATGGTCAAGCCCAACTGGGCTCACATTGGCCGGGAATTCGTAACACCCCAGATTAAATTCAAATCCGGCTTCCTGATCATGCTGATCGGCGTGGTGGGAACCACCATCGCGCCTTGGATGCAATTCTATCAGCAAGCCTCGGTGGCGGAAAAAGAGATCAACATTAAGGATTATGCCTACTCCAAGGCCGACACCGTCATCGGCAGCATCTCGGTCAACCTGATTGCCTTCTTCATTATTATTGTGTGCGGCACGGTTTTGTTTTCCAGCCATCACGGGGGGGTAATCATTGAAACCGCGGCCGATGCGGCCAAATCCCTGGCGCCACTGGCGGGAAATTACGCGGCTTGGCTCTTTGCCTTCGGCCTTTTAAATGCATCGCTGTTTGCCGCATCCATTTTGCCCCTGTCCACGGCCTACAGTGTCTGCGAAAGCTTCGGCTGGGAAATCGGCGTGAACAAGCGCTTCACCGAAGCGCCTCAGTTTTACACCTTGTATACCTGCCTAATTCTTTTCGGCGCGGGGTTGATCCTCCTGCCGAGAATCCCGCTGATTCAAATTATGCTCCTGTCCCAGGTCATCAACGGGCTGGTATTGCCTTTCGTGCTGGTGGCCATGCTGATCATAATAAATGATAAAAAAATCATGGGCGACCATACCAACAGCCGCCTTAACAACATCCTGGCGATCGCCTTTACCGCGGCCATTTCCCTGCTGTCCCTGATTCTGGCAATTGTATCCATCCGCGGTTAATGCCGCGTTTAGCCTTCATCAACCCATGGATTTACGATTATGCCGCCGTCAATATGTGGTCCAAACCTCTCGGCCTGTTGCAGGTGGCGGAATTTTTATCGCCCTATGCGCAGTCCTTGGCCTGGATCGATTGTATGGACGATTATCACCCCGGTTGCTATGGGGTGGGAAAATATACCAAAGTTCCGGTGCCCGTGCCGGATGTGCTGAAAGATGTTCCGCGCCGCTATGGGCGTTACGGCATTTCCTTGGAGCGCTTTCGCGAACAACTCGCCCGCGCCCTGCCGCTGGATGTTATTTTAATGACCAGCATCATGACGTATTGGTATCCCGGCGTGCAGGAAGCCGTCCGCATCTGCAAAGAACTCGCGCCGCATACGCCGGTCATCCTGGGCGGTTTGTACGCGCGCCTCAACCCGGAGCATGCCCGCCGCCATTCCGGGGCCGATATTGTCTATCCGCACGCGGCGGGTGAAAAACTCCTCGGCCTGCTTTCCTCGCTCGGCTTGGACATAACCCCGCAATTTCCCGCCCAACGTTTTTACGAATTGCCCCTCTACAACATCTGGCCTTACGCCCCGCTGCTCACGTCCGGGGGCTGCCCCTGCGCCTGCCCGTATTGCGCTTCGCCCCAGCTCCAGACCCGCTACACGCGGCGCCCGGCCGGGGAAACGCTGCGCGATATCTATGCCTTGCACGCTTTGGGCGCAACGGACTTTGCTTTTTATGATGATGCGCTGTTGTATGAATCCGCAACCCATCTCCAGCCCCTGCTGGAAGCTTTAATCCGCGATCCGTTGCCCATTCGTTTCCATACCCCAAACGGCCTGCACGCCGCTTTTTTAAATGCGCGCACGGCCCGCTTGATGAAAGACGCCCAGTTTAAAACCTTGCGGCTAAGTTTGGAAACCGCCGACCCGGCGCGCCAATCGGCCCTGGGCGGAAAAATCGACAATCCGCAATTTGAACAAGCGGTGGCGCACCTGCTCCAAGCCGGTTTTGCGGGCTCGGACATCGGGGCCTATTTAATGTACGGGCTGTACGGCCAAACGTGGGAGGAAGTATGCGCAGGGGTTGATTATCTGATGCAACTGGGTATTAAAATCAATTTGACCGAGTACTCGCCGATCCCCGGCACGCCCATGTGGAACGACTGGATGCAAAGCGGCCGCTTGCCCCAAGAACTCGATCCTTTGCTGACCAACAATTCGGTGTTTTCCTGGCAATTCAGCGAATATCCGTTGGAAGAAATTTTGGCCCTCAAAGTCGACGTGGCGCAACATAATCAGCAATTAAAAGGCAATGAACCGTAGGGGCGTATTGCAATACGCCCCTACACCTGCAAAAATTTCTCGGTTTCCTTCCACTCCTCTTCCACCAACACGCAAATGAGCGCTATATCCGAAGGCACCATGCCCAGGACTTTCATTATCTCGATTTGTTCCGCGGGCTCCAATTCCCAGCCGCCGACCAGGGGGAAAATCATTTTGGCAATGGAATCGGATATTTTTACCGCCGCCAGCAGGGCATCGTCAAAAACTTCAGGAGCATGGTGCCGCCGGATGGCCACGGTCAGCTCTTTGGGAAATCCCCAGTGATGCGCAATCGCCATGCCCACTTCGGCATGATCGGTGCCTAAAAAATGCTGTTCGGCTTCGCACTGCGATTTGAACTCCTTGTCCAAAACGCTTTGCCGGATCTGGTCCAGCACCTCGCGGGTGATGTAACGCCCCAAGAGCAATTTTCCGATATCGTGCAGAAACGCAGCCGTGGCCGCACCCTTGGGGATGGGTTGCTGGGAAAAACGGAGCAAACTGTTGGCGGCCAAATACGCGGCCACGCTGTGCCGCGCCAATTCGTCCTCTCCAAGTTCGTATCCGGAACACGCTTTTTTCATGGATACGGCCAGGGATGAAATCAGGACCAAGTTCAATACATTGCTCATGCCCAAGCGGTTGAGCGCATCTTTAACCGTGCTGACCGGGGACGTGGTGTGGCTCCAGGCGGAATTGGCCAGCCGCAACAGATTGGCCACCAGCGCCATATCCGTTTCAATAACCCGCGCCACCTCCTGAAACCCAACCTCGGGCTCGAATTGCACCTTGGCCAAATACGCCAGGCTTTTAGGCATTGGGGCCAGGGATTCAAAATCCTTTAAACCCACCGGACCGGTGGAATTCACGGTATCCGGCGCCTGGCCGGCATTGCTTTTTTCAACCTCTGTTTGCGCCACTGCCGCGCCTCCGCCTCGGACTATTTCCCTGACGCTTAGTTTCGGCAAATCCAAGCCTTCATTGACTTAATTTTAAACGGAATTATACAGCCGGCATACAAGCGTGATAGGTTAAGTTCACTGCCTAGTGTAGTGCGTCCAACGCTTCTTTACATTTGATTGTCATTGCGAGAAGCATTTTTGCGACGAAGCAATCTGTTTTAAGCTCTAAACGCTCCGAA